>NZ_SOGF01000053.1:0-56756 GCF_004402355.1 Cryobacterium sp. TMS1-20-1 | reverse complement strand
GGGGGGAGCTTCACCTCGGCCAACTCTCAGGGACGACAGAGGATCGCGTCGTTCACCGGTTCCACCGGATCGCTCGGTACCTGGAAGGGCACGGTGCCCGACGGGGCCGTGAACGCACTAACAGTTTCCCCGACCGGAGACCGGGTCGTCATCGGCGGTTCGTTCACTTCGTACAACGGCGCGACGACTCCCGGCTATGGAATGGCGGCGACGAATTCCAGCTCGGGCGCCGGAATGACCTGGAATATCGGCAAGCTCATCAAGAATGCTGGCCCTAACGGTTCTATTCTGTCGCTCACCTCGGATTCCGGCGGCGTCTACGGCACTGGGTACGACTATGGCCCCGGCGCCATGTTCGAGGGAACGTTCCGGGCCAGCTGGAGCAGCGGCAACACCGTCTGGATCGAGGACTGCCATGGTGACACCTACTCGGCCGTTCCGGTCGGCGACGTCGTGTACACGACCGCGCACGCCCACTTTTGTGGAAACATCGGCGGGTTCTCGGAAACCAGTCCGCGAACCTTTCATCGGACTCTGGCCTTTACGAAAAATGCAACAGGCACTATCACCCGGAACCGCACGGGTGGTAGCTACTTCAACTTTGAGGGGCGCCCCCGCCCGTCGCTGCTGACCTTCTACCCCGACATCAATGCTGGCAACTTTACCGGTCAAAGTCAGGGGCCGTGGAACGTAGCCGCCAACTCCCAATACGTGCTCTACGGCGGCGAATTCACCCTCGTCAACAACAAGAGGCAGCAGGGACTTGTGCGCTTTGCAGTGTCGTCTATCGCGCCCGACAAAGAAGGGCCACGGGTAACCGGCGCCAGTTTCACGCCAACGCTCACCACGCCAACCGCCGGAACGGTCACGGCCACCTGGACGTCGGACTACGACCGCGACAACGAATTGCTTACCTATCAGGTCTTGCGAAACGGCGTTGTCGTGCGCACGCAAACGGGGCTATCCGTCGACTGGAGCCGTCCCACGATTAGCTGGACCGACACCGGCCGTACGCCCGGAAGGACGTACTCGTACCAAATTCGGGTGAGTGACCCGTTCGGCAATACCGTCACCGGTGATGCCGTCAGTGTGAGAGTTGCCAGCGCCGCTACCCTCACGCAGACACCGGACCCGACTGCGTCCACCGAACCGAAAGTCGCTCCCGACGTGAATCTGTTGCCGGCACCCGAGGTCGCTCCCGACGCACAGCTCGTGCCGGAGCCGAAGGTGGTGCCTGAGCCCGAAGCGGTTCCCGACCCGGACGTCGTGCCTGAGCCCGAAGCGGTTCCCGACCTGAACGTGCTGCCTACGCCGAAGGGACAGGGTTAGCCGATCAGGAATGGCGTTAGCGGACCGTGCGGCGGGCTGGCCGTGCAACGGCCCGGCTGAGAACCTGGGTCAGCGATATCAGACGGCGTTCCTTCGTAAAGTGCAGGTTGACCGTCGACGGTTCGGGCAATGCTTCCCGAGCTCGGACGGACCGCTCCAGAGTGAGGAGCGCCGACGAAATATCAGCCAGGGGTGTACCGGTGCGTGCCACGCCGATGCCGCCGACAATGGGCAACACCTCGCCGGGCCCACCGTCGGCGAATCCCGCAGCCCGGACCCCCGCTCGCCATGCTTCAACGGGAACGAGGCCAAACGACTCGGGCATGGACGGAAAACAGGCAACAGCATCGATCTGGCTCGCGATGGATTCCAAGGATTTTGCCTCGCCGCGGTACTCGATCCGGGGGTCGCCCTCGATCAGGTGCAACACCGCGTCGAGAGCGGACTCCTGACCGGGAAATGGCGCACCGAACAGAAGCAGTCGCCAGGACGAACCGGTTGTCGGACGTTGGGGGCTTACCGCCGGCCACAGGGATTGGAGCGCCTGAGCCACCTCGAGGTGTCCCCGGCGGCCATTGACGCGGCCGATGACGGCGAGGGTGAACGGGTCGTGGAGCGTCGGTGCTCTGACGAGCGTGACCGGGTCGAACACGGGCGACGTCACGGTCAGTCGCGTGCGGGCGACCCCGTTGCCCTCCAGCCACGCTGCCGTGGCTTCGCTGCAGGCGCAGATCGGAAAGCGGCCGGGGGCCAGGAGTACCCGAACCAGGAGGTTTCCCAGGCGGCTGGGGAGGAGTTCGTGCACCGACAGGTAAAAACTCTTGCGTTTCAGGCGCAGGAGTGGAATGTACGCGGCGAGGGCGAGCGTCCATAAGACCACGACGTCGGCGTGGGTAATTTCTGGTCGAAGACGAACCGGATGCAGGAGGTCTGAGATCTTGCTGAGCCTCAGGACCGACAGCCCCGGGTCAACGATGACGGTCGCAGAGAGTCCGGACTGAGCCAGCTCCCCTTCAAGTGGTCCGGAATTTGGCACGATGACGGCCACCGTGTGGCCGAGGCTGAGGAGGCAGGAGATTTCCTGAATGAGCACGCGAGAGGCCCCGTAGGCGTCATTGTTCCCGTGCAGGATTGCGATGCGCATGTGTGGGCCTCATCAGTGGTCGGCAGCTTTCACACACTGTACAGGGTGGGCGGGTACCCCCAAAGTGGGCTCAGGTGCCCCCTTGGAAAGAAACCCCACGCGTGTATTAATGGCCCAACGACGTCTTCACCCGATCTATTTTTTTGAGCGGGTCCTCAGCTTGGAGTTCGATCATGGCCGTGCATGACCCCGCCGATACCGGCCCAAACTCCGCGGGCCGACGGCGTCGGCTGTGGTGGATCGCCGGGGCCGGACTGCTGGCCCTGCTCGTGGTCATCATGCTGGTGGCTAACGGTTGGGCATCCCAACGTGCCGATTCGGCCGATGTCACCGCGACGCGGTCCGTGACGACCCCATCCCCCGCTCCCTCCCGGTCGCCCGGCCCTTCGCCCAGCCCCGTGCCGGCCGAAACGACGCTGCCCGCCCCCAGCGTCCCCGACCCGAACGCCGGAGTCGGCGTTCCATCGAGCGAGGTCGCTCCGCCACGGGTTCAGGAACCGGTCCCACTGACGGACCCCGCCGTGGCCGTGCCCGGGGTCGTGTTCAGTATTAGCGAGCTCGAGGCGGTCGAGGGTGTGGCGCGGGGACCGGGCGAGATTGCCGGGCCGTCGCTCCGGTTCGCCGTCTCTGTTCGCAACGACACGACTGCGACCGTGTCGTTGACGTCAACCGTCGTCAACTTCTTCTTTGGGGCGGCCCAGTCGCCGGCCACCGAACTTGCCGCGCCGGGCGGAGTCCCATTTCCTGACGCGGTCGCCGCGGGCCAGTCCGCGCAGGGCGTGTTCGTTTTCACTGTCCCCGCTGATGCGCGAGACGAAGTGCAGATCGCTGTCGACTACTCGGCTGGCGTGCCGATCGTGCTCTTTGAAGGCGCGGCACCGCACTGACCAGGCCGTGCAAATGGCTGCCCCCCATAGAGGGTATTCCGTACTGAGAAAATCTCACTAGACTCCGTTGAATGCGACGGCCACCCGACGGCCCCGCTCCTCATCCGAGTAAGGAAATATCGTGGGATCTCTCTACGCGTCTCGACTGAACCTCGCAGGTCTGATTTCGGTTCGTAATCGGCCAGCACGCGCTGGTGTTTTCGGATTGTTGACCGCTGTCGCGGTTGTCGCCGCCGTTCTCACGGTTCCACTTCAGGCCGTAGCCGACACCGCTCCTACCGATCCGGCGACGCCGGTGACGATGGCCGCGGATTCCCTGCCCACCGCGCAGATCAACGGTGTGGTGTGGACCCAGCTGATCGTTGGCAACACAGTCTATGTGGGGGGTGAATTCACCAGAGCCCGCCCGGCCGGCTCAAGCGTTGGGGTGAATGAGGTGGTGCGCACCAATCTGCTCGCCTACAACCTGACGACCGGTGTGCTGATCCCGACGTTCAGCCCAAACCCCAACGGTGCAGTTCGAGCACTCGTCGCCTCCGCAGACGGCAGCAGAATCTATGCCGGCGGCTCGTTCACCTCCGTGAGCGGAGCCAACCGGTACCGTCTGGCGGCCTTTGACACCGGCACGGGCGCGCTCGTCGCCTCGTTTGCCCCAGTCCTGAACGCTCAGGTCAAAGCGCTCGGATTTTCGGGTGGCACGTTGTTCGCTGGCGGGGTCTTTAGCACTGCCGGTGGTCAGCCGCGCCCTCAGATTGCGTCCTTTGACGCCTCCAACGGTGCGTTGAAGGCCTGGTCAGGAACCCCGAGCGGCGGCGCCGTCAACGCCCTCACCGTCTCGCCCGATGGTGCCAAGGTCATTATCGGCGGCGCCTTCACCTCGTACAACGGCGCCAGCACCCCCGGCTACGGGATGGCGGCCCTCGACGCCGTCACCGGCGCCTCCCTGCCCTGGGCGGTCAACTCGCTACTCCGTAACGGAGGGATCAACGGCGGGATCACGAGCCTGACCTCCTCGCCCGATGGTGTCTTCGGCACTGGATACGACTATGGCGCTGGCGCCAACTTCGAGGGCACCTTCCGCGCCAGCTGGTCGGACGGTGCGATCATCTGGATGGAAGACTGCCACGGTGACACCTACTCCGCGGCCCTGACGCAGAATGTCGTCTATACCACCGGTCACGCGCACTACTGCGGCAATATTGGCGGACCGGTCGAGACGGCGCCGCGCTCCTACCACCGCACCCTGTCGTTCACGATGGCCACCACCGGACTCATTACGCCGAACGCCGTGGGCAGCTACGACAACTTCGTCGGCAAACCTCGACCGAGCCTGTTGAGCTTTTACCCGGACATCAACACCGGCGTCTACACCGGGCAAGGGCAGGGTCCCTGGAACGTCGTGACCAACGGTCAATACCTCTTGTACGCCGGCGAGTTCACCAATGTCAACAACAAGGGGCAGCAGGGTCTGGCGCGATTCGCCAGCTCCACGACCGCGACCAATAAAGAAGGGCCCCGCTTGGCCAACGCGGCCTTCGTCGCGTCGGCTTTCGTTCCAGACCTGCAATCGCTCTCGACCGGCACGGTGCGCATTGGGTGGAAGTCGGCCTACGACCGTGACAATGAGCGACTCAAGTACGAAGTTCTGCGTGATGGAGTATCGGTCGGCACCGTATTGGGTCTATCCGTCGACTGGTCCCGACCCAGCATGGGCTGGACGGACAGTGGGCTGTCCCCCGGGCAGGCATATTCCTATCAGATCAGGGTGAGCGACCCGTTTGGCAACGTGAAGACCGGAAGTTCGGCATCCGTTACCGTCGCAAGTGCCGGGAGCTACAGCGCGTACGCATCCGTGGTTCGTGCAGACTCGCCGACGTCCTACTGGCCGCTCGGCGAAGCCAGCGGAACGACGGCCTTCGACTGGGCCGCCGCCGCCAATGCGCAAACCAACTCTGGCGTGACCAGGGACGTCGCGGGTGCCCTCAGCGGCGACGATGGCTCTGCTTCGCGGTTCAGCGGCACTAACGCTGGGTTCGCCGCGTCCAGCGCGTTTGAAACGCCGCGCGGCGACTTCAGCGTAGAGTCCTGGGTCAAAACCACGACCACGCGTGGCGGTAAAATAATCGGCCTCGGCAACAGCACCACCGCCAACTCCACCGCCTACGACCGCCACGTTTATATGGACAATACCGGCCGAATCTGGTTCGGAGTCAAGCCGGGTGTTCTCCGCACGCTCAAGACGACGGGGTCCTACAATGATGGACAGTGGCACCACATCGTCGCCACCGTCGGCGCAAACGGTATGTCACTGTACATCGACGGAGCACTCGCCGCCCAACGCACCGACACGACGTCCGCCGCCCCGATTCAAGGTTATTGGCGCATTGGCGGCGACAATCTGAGCGGCTGGACCAGTCGGCCCCTGAGTGACTACATCGCCGCTGACATCGATGAAGTAGCCGTGTATCCGACCGCACTCGGGGCGGCATCCATCGCGAACCACTACGCCGTGGGCAGCTCCGGCCCTCAGGCCAACGTGCCGCCGACTGCGGCATTTAGCTACCAGACGTCGCCGCTTGCCGTTTCGGTGGACGCATCCGCTTCGACGGATGCTGATGGCACCGTTGCAGGATACGCCTGGTCGTGGGGCGACGGGACGAATTCGACTGGCAAAACAGCCACGCACAGCTACACCGTCGACGGCAGTTATCCGGTCTCCCTCACGGTTACCGATGACTCTGGCGCAACGGCCGTGACGACGCAGAACGTGCTCGTGCCGTCTGTCGATCCCAATCTTCCCGTGGCAACCGACGCGTTTTCCCGCGTCTTGAGCAGCGGGCTCGGCACAGCCGATAGCGGAGGCGCGTGGACCACGACCGGATCGTCGGGGAACTACTCGGTCAGTGAAGGTGTCGGGCGGTTTAAAGCCGCGGCCGGGGCCACGGTCAACGGATATCTGTCGGGCGTGTTCGTGGCTGACAGTGACGTGAGTGTGACGATGGCACTTCAGCAGGCGGCCACCGGCTCGGGAGCGTACTCGTCGGTTATCGGCCGACGAGTTGGCACCGATGATTACCGGGCCAGGGTCAAGTTCCTGGCTACGGGTGTTGTGCAGCTGCAGCTCATGCACGGTGCAACGACCTTGACGGTGCAAAACATCGCCGGGCTGACCTACGCAACAGGAACCCAGCTTCGGGTCCGGCTGCAGGTTTTCGGCACCGGGCCGACGACCCTTCGGGCTAAAGTCTGGAGCGTCGGCGGCACCGAGCCGTCGGCCTGGCAGCTCAGTACGACGGATGCCACGCCCGCCATGCAGGCGTCGGGCTCGGTCGGACTGGCCCTCTACCTCGGGTCAACGGCTACCGTGACTCCGGTCACCACGGCCTTCGACGATTTCGTCGCCCTGCGCGTCAATTGACCGATGCCGGTAGAGGCCGATCAGCGTGACTGATCGGAGGTGAGCAGCACCGCTGCTTGTGCAGGATTTGTGATGGGGAAATGCCAAAGAGGGGGAATCGTGACCAAAGAATATCCGGGTGGTAAGGCCAGCGTCGTGATCGCGGTCCTCACCTATTGTCGAGCCCGTGACCTGGTGGAGTTGCTGCCAGAGCTCCTTGACCAGGCCGCCACGGTTTCTCGGTCGATCGAGATTCTCGTCGTGGACAACGATCCGCACGGCGGTGCACGTGACCAGGTGGCTGCGGTCGCCGCTTCGAGTGGCTCCGTGCCGGTGAGGTACGTGCATGAACCGATTCCTGGGATCGCGGCCGGTCGCAATCGGGCCTTGACGGAAGCAGATCATGCCCAAGTGCTGATCTTCATCGATGATGATGAGCGGCCCACTGCCCAGTGGCTCTTGCAGCTTCTCGATACCTACGCTACTTTTCGCCCGGCCGCCGTGGTCGGTCCGGTGCTCTCGCGATACGACACGGAGCCTGAACCGTGGATTCGGGCCGGCGGCTTCTTTGAGCGCCGCCGATTCGCCACGGGGACGCCGGTTTCGCTCGCCGCCACCAACAATCTGCTCCTTGACCTCGTTCAGGTGCGCCGCCTCGGCCTGCAGTTCGACGAACGGTTCGGCATCTCCGGCGGTTCGGATTCGTTGTTCACCCGGCAGCTGCATCGCCTCGGCGGGCAAATGATCTGGTGCGATGAGGCCATTGTCATCGACGTGGTCCCAGCCAGCCGGCTCACCCGAGAATGGGTGCTGCAGCGCGCTTTCCGCATGGGCAATACCTGGAGTCGAATCAATCTCGACGACACCGCGCACGGCGAGCGGATGCTCGTGCGAGCCACCATGGTCGCCCGCGGCACCGCGCGGGTACTGGGCGGCCTTGCCCGCTACCTGACCGGATTGATCATCGGACAATTGCCCCATCGGGCCCGGGGGCTGCGCACCGCCGCCCGCGGTGCCGGCATGCTGAGCGGCTCCGTGGGGTCGATTTATCACGAGTACAAGCGCTAGCCCAGCACCAATGCCCTGTATGGGGGGCATTGGTAACTGACAAAGACTCAATATACTGCGACCTAGTGCGGTGGCTATTCGAAGGCTACGGTCCAAACCCTAAGTGAGGCCTTCTGGTGGCTGCTCCTCTGCTCATCTCTTCGCGCCGTCTTGTCGCTCCAGCGCCCAGCGGGACCCCGCGCCTGGCCCACCTGGCACGGGCAGGCTGGCTCGCTCTGGCGACGGCGGTCGCCGTGATCGCCGGAGTGCTGAGCGTCCCAGCGGTGGCGCTGGCGGATTCCGCACCGGTCGATGTCGGCACTCCGGCCACGGTCGCCGCGGATTCGCTGCCGACGACACAGATCAACGGTGTCGTTTGGACTCAGCTGATCGTGGGGAACACGGTGTACGTCGGAGGGGAATTCACCAGGGCTCGCCCGGCCGGCTCGGCCCGAGGTGCCAACGAGGTGGTGCGCAACAACCTGCTCGCCTACAACCTCACCACCGGACAACTCCTTTCCTCGTTCAACCCCAACGTCAACGGAGCCGTTCGTGCTCTGGTCGCTTCGGCCGACGGTACCCGGGTCTACGCCGGCGGGTCCTTCACCAAGGTCGGTTCGGACACTCGGTACCGCCTGGCGGCCTTTGACACCGGTACGGGCGCCCTGGTCTCCACCTGGAAGCCGGTCGTGAACGCCTCCGTGAAGGCGCTGGGATTCTTCGGCGACACGGTCTATGCCGGAGGAACCTTTTCCACCGCCGGGGGACAGGCTCGCACCATGACGGCCTCATTCGCTGCGTCCAACGGTGCACTCGGCACCTGGACCGGTACGCCTGCCGGCGGCGGGGTCAACGCACTGACCATCTCGCCTGACGGGGGCCGAGTCGTCATCGGCGGCGCGTTCACCTCGTACAACGGCAGCTCCAACCCCGGCTATGGCATGGCCGCAACGGATGCCGCCACCGGCGCGTCCCTTCCATGGAAGATCAACTCGATCATTCGTAACGGCGGCAAGGACGCCGCCATCTTGAGCCTGACCTCGTCGGATCAGGGCGTGATCGGAACCGGTTATGTCTTCGGAACCGGCGGAACTCTCGAGGGTGCGTTTCGCGCCAGCTGGGACGAGGGCGCGCTGATCTGGGTCGAGGACTGCCACGGCGATACCTACTCTGCCGTGCCAGTGGGCGACGTCGTCTACACCACCTCGCACGCTCACTTTTGTGGCAACATCGCCGGCCCGCCGCAGACCGACCCGTGGACCTTCCACCGCACCCTGACGTTCACATCGGAGGCGAAGGGAATCATCACCAGAAACCGGACAGGCGGCTCGTATTACAACTTTGAGGGAACGCCCCGGCCCGACCTGCTGACCTTCTACCCGGATATCAATTCGGGCACGTACACCGGTCAAGGGCAGGGGCCATGGAACATCACCGCGAATGAGGACTACCTGCTCTATGGCGGCGAGTTCACGATCGTCAACAATAAAGGGCAGCAGGGGCTCGCGCGGTTCGCGGCTCAGACCATCGCCCCGAATAAAGAAGGCCCGCGGGTCACAAATACCTCCTTCGTGGCCGCAGACTTCGTGCCGTCCGTCGCGTCCTTCGTGCCGGGAGGCACCCGGCTGAGCTGGATGAGCGCCTACGACCGTGACAACGAAAACCTCAGCTACGAAGTGCTCCGGGACGGTGTGAGCGTCGCGACCATCCTGGCCGACTCCACCGATTGGGACCGGCCGATGCTCAGTTGGAGCGACACCGGGCTGACACCGGGACAAAGCTACGATTATCGCATCCGCGTGACCGACCCATTCGGCAACAGTCGCACCGGTGCCGTGGCCTCGGTCACGGTTGCCGAGGGAGCGGGGCTGAGTGACTACGCGGCATCCGTTTTGGGTGACTCACCGCGGTCTTACTGGCCACTGGGTGAGCCGGAGGGCGCAACGGCCTTCGACTGGACCGGCGGAGCCGACCTGGCAGTGCGGTCGGGCGTGACCAGAGATGTCTCAGGCGCCATTGCTGAGCAGGCCGCCTCTCGCTTTGACGGAACGGCAAACGGGCTGGCCTCGACCGCAACGGCGGAAGAATCGTCGAACAACTTCAGTGTCGAGGCGTGGGTGAAAACCACAACCACCCGAGGCGGTAAAATCGTCGGATTTGGTGACAAGGCCACCGGCAGCTCGGCCGGGTACGACCGCCACGTCTATATGGACAACGGCGGCAAGATCTGGTTCGGCGCCTACCCCAGCGCGCTTCGCACCATTAATACGAGTGACAGCCATAACGATGGGCAATGGCATCACATTGTGGCCAGCCTCAGCCCGGCGGGCATGACGCTGTACGTCGACGGCACGCGCGCGGCCCATCGCTCCGACGTGACGACCGGGCAGGTCTACCAGGGATTCTGGCGAATCGGCGGAGATACCCTCAGCAGCTGGACCAGCCAGCCGACGAGCGGGTACATTGCGGCCGATATCGACGAGGTCGCGCTGTACAGCGGCCCGCTGAGCCGTCAGCAGGTGCTCGACCACTACGTCGCATCCGGCCGCACCTCACCGGTGCCGGCCGCCCCCGCCGACGCCTACGGTGCCGCCGTGTACGGTGCTGAACCCGACCTATACTGGCGGCTCGGCGAAGCTGCCGGAACGAGCGCCCTCGATGCCGGCCTGTTAGGCAATTCCGGAACGTACTCCGGAGCCGTCACGAAGGGTGCGGACGCACTGATCGCCGGGGCGAGCAATGCCGCCGCCACCTTCAACGGCGGAACGGTCAGCAGCGACACGCAATTCGTGAATCCGACGACGTACTCGCTCGAGGCCTGGTTCAACACGACCACGACGCAGGGTGGAAAAATCATCGGCTTCGGCAACCGCCAGAACGGGCTGTCGACCAACTATGACCGTCACGTCTACCTGCAGGATGACGGGCGTCTCGTCTTCGGAACCTGGACCGGCAAAGCAAACACGGTCACCTCAGCCGCCTCCTACAACGATGGCGTGAGTCACCACGTGGTCGCCGTGCAGTCTCCCGCCGGCATGGAGCTCTACGTCGACGGCGCACTGGTGGGTACGAATCCGCAACCGGCGGCGCAGGCCTACTCGGGATACTGGCGCATTGGCAGCGACCCCACCTGGGGCTCGAGCAGCCCGGCGCTCGCCGGTACCCTCGACGAGGTTGCGGTTTATTCCACCGCCCTGGCGCCAGGGGTCATCGGACAGCACTTCACGCTCGGATCGGGAAGAAGCACGGCCAACCTGCCACCGACAGCAGCCTTCGTCTCCTCGGTCGACGACCTGGCCCTGCAGGTTGACGCGGCGTCGGCGTCGGATTCCGACGGACAGATTGCGAGCTATGCGTGGACGTTCGGCGATGGCGCCACCGGCACCGCCGTCCAGGCGAGCCACACGTATGCCGAGTCGGGAATATACGAGGTCACCTTGACCGTGACCGACGATGCCGGGGCCACCTCGGCCGTCACCGAGTCGGTCACGGTCACCGCCGCCCCGCCGCCAGCTCCGGAGAATGCGCCTCCGGTTGCGGCCTTCACAGCGACGGCCACCGATCTTGCGGTCGCTGTCGACGGCGTCGGTTCGACTGACGCGGACGGCACGATCACGGGCTACACCTGGGCCTGGGGAGACGGCGCGACGGAATCTGCCGCCGTGGCAACGGCAACCCACGGCTACGCGGGAGCCGGCACCTATGAAATCGTGCTCACCGTCACCGACGATGCCGGTGCAACGGCGAGCGCTTCCCGCAGCGTTGTGGTCACCGACCCGGCGCCAGCGCCGGCGACAGCGTTCGCAGCGGATGCCTTCAGCCGAGCCATGAGCACCGGCTTCGGCGCAGCGGACCTCGGCGGGTCATGGACTACGACCGGATCAGCAGCAAACTACTCGGTCGGTGACGGCGTGGCCACACTCCGTGCCGTGCCAGGCAGGATGCTCAACGGCTATTTGAGCACGGTGTCATCCACTGAAACCGATCTGACCGTGACAACGGGCGTGCAGCAGGCAGTGACCGGCGGCGGCGTTTACCTCACGGCGATCGGGCGTCGGGTCGGTACGGATGACTATCGGGCGCGCGTTAAGCTGTTGGCCTCTGGGGCGGTGCAGGTGCAGATCCTGCACTATGCGACGAGTCTCAAATCCTTCACCATTCCCGGCCTCAGCTACGCGGCGGGCGATCAGCTGCAGCTCCGGGTACAGGTCACCGGCACCGCACCGACCACGCTCAAGGCGATGGCGTGGAAGCTGGGTGAGCCTGCCCCCGCTACCTGGCTGGTCAGCGCGACGGATTCAACGGCCGCCCTGCAGCAGGCCGGTTCGATCGGGGTGGCGTTCTACGTCAGTGGCTCGGCCACGGTGAGCCCGATGACGGCGACCTTCGATGACCTGGTCGCTGTGACGCCCCAGTAATTTGTCCAGGCAAGGCGCTATTTCGATGACAGGAACTGAGCAGGAAAGGGACCGCGCCGGATGCGGATCGTAACCACACGAGCGAGGTTGTACCGAACCCTGCGCAGCGCTTATCTTGAGCGTGCCCATGTGTTGCCGGAGGCGACCATTCTCTATCGGGCGAAACGATACGACTTTCACGAATCCCTGGTGGAGGGGCTCACCGTCGTGCAGGCCGGCCCGGTGCGCGCCGCCTGGCTGCTGGCCCGCTCGAAGGTGACCACCCTCGAAATCAACGAACCGCTTATGCTCTCAAGCGTGTGGGGCAGTGCGCTGGCCATCAGTGGCCTGCGAGCGCGGTCGCTGCTCGGTGGCCCGCGGGCGACGATCGTCAGCTACGCCATGGAAAACTTAAACCCCCTGGTCCGCCCGGTCGGCGAGGAAGGTCGGCTGCGGCGCTTCGCCAACAGCCGACTGTCGCGGTTTGTCTGGCGGCACACCGATCGCATCGCCTTCGGCACGGATGCCGCCAGAATCACCTACGGCAGCGCCCTGCGTCGGCCGTCAGCCGGGACCACGAGCACCGTCATCCCGGCTTTGCCCGCCCCGTGTGCCTGCCCGGTCGATTCCGGCCCTGGCGAGCAGCGCGTTGTTTTTCTCGGAGCGCTCGTGGCCCGGAAAGGCTTTCCTGAACTGCTTGCGGCCTGGCCGAGTGTCACCGCTCGCATTCCCGCAGCTCGGCTGACCATCATCGGCAAGGGGCTACTCGAAGACCGGGCCCGTCAAGCGGCCGAGCAAGACCCGACGATTGAGGTCATCATCGACCCGCCGCGCAGTGAAATTCACGCTCACCTGCGGCGCGCGAGAGTGCTCGCCCTGCCGTCTCAGCCCACGGCAACGTGGCGCGAGCAAATTGGCCTGCCCATAGTTGAGGGACTGGCCCACGGGTGCAATATCGTCACAACGTCGGAGACTGGCCTCGCGGACTGGCTCACCGAGCACGGCCACGACGTCGTCGCCCCCGGGGCGGGGGTTCCGGCGCTGGCGAACGCGGTCCTGCACGCCCTGCAGAAGCGGGTAGGAACTGGCACGGCCGACCTGCCGGCGGTCGACGGGCGCCTGGCCGCCGACGCCTGGATGTTCGTCGGGGCGCGCTAGAAGAAGCCAGCTCGGTGGATGGACGCTCAGCGCGCACGAGCGGCGCGAGCGGCGCACTCGTACGCCTCCAGGTGCCCGGCCACGCCGGTCTCCCAGGTGCGGGCCGAAAGATCAGGACGGGCCGTGTGGCGCGAGAACCGAGCGGCGGCGAGCGCGTCGGTGAGGTCCCCGGGCGAGAGTGTGTCGGGGTAGACCAACACCCAGTCGCCGCCCACCTCGTTCGCCAGCGCCTCGGTGACAGCGTTCCGCGGCACCAAAACGGGGCGGCCGAGAGACAAGGCCAACAGCGCGGCGCCAGAATTGTGCATCTCCTGGTAGGGGAGGACGACCAGCTCGGCCGCGCCGATCTCGTGGGCGAGCGTCTCGTCGCTCGCGTAGCCCAGGCTGAATTCGATGCGTGGGTCTCCGGCCGCCAGAGCGCTCAGCGTTCGGGCCAGCTCTGGCGTGTGGGGCTGACCGACGATCCGCAGCGTTGCGGACGATTCCGCAGCATCCGTTATCGCCGTGAAGCACTCGATCAGTGTGTCGATGCCCTTATAGGGGCGAATCAGGCCGAAATAGAGCAGGCGACCGGGAACTGTCGCGGGGCAGGTGTGACCGGCATACCACTCGCGGTAATCGCCGTGTGCAATCGTGCGTTCGAGCGCGCCCGCCGGAAGCGGAGTGAACGCGTTGAGCCGGATCCACAGGGTGGTGTGGCGGTCGAACGCTTGCAGCAGGCGCCGCTCGGTCGGTGACTTCTCTTCGTGGCTGCGCAGGTTATGCAGCGTACGAACTACGGCCGTGTGGCGCAGACGCAGTCGCGTCAGCAGAAGTTCGAACAGCAGGCGCCGAGCCAGCGCGCGCGCCGGGGTGCGCCCCTGCAGCAGAATCTCCGGCCAGTGCACATGGAACACGTCGTATGGTGCCGTCAACGCACGCCACCAGGAGAATCCGTCAACCTGCACGTGCTCCCGCAGCCCCCGGTCGAGTTGAACGAGGTAGGGGTTGGTCGTGGCGCGGCCCTCCGGAAACGACTGGAGGATGCGCACTACTTGGTCCGCGCCGATTCCGAGTCTCGGCGGCCGGAGTCATCGAACGCGGCTTTGGGCGCTCGGGTGGCCGTGACTCGGTTGACCGGTCCGGTCATTGGTGCGGACACTCCCTTCACGGGTGCGAGCGGTCCGTAGTAGACCTCGGCGCGATGTTCGCGCACCTGGTTCAGTACGATGCCGAGAATGCGGGCGTTGACCGCTTCGAGGGACTCGAGGGTGGTCGTGAGCTGCTGACGGGTGGTCGTTTTGTAGCGAGCCACAACGATGGCGCCGTCGGTGAGGTGAGATAGCCCGAGGGCGTCGGTCGCCGGAAGCAGTGGAGGGGAGTCGACGACGATGAAGTCATAGTCTTCGAGCAGGCGCTTCATCAGCGTTTTCATCGCGGCCGAACCGAGCAGTCGCCCGGGGTTAGGCGGGACGGCGCCGGACGGCAGTACATCGAGCCCATCGGACCAGCGCACGATGGCATCTTCGGGTCCGACGTCGCCGAGCAAAATTGTGGTGAGGCCGACGTCGCCCTCGAGGTCACACAGCTCGGCGATAGACGGGCGTCGCAGGTCGGCGTCGATCAGCAGCACCTTCGCGGAGCGCTCGGCCATGGCCAGCGCAAGGTTGATGGCGGTCGTGGATTTTCCGTCGCGAGCGACGGCGGAGGTGACGACTGTACTGCGCGGCGGGCTGTCAACGTCGATGAATTCGAGATTGGCGCGCACCCGGCGGTAGGCCTCGGCCAGCGCGCTGTGGGGCATGACCCGCATGGCCAGGCCCGCGGGGTCGGAGCGCCACTTACGCCCGACCATGCCGAGCAGCGGGTCCGATGAGACCCGGTCGAGGTCCTTCTGCGTGCTCACCCGGGTATCGAGAACCTCCCGAGCCAGGGCATAGAGCACGCCGACCATGAGGCCGAGCAGCAGGCCGGTGAGCACGATGAGCCTGGTATTGGGCGAAAACGGTGCACCGGGGAGTTGCGCGGGCGACACGGTCTTCACCGAGATCGACGGCAAATTGTCGGGGCCCTTGGGTGCCAGGCTCTCCACCGTCGTGGCGAGCGACAGCGAAACGGCGTCGGCCAGCTCGACGGCCTGCTCCGCTGACGTGCTGGTGGAGGTGATATTGATGAATACGGTATTGAGCGGCGTGACGGCGGACACCTGGGCGGCGAGGCTCTGGGTGGTCGTATCCAGTCCCAATCGGGTGATCACCGGGCCGAGAACGGTCGGCGTCGTCGCGAGCTGCGCGTAGGACTGTACGAGATTCTGCGTGAAGGTGGAGGTCTGCAGGAGTTCGCTGGTGGTCTCACCGCGATCGCTCGTGACGAAAACACTGTTGGTGGCCTGGAACTGCGGGGGCAGGCTCGCCGCATATCCCCACGCTGCCGCACCGCCGAGCAGCCCGACAATAAGGATGATCAGCCATCGCCTCGTGATGGTTCTCAAATAGTCGATCGGTTCCACAGCATTCTCCGTTCAGTTGCGCCCACACTACAATCAAGCTGATCAAAACTCACATTCGTCAGGCCGCAGCACATCCCCCAGTAGGAGGTACGTCGCCGAATAGTTCAGGGGCGCTGGAATACTCGGTCCGGATACAAACGGATGCCCAGCTACGGCCGGGTCGCTCCGACGCCGCCCAGCGCGGTCATGTCCCGAAACCACTTGGCCAAAGCGAGCGCCAGATACAGTGCGTTAGCGACAAAGAGCACGGCGTACACCCCGAAGAACAGCGGGGGAGCGCCGAGCAGCACAAACGCGAGGCAGAGCACACCGTAATCGGTCGGCACCCCCAGGAGCGAGCGCAGCACCGTGCGGCGAGCGGTCGATGGCGGGGCCAGGGGAGCATGCTTGGCCTTGAGCAGGTCGTTCAGGATCATCGCGAAGAACGATACGGCCGCCACCGCGGTGAACCCGATCGGAACCAGCAGCAAGGCCGGATCAGTGAGGGCAAAATGCGTGAACGCGGTGATCAGCACGGCCAGGTGGAGCGTGGAGATCTTGATGGCGTCGATGACATGGTCAAGCCATTCGCCGGAGGCTGAGCCACCACCACGCAATCGTGCGACCTGGCCATCGGCCGAGTCGAAGGCGTAGCCGACGGACAGCAGCAGCCACACGGTGATGCCGAGCAGCCAGCTCGGCTCGCCGATCGCGAGCAGCCCGATGGCGCAGAACGTGAAGCCGGCGCTGATCGCCGTCACATTATTGGGGCTGAGCCCCATCCGATAGGCGCCGGCCGCGATGTAACGGCCGACTCGTCGGTTCACGTAGACCGAGTAGGCCGGCGCACCGCGGGTGGCGGATTTCTGGGCGGAGGACAACCGGCGCACGGTGTCGAAATAGCCTTCCGTTGGCTGCGCGGTCGGGGCTGGCGTGCTGGTCATAGTGTGATTCCCCTGGACGGTGCGGTTGACGGTTGCCGGCTCATGGTCTCGGGCAGGCTCCAGGTTGACTCCTCGGCACGGCCGCTGCTCTGATGGTGCGTGCTGTAGCCGGCGGCCACACGGCGGGCAAGGCCCTCGTAGCTCGCCGTGACACTGTCCCAGTTGTATAACTTCGCCGCCCGCTCCTGCAGCGCGGTTCCGACCTCGGCGGTGCGATCGGGGCTGAGCTCGGAGTCTTCGATCAGTGCGCCGAGCGAGTCCGCCCGGCTGAAGTAGACACCGTGGGTGCCGAGCACCTCCCGGTTGAAGACGACATCCCAGGCGATGACCTTGGTGCCGGCGCCCATCGCCCGCAGCAGCGAGGGGTTGGTTCCGCCGACGGAATGGCCGTGTAGGTAGGTGCGCGCGTGCGCGTACAGCTGGTCGAGCTGGCCCTGGTCCCAGACGCTTCCGATCATGCGGATACGCGAATCGGAGGCGGCCAGGTCGGCAATGCGATTGATGTGATCGACCGCGTACGGTGCAGAGCCGACCACCACGAGCGGAAGCAGGGCGCCGCTGGCCCGGTAGCCTTCGACGATCACATCGACATGGTTCTCCGGCTCGAACCGAGCGACGACGAGATGGTAGCCGCCGGGGCGGAGGCCGAGTTCGGCGAGCCGATCGCACGGGGTGTCCGTAAGAATCTTGGTGCCGTAAGAGATCAGCTCGGTGGGCACCTCGAACTCATCCTGGTAGTAGTCGACGATTCCCTGCGCGTCGGCGATCAGGGCATCCGCTTCACGAACCGCTACCTCTTCGGCCCACCGATAATAGCGGCGGCCGGTTGGGCCCCACTTGTCGCGCTTCCACTCGAGTCCGTCCACGTGCACAACGCTGGGAATTCCGCGCAGGCGCAACAGAGGGACGAACGGTGCATTGGCGGCGTTGAAGACGAACGCGACGTCGGGGCGGCGATGGGTGGTCGCGTGCAGCACCGAGAGCCCGGTGTGGCTGAGGGTTTCGAGAATCCTGTGCCGCAGGGCCGGCAGCTCAACCAGCGTCATGCCGAGATATTTTTTCGGTGCCGGCTCCACCGTGTGGCGGCAGTAGACGGTTACGTCGTGGCCGCGGTCGACCATTCGCCGGCCGATCTCCTCGACGGCCGTTTCAAAACCACCGTAGGTGGCGGGTACTCCGCGGGTGCCGATCATTGCGATGTGCAGGCGTCGTTGGCTGGTGGGCGCAGTGAGTTCGGTCCCCGCGGTCATGTCAATACGCCCCTACTGGTTGGATGACGGTCTTGAAGGTGCGCCAGATGATCATCAGATCGCCGGCCAGCGACCAGTTCTCGACGTAGTACAGGTCGAGCCGTACGCTGTCTTCCCAACTCAGGTTGGAACGCCCGTTGACCTGCCACATGCCGGTCAGACCGGGCTTGATATAAAGGCGTCGGTGCACGTGGGTCTCGTAGCCCTGCACTTCCTCCGGAAGCGGCGGACGGGGGCCGACCAGACTCATTTCACCCACAAAGATGTTCCAGAGCTGGGGCAGCTCGTCGAGCGAGTACTTGCGCAGCACTCGGCCGATCTTGGTGATGCGGGGGTCATTGCGAATCTTGAACAGCACCCCGGCGGCCTCGTTCTGGTCGAGGAGGCCAGCCAGGTCGTCTTCGGCCGTCTCCACCATGGAACGGAACTTGATCATGCGGAAGGTCTGGCCATTGCGGCCGCAACGCTCCTGGCGAAACAGCACAGGGCCGGGGCTGTCGATCTTGATCAGCACAGCGATCACGGCCAGGACGGGCAGTAGAAACACGATGGCGAGTCCGGTCGTCACGATGTCCAGGGTGCGTTTGAGGGCATGACGGCCCCCTTCGAACCGGGGGATTTCGACGTGGATCAGCGGGAGGCCGTCAACGGGACGGAAATGGATGCGGGGACCAGCGACATCCGTTAGCCGGCTGGAGAGAACGAGCTCGGCCGACGTGCCCTCGAGGTCCCAGCCGAGGTTGCGGATGTAGGAGCTGCCACCGCTGGGCTGTCCGGCCACGATGACCGTGTCGACGCCCATGGCCGATGCGGCCGCGGCGACATGTTCGAGATCAGACACGATCGGCACCAGGCGGTCGCCAGCGGCTATCTCAGCGCTGTCGCTCTCTTCGAGTGCGGCCCCGACGATGTAGTACGCGGCGCCGGACTTGGTGTCGATCTGGCTGACGACATACTCAACGTCCTCCCGGTTTCCCACCACGATGACCCGGGCAAGATAGTGGCCGAACGTGCGCTGGTGCAGCAGCCATTTGCGCCACAACCACCGTTCGAATACCAGGGCGATGACGCCGAGGGGCAGCGCGAGAATGAAAAAGAGGCGCGCGATGTCAACCTGCAAGATGAGAAAGGCGATGGCGAGCATGCCGAAGGTCACGGCGCTCGCATTCACCACCTGTTTGTACTCGTGCGCTCCCACACCCACCACGCGCGAATCGCGGGTATGGAACAACTCGAGAGCGACGAGCCAGGTCACTACGATCAGCAGGGACACCAGCCAATAATTGGCGCTGAACGATCCGGGAACGGCCGGAATACCGCGCACACCGAACCGAAAGACCAGGGCAACAGCCACGGCCAGCACGATGACGGTGGCATCGGTCAGTCGCAGCTTCGTGCGGTAGCGGCGCGCCCAGATGAGTCCCGACGACGGGGTGTCGAGCGCGATGTCGCGGGTGGCTGACGCAGCCTGGTCGACGAGACGGAGCTTCGGCGCGCGAGGAAGGGAATCGCCTACCGGGAGTGGCGCGGGGGAGTCGGGTTCACTCATACGTGCCTCCCGGTGTGATCGAACGCCAGGGCGCGGCCAGATAGGGGCAATCGGGTGCGCTGGGCACCGGACTGGCGCAGGCTGCGCTGACGGTGGAGTGACGGGTCGGGGTGTGTGTCACGTTGCATTCCCTGCAGTCGGGTTTACAGGAACAGGTGGTCTTAGCGACAAGGTGACGATGCTGGCACTTGTCTCTCGGTGGAGCGCGGCAGTGAAGCTGATTCTTTCTCAGCAACTTACTGGCAGAGACTACCCCGATTCAAGTCGGCCGCGCTGTAACCTCAACTGGGGGCAGATTCCCCGTGCCGGGTGGGGGCCGTCCGTCACGGGCCATGTTTGTGTCGCCACGAACGGCTTGGCGTCTCATTAACGTGCGGTATTGCGGCACACTTGGGCGTTATCGGCGGCCGCGCACCCGCACGGCGCGGGTCGTAGGCTGATCGGAGCCAACGCATTGCCGGGGAGAATTCACATGACCGAAAGATTTACGAGATTTCCTGTCATTGACGGACACAACGATCTTGCCTGGGCCTGCCGCGCGCATCGTGACTATTCCGTCAGCGGACTCGATTCCGAGCAGGATTCCGGGCGCAGCGCGCTTCAAACGGATGTCCCCAAGTTGCGTCGCGGGGGCGTACACGGCCAGTTCTGGTCGGTTTGGGTGCACACCGATCTGGAGGGGACGGATTCGGTCCAGGCAACCCTCGAGCAGATCGACTTCATTCACCGCCTGATTGCGGCGTATCCCGACGACTTCGAATGGGCCGTCACGGCCGACGACGTCGAGCGCGCCCAGCTGAATGGAAGAATCGCGTCGCTGCTGGGCGTTGAAGGCGGCAATCAGATCAACAACTCGCTCGCCGTGCTGCGCGAATACGCCCGCCTGGGTGTGCGGTATATGACGCTGACCTGGAATTCCTCGACCGAGTGGGCTGACGCAGCAGTGGGCGATGTGACCCACGACGGAATAAATGATCGAGGTAGAGCAGTCATCGCGGAGATGAACCGCATCGGCATGATGATCGACCTCTCGCACGTCTCGGCCGCGACCATGCAGGACGCGCTCGACGCGACCGAGCTGCCGCTCATCTTCAGCCACTCGTCGTGCTTTGCCCTCAACCCCCACCCGCGGAACGTGCCGGATCAGATTCTCACCCAGCTCAAGGCCAACAATGGTGTGCAGATGATCACCTTCGTGCCCGCGTTCATCTCGGCCGACTACCGACGCTGGGAAGACGAGGGCTCGGCGGGGGACAAGCCGCTCGTGACGGTCGCGCACGTTGCCGACCATGTTGAGCATGCCCGGCGGGTGGCCGGCGTCGACCACATCGGCCTCGGCGGCGACTTCGACGGCTGCCCCGACATGCCGGTTGGTCTGGCCGACGTCTCGGAGTACCCGAACCTATTCGCCGAGTTGTCGCGTCGCGGTTGGAGCGACGCTGACCTGGCCAAACTCGGCTACCAGAACGTGCTGCGCGTGCTGCGCGCGAACGACCCCGCCTATCGCGCGTTTATCGCGTAGCGGCTGCTGCCGGTGAACGGATGCTGCGGCATCCGCTTGTTTCGCGCGGCTGTGCACAGGCGTTGCCCAGTGGGTCTGTCTATGGTCGAGGGAGGTCGCAAAACGCGGCCCCGGACGACGGATCAGTACCCGGCACAAGACAAGACTGGCCGAGGAGTAGCAGTCATGTCGTGGATCGTACTCATTGCGTCCGGAGTGCTGGAAGCTGTCTGGGCGACGGCGCTCGGCAAGTCCGAGGGCTTCAGCAAGTTGTGGCCGACGATTATCTTCGGCGGTGCGCTCGCACTCAGCATGGGCGGTCTGGCCTGGGCGATGCGGGAGATTCCGATCGGAACGGCCTACGCCGTCTGGGTCGGCATCGGAGCGGCCCTCACCGTGGTCTGGGCCATGATCAGCGGCGATGCGAGCGTGTCGTGGCTGAAGATCGCGCTGCTGCTCGGCCTGATCGGCTGCATCGTCGGTCTCAAACTCGTCGACACCCCGCCCAACGCTGCAGCTCTCGGGGACGGTTCTTACAACGAGTCGACGAGCACGCGCTAGCCGAGGAGTTCGTCAACGTAACACCAGCGCCATGATTCCCGCGGCTCGGCGCTGCACATGATGGCGTGGCCGGACTGTTGGAAATGCTTGGTCGCATGCTGACCCGCGGATGAATCGCAGCACCCCACGTTTCCGCAGGCCAGGCACATTCGAAGGTGTACCGGGGTGGTGCCTTCACGTACACAGTCCTGACACTCCGGGTCCTGCGGCACTGACTGCTCGCCCATGGTCCGTAGGTGCTCGCAGCCGCCCGCCCCCAGGCGCGCTTCGCCGTTGTCGCGCCGATTGGCGGGTCGGGCCGGGGTACGCGCGTCGATATCCGCACCCTCGGTGGAGGAATCCAACATGGATTCCTCCACGTCGAGCATCTCCAGCACTTCACTGATCACCTCGTGGGCGTAATCGCCGGTGCGGCGCAGTTTGAGAACCCTGGCGCGCTCCGCATCGAGCATGGCCAGCCTCAGCTGCACGTAGCGCTTGCTGGGAGTGCGGTCTGCGAGCTCCGAACGCCCGAGGCGCTCCCATGCTGCCCTGTTGCGTTCCTGATTGCGGCGTTCGAGCATGGCCAGCACCTCCGGAGAATCGCCGGGCCGGGTGTGCTGGCGCAGGTTTTCGATTCCCGCGGCCGTGGCCTGGTCCATCAGCGCGGCCTGGCTGAGCGCATCCGCATGGGTATCTGGGCCGTGCACGCCCAGGGCCCGTACCAGCCACGGCAAGGTGAGGCCTTGCACAACCAGCGTTCCCGCCACGACTCCCAGGGCTGCCAGAACGAGGACGGGGCGGTGTGCGACGTCTTCTGGCAGGGCGAACACGGCAGCCAGGGTGACCACACCGCGCATACCCGCCCAAGACACGATGGTGGGCAACTGCCAGGGTGGTGCGGGGTCAGCCGCGCGAATTTTGGGTATCAGCCGAGGCAAATAAATTGCCGGGAACACCCACACCGGGCGCAACAGGAGAACCGCGATGAATACGACAGCACAGGTGCCCCAGATGCGCGCGGCGCCAAGCGAATCGCCGGAGGTCGCCTCAATGATTGAGCGCACCTGTAACCCGATCAGCAGAAAGACGGAGTTCTCGAGCAAAAACTGGACGGTGGCCCAGTTGCTGCGCTGGCTCAATCGGGAGGCGCCGCCGGGCATCGCTGGCGACTTGGTGCCGATCATGAGGCCGGCCACGACGACAGCCAACACGCCCGATGCATGGATCGCCTCCGCCGGGATATACGCCACGAACGGGGCAGCGAGAGACATGGACGTGTTTATGGCGACGTTACGCACCCGTTTTCGGATCTGCAACAGGAGCAACGCCGCGATCAGTCCGATCACGACACCTCCGCCGGCGGCCAAAGCGATGTCAGACGCCACCTGCCAGACGGTGACGCTGCCGCCAATAGCAACGATCGCCGTGCGCAGGAGCACCAGTGCGGTCGCATCGTTGACGAGCGACTCGCCCTCCAAAAGACTCACCACCCGGCGCGGAAGCCCAACGCGACGGGCAATCGTGGTCGCCGCTACCGCGTCCGGCGGAGCCACCACCGCGCCCAGGGCGAACGCCGCAGCCAGTGGAATCTCCGGGATCAGCCACCAGACGATGAGGCCGATGGCTACGGTTCCGAAAACGACGTAGCCGACCGACAGTAGTGCGATAGAACGCAGGTTTGTGCGGAACTCGACCAGAGAGGTACGAATGGCGGCCGCGTAGAGCAATGGAGGAAGGATGCCCACCAATACCAGTTCCGGATCCAGCTTGATCGCTGGAATGAACGGCAGGTACGAGCCGATCACTCCAACGACCACCAGCAGCAGTGGAACGGACAGGTTCAGGCGCTTCGCGAGAGCACTGGCCGCGCAAACGACGGCGACGAGAGTGAGAAGACCGAGTGCGACATTCATTTTTTTACCGCCAAGAGTTGCAGGGGACTGACTACGGCAAGATATGTCCGGTGGCAGTGAAGAGTCGGTACCATTCTCCCCTGATGAGGGTGATACGAGACCCCGCGGCCGAAACGCCGGCGGTGATTAGCGGCGCATGCGTAATGCTCAATTGCACCTGATTGACGATGAGCGGTTGCGCCACCGAATGCTTCAGCAACTCGACCTGCCCGGGCGTGTGATTGGAGACGCCGAAATTAAGTACTTTCCCCGCATCAGCCCGAGAACGATGTCGGAGACCGGGAAGTGTGTATTCGGTGACGTCATCGTCCTCATGTGCCCATTTTGGACGCAGACGGACACAAACCGACGTTCAGCGGCCACATTCGTACCCTATTTAAGTTGACGGGCGAGGTCGCTCAAAGCGGTGATCGTGTGCTCCGGTGCCGCAAAGTAGCTCGGGTAGGCCTCGCCCGTGCGGTTCAACCACGCGGTGCCCAGGCCTGCCCTGACCGCCCCGTGGATGTCCCAGGGGTGCACTGCCACCAGCACTAGGTCGCCCGCTGTAACCCCGCACGCAGCCGCGGCATAGTCGTAGGCGGCCTGAACCGGCTTCCACGCCGGGGCGTCTTCTACCGTGAGTACGGCCTCGAAGTCGCTCCGCAGCCCGGCCCGGGTCAGCAGGGACTCGGCTACCTGATCCGATCCGTTGGACAATGTCACGAGGCGCATGCCCGCGCTTTTCAGGGCCCGGATTCCGTCAGCGATGTCCGGGTGCAGGCTCAACGATTGGAAGCCGTTCATGATGTGGGTCACGGCATCGTCGAGACTGCGGGTGAGCGCCACGTCGCGGAGCAGCCCGCGCAGAATCTCCGAACCGATCGTCGCGAATTTTGCAGTTCCCCCCGCGGCGGCGAGGGCGAAGCCATCCCGCAGCAGCGCGGCGAACCAGATTCGGGCCAGTTCGGCCGGGGCGCCGATCTCCACGAATCGGGCGCTCAGCGGGGACATGTCGGAGAGAGTCTCGTTGACATCGAATACGATCACTGATGGTGTGCTGGTCATGACTCGCTCCGTGGGTTGGTGGGTGTGTCGGTCGGCACCAGGCGCGCGATGAAGCGCTGCACGTCGTCGATGTGCGCGGCGGTGAGTCCGATGTTCATGTCGGGCTGCACCAGAAGCGTGGGTCGCGCCTCGGCGGCCGCCCAGCTGACGGCATCCTGGCGCAGGATGTCATCGATCCAGATCACCGCGTCGGGCTGCGGCTCCTGCCGGGCCAGCCAGCGGGCGACCCAGTGCAGCTTCGCCGTCGGTGCGGGAGCTGACGGATCGGCGTGCAGGTTGCGCGGAAAGGCGATGCCCTCGGTGTCTGCTGCCAGGCCGAGGTCCCGGGTCAGGTGAAACGTGTGCGTGGGTGACCAAGTGGTCGCCCAGACGATGGATCCGAGCTCGGCGAGCCGCCGCACGAGATCCTGGCGCGGCGCATCGAGCAGTAGCCGCTGGCCGTCGACCCGCGGGTTCAGTACCCCATCGACGTCGAGCAGGATAAGAACGGTGCGCATGGTCATCATTCGAGCCTAGGTGTTCCATTCGGATGATGTCGGTGCTGCCAGCTTCGGCACCTGATGCGCGCTGCCTCGTGAATGGATGGTTCGTCCCGCTCGATTCCGCGTACGGGCGCTTCCTGAAACGGTGACCGGCAGCGATTGGTCTCGGGACATTAGTCCGCGGGATTTGCTCGCAGCCAGGCACGGACTTGTTCTGCATGAGCGTCCGCCGGGAAGACGGGATAAAACACGTGCCTGATGGTCTGCCCGTCGACGACGAGGGTCATCCGCTTGAGAAGTGTCAAGCCTGCGACCGTGAAGGTTGGGAGTTTGAGTGCCTCGGCCAATCGCCCATTCTCGTCGGAGAGGAGCGGGTAGGGCAGGTGCAACCGCTCGACGGCCTCGCGTTGGTAAGCGGTGCTCTGCGCGGAGAGCCCGGTCACGCTTCGCGCACCGCCCGATGTCGGTGCAAGGGCGATGTCAGGCAGGTGCAATCCGATCAGGTGATCGGCGGAACCGTCTTCGGTGGGCGTCGGGAGGGCATCCGTCACATGGTTCACTTTTCGTGATGTGCTCACCGTCAAGGAGTCAGCCCGAGGAATTTCCCGAGTGGGGCGCCGTCGACCGTGAGCTCAGGCCTGGGCTGGTACAGCGTTTCTGCAGCCAGAAGCAGTTTCTGGCTCAGGGCCATCTCGCCGTCGCGAACCGGCGCCAAGGCCACCGGGCCGCAGGAACCCGACGACAACGATGCAAGTGAACTGCAGCTCGCACCCGCCTTGTCGAGGACGCACTGTCGCGGGCGCGCTGCCCGAGACTCGGACCGGGCATAAAAAAGGCCACTCCCCGAGTCCCTCACGAGTGAGTTTCCTAGGGAGTGGCGGTGGTGGCCCCGACCGGCGTCGATCCGGTGACCTTTCGATTTTCAGTCGAACGCTCTACCAACTGAGCTACAGGGCCCCAAAGATACGTCAAAACGCGTCTTCTAGGAAATATAGCCCTTCCTTTCGAAAGGGCTATATTTCCTTTGCGACCCTGACCGGACTTGAACCGGCGACCTCCGCCGTGACAGGGCGGCGCGCTAACCAACTGCGCTACAGGGCCTCGAGGTGAAAATTGTGAATCTGTGTGCGAGGCACTTGGTAAGACTATTCTATTTCTTTACTACTTTTTCACTTACTCTGTGTGCACGTGCAGTTTGCGTAGCCCCAACGGGATTCGAACCCGTGTTAACGCCGTGAAAGGGCGCCGTCCTAGGCCGCTAAACGATGGGGCCGTGAGCCATAAAGTTCATGGCTGCCGAAGAGTAAGCATACGGTCTTGTGGGGCGAAGGCCAAATCGACGCGCGCAGCATTCGCTTGAAAGCTGCCCATTTTGTGACGCCAATTCGCACCGCGCCCACAAATGTGCGGGCCACAGCCCTTTTCGCGAGTTAGATTCGGCGTTGAAACTGGGCCAAATCTGCTCAATTTGTTACTCTGAAGAGTCTCCTGCGGCGCAAGCTGCAGCTGGAAAGCCCGTTGGGAAACAATGATTCGTTCTACAGCCGTGATCCGCCGCTCCGGAAACGCTCCGGCCAGCCGTTTTCGAGCGGGCAGTCGGTGGCCGCGGCACGGCCTGGCGCTGACCAGCGTCGTCGCAGCCATGACCCTTCTGGTCACGCTGGTTGCCCCGGCCGCCCCGGCGCGGGCGGTCGATTACCCCTCGTGGCAGGATCTGCAGAACGCCAAGGCGAACACCAGTGCCGCCGCCGCGCAGGTGACCGCGATCGAGAATCTCATCGCCGGCCTGCAGGTGCAGGTGCAGGAGACCCAGGCCGCCGCCGAGAAGAGCGCCATCGAACTCGAAGACGCGCAGCGAGAATTTGACGATGCCACCCGTCGGGCCGAGGACATCCAGAAGCAGGCAGACGACAGCAAGGCCACAGCGGATGCCGCCACCAAGCAGGCCGGCCAGCTCGCCGCCCAGCTCTACCGCACCGGCGGCACGGACCTGAGTGTCAACCTGTTTCTGGAAGGCGGAGGGGACGGCGCCGACGCCGACCTGCTGCTGGCAAAACTCGGCAGCATGAGCAAGCTGGTTGAGCGCAGTTCGGATGTGTACGCCGCGGCTCAGTCCGCCATGAACAACGCCCAGTCACTCGGCGACCAGGCCAAGGTCGCCCAGGCGGAACGCGAAGTGTTGCGCGTCGCCGCCGAGGCTGCCCTCGTTGCGGCCCAGGCAGCGGCCGAGGCGGCGGCCAATGCCCTCGCCGAATCCGAAGCCAAGGGCATCGAGCTGGAGCAGCAGTTGCAGTTCATGCGCGACGCCCAGGCCACGACGACGGCCGGCTACGAGGCCGGTGTGGCCGAGCGCGCCCGCCTCGAAGCGATCCGGGTGGCGGCCGAGGCCGAACGTGCGCGGGTGGCCGCGGCTGCAGCGCGCGCCAGCGGCGGCTCCGGCGGAACGGTGAGCATGTCCGGCTGGGGCGTTCCGGCCAGCGGACGCATCACCGGCGGCTACGGCCCCCGCTCGACCATTTGCGGCGACGGTGGACAGTGCAGCGGAAGCTTTCACTACGCGACCGACCTCGGCACCGGCTGCGGCGCGCCCATCTACGCCGCCCACGCCGGCGTCGTCACCTGGGCCGGGCGCCTCGGCACCTACGGTAACTTCGTGAAGATCAGCCACGGCGACAACGTCTCGACCGGCTACGCCCACATTCGCGACGGCGGGTACAACGTGGGTGTGGGCCAGTCGGTATCGGCGGGGCAGCTCATCGCCAGCTCCGGACAGACCGGGGCCGCCAACGGCTGCCACCTCCACTTCGAAGTTTGGATTGGTGGAAACCGCATCAATCCCGTTCCATTCATGGCCGACCGGGGAGCAGCACTTGGCTAACAGCAGCACACCTGCACGGGATACCGCAGCGTTACCGAGCACCACTGCACGTGCACGAGTTCAGGCACGATCGAAGCGCCTGTTCTCGGCCGTCGCGATCGGCGCGGTCTCGGCCGTGACGGCATCCGTTGCCGCGGCCGGCGGGGCGGCGTTTGCCGCGCCGGACTACCCGAGCTGGAACGACGTCGAAAAGGCCAAGCAGAACGAGTCGACCAAGCAGACTGAAATTGCCACGCTGGGTGAGCTGCTGGACGGTTTGGCCGCCCAGTCGGCGACCGCCGTGACGACCGCACAGATGGCGGCCGAGGAATATCGCATCACCCAGGACTCCCTGGCTGCCGCCACCGAGCGGGAAGCCAGCCTGAACGCGCAGGCGAAAAAGGCAGAGGCTGCCGCTGCGACGTCGAAGATGCGGGCCGGCCTGATCGCGGCCCACCTCGCCAAATCCGGCGGCAACGGTCTCTCACTCAACCTGTTCCTGAGCGGCAATAGCGCCGATGACCTGCTCAGCCAGCTCGGTACAGCCAGCAAGCTCAGCGAGCAGTCCGAGCAGATTTACACCGAAGCGCGCCAGGACCAGAACGAGGCCGAGTCGCTCGGCGACCAGGCGGCGTCGGCCACCGACGAACGCGAACGCCTCACCGCAGAGTCCAAGACCACTTTTGAGGCGGCGGCTGCGAGCTCAGCGGCGGCCGAGGCAGCCTACGACACTCAGCAACGCCGGTCGAGCGAGCTGTTCGAGCAGCTCGCCCTGCTCAAGGACACCACGGCCGAGGCTGAGCGCAGCTTTCACGTCGGCGAAGAAGCGGCCGCTGCAGCGAAAGCGTTCGCGCAGGCTCAGGCGTCCGCTGCTGCAATAGCGGATGCGGCCGCGGCCGCTGCCGCAGCGGCGCAGGACGCCGCTGCCGCTGAGGGTTCCGGCTCGGATTCTGGGTCCGGTTCCGGCAATGGTTCGGGGTCTGGCGCGGTCGCTCCGGTGGTGCCGAGCGTGCCGAGCGTGCCGAGCGCTCCGGCCGGCGGCGGTACGACCGTTCCGGCGCCGAATGCGAGTGCCGTCGACACCGCTCTCGCCTTCGCCAGCGACCAGCTCGGCGACCGGTACGTTTTCGGCGGTTCCGGCCCCGACGCCTGGGACTGCTCGGGTCTGACCAAGGCGGCCTACGCCGCGGCGGGCATCTACATCGGCACCCACTCGGCCACGGACCAGTACAACACCATGGCGCGGCAGGGCAAGCTCGTCTCCTTCGCGCAGGTGCAGGTGGGCGACCTGTTGTTCTGGGGCAGCCCCGGCAATTACTACCACGTGGCGATTTACGTCGGCGGCGGGCAGATTCTCGAAGCTCCGAACCCTTCGGCGCGCGTGCGGGTGCACAGCATCTGGTCGTCCTGGGCTGTTGCGCCCTACGTCGGGCGCCCCGCAGCGTAGCGCGGAGCTCTCACGCCCCGCATGAGGCCGGACGTGTAGCTAATTCTGGAGATCTTCGCGGGATCGCGCGATGGCCAGCGGACCAGTGCGACGACCGCACCAGCACTTGGCGGATTTTCTGATCTAGCCCCCGCGGGTGGGGGCTACCGGCAGTACGAGGGCCCGCTGCGGGTGGGTGCCCCGAGCCAGACACCAAAAAGGGGGCTCCTGCCGCCCCGGATAACCGGCGACCGGAGCCCCCGTTCTTAGCGCCCGCCTGCTGTTTCGCGCTGAGGGGGCGCAAACCGTTCAACCGAAACCGGTTTTAGGTCGATTTGGGCCCCCTCAGGAAGCTGCTGCGGGCTAGTGGCCCTCTTCGGCCAGCTTCGCGATGCCGTCAACCACGATTTGGTTGGCTTCGGCGGCGTCACCCCAGCCCTCGGTCTTGACCCACTTGTTCGGCTCGAGGTCCTTGTAATGCTCGAAGAAGTGCTCGATCTCCTTGCGGGTGTACTCCGGAATGTCGAGGACATCCTGAATGTGGTCCCAGCGCGGGTCGCCAGCCGGAACGGCGATGACCTTGGCGTCTGAGCCGCCGTCATCGGTCATGTTGAACACGCCGACCGGACGCACGGAGACGCCAACGCCCGGGAACAACGGGTAGTCGAGCAGCACGAGAACGTCGACCGGGTCGCCGTCGAGGCCGAGGGTGTTCTCGAAGTAGCCGTAGTCGGTGGGGTACATAAAGCTCGTGTAGAGCACGCGGTCGAGATAGACCCGGCCGGTCTCGTGGTCCACCTCGTACTTATTGCGGCTCCCGCGGGGGATTTCGATAACTGCGTCGTATTCGGCCATGGCGTTGTTTCTCCCTTGATCTAAGTCTGCGGATAACGTTACTGGATGGAATCCACCCGCCGCCCGCGTCTGACCCCGGCCATCGCCGATATTCGCCGGGCCGTGCGCGCGTTGCTGCCGACCGAGGGGCTCGTGCTTGTTGGCCTCAGCGGCGGCGCCGATTCGCTCGCGCTGGCCGCGGCGACCGCCTTCGAGGCCGGGCGCGCGGGTATCCGTGCCGGCGCGGTCATCGTCGATCACAATCTGCAAACCGGTTCAGCGGATGTCGCAGTCGCCGCCGCCGAGACCGCCCGCCAGCTCGGCCTCGACCCCGTGCTCGTCTGGAGCGTGACGGTCGACGGCGACGGAACCGGCCCGGAGGCGGCCGCCCGCACCGCACGCTATGCGGCGTTCGCTGCGGCGCTCGAGCAGACCGGGGCGAGCGGCGTGCTGCTCGGTCATACCCTCGACGACCAGGCCGAAACCGTGCTGCTCGGGCTGGCCCGGGGCTCCGGGCCGACCAGCCTGCGCGGAATGGCGGCGCAAACCGGGCCGATTTTGCGACCGTTGCTGGGCATCCGTCGCGCCGCTACCCGGCAATTCTGTGCGGATGCCGGCCTCGTGCCGTGGACCGACCCGCAGAATTTCGACCCGCGCTATGCCCGGGTGCGGGCGCGCGAAACCGTGCTGCCGCTGCTGGAAAGCGAGCTCGGTCCCGGCGTCGCCGTGGCGCTCGCCCGTACCGCTCAGGCGCTGCGTGAGGATTCCGACGCGCTCGATGAGCTGGCCGACGCGGTCGCGCGCAGGCACTGGGCTCATGGCACGATCGACGCCGCCGCTCTCGCAGCCCAGCCGGCTGCGGTGCGGCAGCGCGTGATCCGATTGGGAGTGGAGCAGGAGTGTGGGGTGTGGCTCGACCGGCGGCAGACCCTGGCGGTGGCGGCCCTCGTGACCGATTGGCATGGACAGGGGGCACTCAGCCTGCCGGGTATTAGAGTTGTACGGCAGGGCGGATTGTTGATTTTTACCGTGCCAGCATAAATCTGAAGAAATGGACTGCACCTTTCATATGGAACCTCGCGACATTGACGGCGACCTCACCGAGATCCTGATCAGCGAGGAGCAGATCCGCGATCGCCTGGCCGAGATGAGTCGCGAGATCGAAGCCGACTACGCCGGCACCGATCTGCTGCTGGTCGGCGTGCTCAAGGGCGCGGTCATGGTCATGGCTGATCTGGCCCGCGAACTGCGCCACCCGATCACGATGGACTGGATGGCGGTCAGTTCCTACGGCTCCGGCACGCAGTCCAGCGGCGTCGTGCGCATTCTCAAGGACCTCGACACCGACCTGTCCGGCCGCAACGTGCTCATCGTCGAGGACATCATCGACTCCGGCCTGACCCTCTCGTGGCTGCTGGCGAACCTGAAAACGCGCGGTCCGGCATCCATTGAAATCTGCGCCCTGCTGCGCAAACCGGATGCCGCGCGCGTCGACATCGACGTGAAATACGTCGGATTCAACATTCCGAACAAGTTCGTGGTCGGTTATGGCCTCGACTATGACGAGAAGTACCGCAACCTGCGCTCGGTCGGAATTCTCGCCCCGCACGTGTATTCCACCGTTGCGGCCGCCGCGCTCTAACAGCGTTCGGCTCTGCGCCCGAGTTTTCCTTTGGGCGAACACACGGCATTCCCTTGTAAACGCGCGCTAGCCTGAGGTCACCATGAACGTCAAGAAGCTACTCCGCGGCCCCATTTTGTACATTGTGCTCGCCGTCATCGCCGTCTGGGTGGGGTCAAGCCTCATCACCATGTCCGGATTTCGTGAGGTCAGCACACAAGAGGGCCTCGGCTTTTTGAAGTCGGGCAACGTTGCTGAAGCCACCATCGTCGATGGCGAACAACGCGTCGACCTCACGCTGACCAAGGCCAGCGGCGACCTCGGCACCCAAGTTCAGTTCTATTACGTTGCTCCGCGTGGTGAAGAGATCATCACCGCGGTGACCGCAGCAAACCCGAAGGACGGCTTCACCGACGAGGTGCCGCAGCCCAACTGGGTGCTTTCCGTGCTGAGCTTCCTGCTGCCCGTGCTGCTGATCGGTGCCTTCTTCTGGCTCATGATCTCGATGCAGGGCGGTGGCAGCAAGGTCATGAAGTTTGGCAAGTCCAAGGCCAAGCTCGTCTCCAAGGAAAGCCCACAGGTCACCTTCGCCGACGTCGCCGGCGCCGATGAAGCCATCGAAGAGCTCGAAGAGATCAAAGACTTCCTCAAGGAGCCGGCCAAGTTCCAGGCGGTCGGAGCCCGCATCCCCAAGGGCGTTCTGCTGTATGGCCCTCCCGGGACCGGAAAGACGCTGCTGGCCCGGGCTGTGGCCGGCGAGGCCAACGTGCCGTTTTACGCGATCAGCGGCTCGGACTTCGTGGAAATGTTCGTCGGCGTCGGAGCCAGCCGCGTGCGTGACCTGTTCAGCCAGGCCAAGGAAAACGCCCCGGCCATTATCTTCATCGACGAGATCGACGCCGTTGGTCGTCACCGTGGTGCCGGAATGGGCGGCGGCCACGACGAACGCGAGCAGACCCTGAACCAGCTGCTGGTTGAGATGGACGGCTTCGACGTGAAGGCGAACGTCATTCTGATCGCCGCCACCAACCGACCAGACATTCTCGACCCCGCTCTGCTTCGTCCTGGCCGGTTCGACCGGCAGATCGGCGTTGATGCGCCCGACATGCTCGGTCGCAAGCGCATCCTCGAGGTGCACTCCAAGGGCAAGCCGATGGCCGAGGGTGTTGACCTCGAGGTCCTCGCCCGTAAAACCCCCGGCTTCACCGGCGCCGACCTGGCAAATGTGCTCAACGAGGCCGCTCTGCTGACCGCTCGCTCGAACGCCCAGCTCATCGACAACCGGGCCCTGGACGAGGCCGTCGACCGGGTCATGGCCGGACCCCAGCGCCGCACCCGCGTGATGCGCGACAAGGAAAAGCTCATCACGGCGTACCACGAGGGTGGCCACGCCCTCGTCGCGACCGCCATGAACTTCACCGACCCGGTCACCAAGATCACAATTCTGCCGCGCGGCCGGGCCCTCGGCTACACGATGGTCATGCCGCTTGAAGACCGCTACTCGGTCACCCGCAACGAACTGCTCGACCAGCTGGCCTACGCCATGGGTGGCCGTGTCGCCGAGGAGATCATCTTTCACGACCCGACCAGCGGCGCGTCCAACGACATCGAGAAGGCCACCGCGACGGCCCGCAAGATGGTCACCGAGTTCGGCATGAGCGCCGTTGTCGGTCCGCTCAAGCTCGGCCAGGGTTCCGGCGAGGTGTTTCTCGGACGCGACATGGGCCACCAGCGCGACTACTCGGAGCGCGTGGCCGAGAGCGTCGACCGCGAGGTGCGCCAGCTGCTCGAGGACGCCCACGACGAGGCCTACGAGGTTTTGATCAAGAACCGCGTGATCCTGGACGACCTCGCCACGGCACTGCTCGAGCACGAAACGCTGGACCAGACCGCTCTCGCCGAGATCTTCGCCAACGTCGAAAAGCTCCCGTCGCGCCCGCAGTGGCTGTCGAGCGACAAGCGCCCCGTGTCTGACGTGCCGCCGATCGCGATGCCGGCTCCGAAGGCTCCCATCGACGGTGCCGCCGTCGACGGTGGCATCACGAGCGGTGACGCCGCCCCCGCCAAACCGAAACGCGCGCCGGCCCGTACCCCCCGCCCCGCGACCGCTTAGGCGCCCGTGGCGGTGGACAGGGCACGCATCGAGGCGGCCGTTTCAGAGATTCTCGCTGCAATCGGCGAGGATCCGGAACGGGTCGGCCTGGAGAGCACGCCGCGACGAGTAGCGGATGCCTACGCCGAGTTCTTCGCCGGCCTGGACCAGGACCCGCAGGAGCTCCTGCAGGACTTCGTTCCGGTCGGGGACAGCACCGGGGAACTCGTGCTGCTGCGCGATATCGCCTTTCGTTCCATCTGTGAACACCACCTGCTGCCGTTCCTGGGCACCGCCCACGTGGCCTACCTGCCACGGGGCCGGGTCGTCGGCCTCGGCCGGTTACCCGCCGTTGTTGAAACCATCGCAGCCCGGCCCCAGCTGCAGGAGCGCCTGACCGAGGAGATCGCCGGCGCATTGCAGGACGGCCTCGACCCGCTCGGTGTGCTCGTCGTGCTCGATGCCGTGCACGGCTGTGTCGGCACCCGCGGCCCACGCCAGAGCGCGAGCTCGACCGTGACCATGGCTTCCCGCGGCGTGCTGACCGAGCCGACCGCCCGCGCCGAGATCATTGCCCTGATCGCCGCGGGCCAATGACTCTGATCAGGCCAGTGACTCTGATCAGGCCAGTGACGCTCATCATGGGGGTGCTCAACGTCACACCTGACTCTTTCAGCGATGGCGGACGGTGGGCAGCAACGGATGCCGCCATCGAGCACGGACTGCTGCTGCGCGCCCAGGGCGCCGACCTGATCGACGTGGGCGGTGAATCCACTCGCCCGGGTGCCACCCGCGTCACTCCGGCCGAGGAACAAAACCGGGTCATTCCGGTCGTCACCGAACTCGCCCGGCAGGGACTGCGCCTGAGCATCGACACGCTCAACGCCTCGACGGCCCGCGCGGCAGCGAAAGCCGGAGCGAGCATCATCAACGATGTTTCCGGCGGGTTGGCCGACCCCGACATGGCTGCTGTCGTCGCCGACACGGGCCTGAACTTTGTGGCCATGCACTGGCGTGCCCATGCCCAGCAGATGGACGCCCTCACGGAGTACGACGACGTCGTCACCGAGGTCATGGTCGCGCTGACCGCCCGGGTGGACGCGTTGACCGCCGCCGGCGTGGCGCGCGAGCGCATCGTGCTCGACCCTGGCCTCGGCTTCTCCAAGAAGACCGAACACAACTGGCAGCTGATCAACCGGCTGGATGCCTTCGCCTCGCTGGGGCTTCCGATCCTCGTCGGAGCCTCGCGCAAACGCTTTCTGGCGGCGGTTCTGCCGGACGGCGCTCCCGTGCAGGACCGTGACCTGCCGACCGCCGTGGTGAGTGTGCTGGCCGCACAGGCGGGCGCCTGGGCGGTGCGCGTGCACGACGTCGCCGGCACCCGCGCGGCGCTCAACGTGCTCTCCAGCGCCCGGCAGTCGACGCCACCGGCCACCAATGAATTGTCGGGCGGGTCGTTCGAGTCCGACACAATGGAACCATGACTGATTCGATCACCCTCACCGGCCTGCGGGTGAACGCCCACCACGGCGTCTACGACTTCGAGAAAGAAAACGGTCAGGACTTCGTCATTGACGTCACCGTCTGGCTCGATCTGCTCGCGGCGGCGGCGAGCGATGACGTGACCCAGACCATCCACTATGGCGAACTCGCCGAGCAAATCACCGACGCAGCCAGGCACAACCCCGTCGACCTCATCGAAACCGTCGCCGAACGCATCGCCTCCGTCGTGCTGGCCCACCCACCGGCGCTCAAGGTGCAGGTCACGGTGCACAAGCCGCAGGCTCCCATCTCCGTGCCCTTCACCGACGTGGCTGTGCAGATCACCCGGGTGCGGCCATGACCGGTGATCGAGTCGTTCTGGCCCTTGGCAGCAACCTCGGAGACCGGGAAACGACGCTCGCGAGCGCGGTGCGGGATCTCGCCGACCTGCCCGGCGCGACGCTGGTCGCAGTGTCGCCGAGCTACGAATCGGCAGCCGTGAAACTCGACGGTGTTGACGAGCGCGCCCCCCGCTATCTCAACGCGGTGCTCACGATCGATTACACCGGCGACGCCTACGCGCTGCTTGACGCCGTCAACGCCATCGAGGCCGAGCACGGCCGGGTGCGCGCCGAGCGCTGGGGCGACCGCACACTCGACATCGACATCATCGCCTTTGGCCAGCTGAGCATCGACGACGCGCGCCTCACCGTGCCGCACCCGCGCGCGGCGGAACGCGACTTCGTGCTCGCCCCCTGGCTCGACCTCGATGAGCAAGCCACCGTTCCCGGACGGGGCCTGGTGCGCGACCTGCTCGCCGCGACCGGCCAGACAGTGCGCCGGGCAACGGATGTCGCCACCCTCCACCCGGCACCGGGAACACCGCGATGAAGCGCTCGCACGCGACCGGGCTGCTCGCGGTGTTGCTCATCGGACTCGTGATCGGCTTTCTGCTCGAGATCGCGTTCGCGGCATCCGGTGCCCCCATCGTCGTTCCACCGGTTACCCTGCCGCTAACGCTCATCCTGTTGGCGGCCGTCGTCGTCAGTCTGGCCTGGCGGGTACGTCAGGGCAGCCGACGCAAGGCGCTGCGCCGCATCGACCCGTTTTGGGCGATGCGGGTGGCCGTGCTGTCGAAGGCGACCTCACTCTCCGCGTCCCTGCTGTTCGGCGGTTCCCTCGGCATCGTGCTGTACATCCTGACCCGATCCGTGGTGCCGGCGGTCACTTCGCTCTGGCTCGCGATCGGTACGGCGATCGGCGCGGCCGTCATGCTGGCGGCCGGCCTCGTGGCCGAACACTTCTGCACCCTTCCGCCCGACGACGACACCGATACCGACGAGCCCGGAGGTACGCGTGCCTGATTCCGACGATGTGAACCCACCCGAACACGCGCGGGTCGAACCGTCGGAACGGCTCGACCTGGTCGGCGTCGGCGAGTGGAAGCGGGTTTCCCCGAAGTACGTGCTGGTCGAGATCGTCGGCACCATTGTGTTCGGCGTCGTGGTCTGCGGCGGCGCCAGCGTGCTCTGGCTGCTGCTCGAGCAGACCTGGGCCTTGTGGGTCGGCCTCGCGGTGCTCCTGATGACCATTATCAACCTGGTGTTCGAACCGCGCCGGGTGCGCTCCATCGGCTATCTGCTGCGCGAGGATGATTTGCTCTTTCGCCGCGGCATCCTCTTTCAACGCTTTGTGGCGGTGCCCTACGGACGCATGCAGCTCATCGATATCACCCGCGGCCCGGTGGCGCGCTGGCTCGGTCTGGCCGACCTCAAATTCGTGACCGCGGCGGCGACCGCCGGGGTCTCGATCCCCGGGCTGGCCGAAGCGGATGCCGAAAGTCTGCGCGACCGTTTGGTGGAGCTCGCCGAGATCCGCCGGGCGGGGCTGTGAGCGAGCCCGCCGTTCCGGCGCCACTCGTTGCACCGCGCACCGACCTCACCGACGGGCAGTGGCACCGACTGCACCCCGCGACACCACTGCTGCGCGGCGGCATTTTCATGGTGGCCGTGCTCGGCTTCGTAATCGCCAACCTGCGCGAACGGCTCATCGACCTGTTCCTGGGCGAGGAGAACTACGGCGGCGACCCGATCGACGAGATCTACCAGCGGGGCGGCACCGGGTGGGCGCTGCTCATCATCGCCGGCGTGCTGCTGGTCATAATTGTCGCGTTCTACCTGTCCTGGCGCATGCACACCTTTCGCATCAACGGGGAAGTCGTCGAGGTGCGCAGCGGCCTCGTTTTTCGCAGCAACCGCAAGGCGCGCCTCGACCGGGTGCAGGGCGTGAACCTGGCTCGGCCGTTGATTCCCCGACTGTTCGGAGCCGCCCGGCTCGACATCGCCGTCGCGGGTCAGGACGGCAACGTGCAGCTGGCCTACCTCGGCTCGAAATTAGCGGATGACCTGCGCCGCGACATCCTGCACCTCGCCTCCGGCCTGCGGCAGACCAGAGCGCCGGCAGCTACACCGGACGCCGCAGATATGGCCGCGGAAGGTGCTCCGCCAACCCTGATCGGCCCGCCCACCGCGCACTCGGCCCTCGGCGGCCTCGCCACGGCGGGCTACCAGGAATTCGTGGAGCCGGAACGGGGACCCGACGCTGCTCCGCCCGTGTCGGTCGTGCGCATTCCGCCCGGACGACTGATCGGGTCGGTCGTGCTCAGCGGCTTCACCGTCTTTCTGCTCCTGGCCGGCATCGGGCTGATCGTCAGCGTGATCGCCGGCAGCAACGGCTGGGTGCTCGTGGCCGTGCTTCCCGGCCTGATCGGCAGCGTCGGCTACTACTTCTCGCGCATCACCAAGCAGCTGCGGTTCACGATCGCGGGCACGGCTGACGGCGTGCGGGTCGGGTTCGGCCTACTCTCCACGAGCAGCCAGACCCTGCCGCCCGGGCGCATCCACGCCATCAAGGTGTCTCAACCCATTCTGTGGCGTCGTTTCGGCTGGTGGCAGATCAACATCAACACAGCGGGGCACGCTGCCGGGGCGAGCGCGGGTAATCCAACGAGCACGGTGCTTCTGCCGGTCGGCACCCTCGCCGACGTCGAGAAGGTGCTCGAACTGGCCCTCCCCGGCTTCACCACCGATACCCATGGGGCGCTGGTCGAAAACGGCATGCTCGGCGGCCGCAAGGCTGATTCCGGAGTCGCCGATTTCTACAGCAATGCGCCACCGCGAGCGGTCTGGCTGCGACCCTTCTCCTGGTGGCGCACCGGCTGGGCGGTCTCGGGCAATGTCGCCCTGATCCGCCGCGGGGTGCTCTCCCGCGACCTGATCCTCGTGCCGCTCGCCCGCATGCAGGGTGTGAGCGTGAGGCAGGGCCCGATCAAGCGTCGGCTGCGCCTCGCCTCGGCCGACCTGCTCGCGGTCGCCGGCCCGGTCACGGCGTCGCTCAGCGTCATCGACGTCGATGAAGCGCTCGTGCTTTTCCAATGGATGTCCACCGGCGCGGTCAGCTCGGCGCTCGCCGACACCAGCCACCGCTGGAGCCGGGCCGACGAGGCCCCGAAGCCAGCCGCAGATCAATACGGAGAGACAGAATGAACGCCAAACCCGGCCGCCTCGGCGTCGGAATCATCGGAGCCGGCCACGTCGGCCCCATTCTCGGCGCCGCACTCGCGGGTGCCGGCCACGCGATCGTAGGCATCTCGGCGATCTCGCAGGCCAGCCGTGATCGGGCCGAAGCCATCCTGCCGCTCGTGCCGATCCTCACCGTGCCCGAGGTGGTCGAACGCAGCGAGCTGGTCATCATCGCGGTACCCGATGCCCAGCTGGAGAGTCTGGTGCAGGGCCTCGCCGTGACGAACACCTGGCAGCCCGGCCAGCTTGTGCTGCACACCTCCGCCCGCTTCGGCACCGCGGTGCTCGCGCCCGCCCAGGCAGCCGGAGCGATCCCACTCGCCATCCACCCGGCTATGGCCTTCACCGGCACGAGCCTCGATTTGGCCCGGCTCGCGGACAGCTATTTCGCGGTGACCGCGCCCGGCCCGGTGCTGCCGATCGGGCAGGCGCTCGCGGTGGAGATGGGCGGCGAACCGCTCATCGTAGCCGAGGCCGACCGTGCCAGCTACGCCGAAGCCATCGAGATCGCCACCGCGTTCTCCACGTCGATCGTCGAGCAGGCCACGCGGCTGCTCGCCGGAATCGGGATGGAGCAGCCGGGAGCCGTGCTGGGGCCGCTGCTGCGCTCCGCGATGGAGAACGCCCTCGGGCGCACGAGCCCGGAACGCCTCGACTTGACCGGGCTGGACGAAATCGCGCCCAGGCAGCATCCGCTTGACGACGACCGGACAATCGAATGAGCACGCCCGAAGTGATCAGCACCATCACCGCCCTGCAACACCGGCTCGGTCAGGCCCGGGGCCGTTCGGCGCTGGTCGGCGGGGACACCCGCATCGTGCTCGTGCCGACCATGGGGGCCCTGCACGCCGGGCACCTCGCGCTGGTGCGGCGGGCGCACGCTCTGGGCGACATCGTGGTGGTGTCGATCTTCGTGAACCCGCTGCAGTTCGGCGCCGGCGAAGACCTCGAGCGGTACCCGCGCACCCTCGATGCCGACCTGGCCACCCTCGCCGACGAGAACGTTTCGGTCGTGTTTGCGCCCACGGCCGGCGAAATGTATCCAGACAGCGCGAACGGCACGCGGGTGACCGCCGGCCCGATCGGCAGCGCTTACGAGGGAGCTGCGCGCCCGGGCCACTTCGACGGCATGCTCACGGTCGTCGCGAAACTGCTGGGCATCGTGGCACCGGATACGGCGGTGTTCGGTCAAAAAGACGGCCAGCAGGTTTTTCTCGTGCAGAGCATGGTTGCCGACCTCAACCTGCGCACCGCGATCGAGGTCGTCGAGACGGTGCGCGAGCCGAGCGGGCTGGCCCTCTCAAGCCGCAATCGCTACCTCGACGACGCCCAGAATACGGCGGCGCAAGCCCTGTTCGCCGGGCTCCGCGCGGCCGTGCATGCGGCGCTGGCCGGACCCGCCGCCGCCCTCGCTGCCGCACACGCACGCATTGCCGCCCAGCCGCTGGTTAAACTGGACTATCTCGTGATCGTGCACCCGCAGACCTTTGTACCGGTCGACGACGCCTATCGCGGACCGGCCCGGATGCTCGTGGCCGCGCGGGTCGGTACCACCCGGCTGATTGACAACGTGCCGCTTGCCCTCGGGTAGGCAGCATCCGCTTTATTTCTGAACTGACAGCACCAACGGAGAACCGTATGAGCCAGAACACCCCGCCCATCTCGACCGACGTCGAGGGCTTCTCCGACGCAGAAATGAACGAGCAGAAGGCCGTGCGCCTCGGCAAACGCGACCGCCTGAACGCGGCGGCCGCCAGCCCGGCCGGCGGCGCGTACCCGGTGTCGGTTCCGGTGACCCACACCATTCCGGCCGTGCGCGCCGAATTCGGCACGCTCGAAGCGGATGCCGTTACCGGCGTCATCGTCGGCCTGGCCGGCCGCATCGTGCACCTGCGCAATACCGGCAAGCTGTGCTTCGCCAGCCTGCAGTCGGGCGACGGCACCCGCATTCAGGCCATGGTTTCGCTCGCCGCCGTCGGGGACGAGTCACTTGCCGCCTGGAAAGACCTGGTCGACCTCGGCGACCACCTTTTCGTTACCGGCGAGGTCATCTCCAGCCGCCGCGGCGAACTGTCGATCATGGTCACCGATTGGCAGGTCGCCGCGAAGGCGCTGCTGCCGCTGCCGAACCTGCACTCCGAGCTCAGCGAAGAAACGCGGGTGCGCAGCCGCTACCTCGACCTGATCAGCCGCGAGCAGGCCCGCACCAACGTGCTATCCCGTTCGAAGGCCGTCGCGAGCCTGCGCAAGACCTTCACCGACCTCGAGTTCATCGAGATCGAGACCCCGATGCTGCAGGTCATGCACGGTGGGGCATCCGCTCGCCCATTTCAGACCCACAGCAACGCCTTCGACACCGAACTGTTTCTGCGCATCGCGCCGGAGCTGTTTTTGAAGCGGGCCGTGGTTGGCGGCATTGACCGGGTCTACGAGATCAACCGCAACTTTCGCAATGAGGGCGCCGACTCCACCCACTCGCCCGAGTTCGCGATGCTCGAGGCCTATGAGGCGTACGGCGATTACAACTCCATCGCCGACCTCACCCAGAAGCTGATTCAGGATGCCGCGTTCGCGATTGCCGGATCATACGTGGTCACCTGGGCCGACGGTACCCTGTTCGACCTCGGCGGCGACTGGGACCGCATCGGCATGTACGACAGCCTGTCCACGGCGGCCGGTATCACGATCACGCCCGAGACGCCGCTCGCTGACCTCGTCGCGATCGCCGCTCAAGAAGGCATCGAGATCGACCACCCGATTCACGGCAAGTACGTTGAAGAGCTCTGGGAGCACTTCGTTAAGGGCGACCTGGTGCGCCCGACCTTCGTGATGGACTTTCCCATCGACACGAGCCCGCTCGTGCGCGGCCACCGCTCGGTGGCCGGCGTGGTCGAGAAGTGGGACCTGTACGTGCGCGGCTTCGAACTGGCCACCGGCTACTCCGAGCTCGTCGACCCGGTGGTGCAGCGGGAACGCTTCATCGAGCAGGCCAGCCTGGCCGCCGGGGGAGACCCGGAGGCGATGCGCCTCGACGAAGAATTCCTCCGCGCTCTCGAATACGGCATGCCGCCAACCGGTGGCATGGGCATGGGTATCGACCGTATGCTGATGGCCCTGACCGGCCTCGGCATTCGCGAGACAATCCTCTTCCCGCTGGTCAAGTAGTTAGTAGGTACTCATGAGCTATCTCCCCAAAGACGAATTAGAGCCCGACAAGGGCGGGCGCAAACCGCCGTCGATGAACCGCATCGCGATCTGGGTGATCGTCAGCGGCGTCGGCGTGTATTTTCTCGGCAGCGGAATCTACGGCATCCTGACCAAGTAGGGGCTTCGCCAGCCTTTACGCGTAGTCTGGGGGTGTGATTGAGAACTTCTGGGGTAACGCGCTCTTTTCGGTCGTGCCCACCATTGCGCTTGGCCTCATCTTCTGGATGCTGATGCGCTCAATCCTGCGCGCCGATCGCACCGAACGTAAGGTGTACGCCCAAATCGAAGCCGAAGAACGCGCCCGGCTCGGTCTCGACAAACCGACCACCTAAGTACCAATGTTCGGCATCGACGGCCTGACCATCACCGTTCTGCTGGCCCTGATCATCGACTTTTCTGTGCGCGTCGTGGCCATCATCGTGGTACCTCGCAACCGCCGCCCGATGTCGGGCATGGCCTGGTTGCTGACCATTTTCTTCATCCCGTACCTCGGCGTGCTGCTCTTTCTGCTGATCGGCTACCGCACCCTGCCGAAGAAGCGCCGATTGATGCAGGATGAGATCAATCAGTTTATCCAGGGCAGCACCGAGGGCATGGAGCTGGTGCGCCGCGACCACCCGTGGCCCAGCTGGCTAGAGTCGGTCGTTGAACTCAACCGTAACCTCGGGGCGATGCCGCTCGTCGGCGACAACACCGCGAGCCTGATCAACGACTATCAGCTGTCGTTCGACACGATGATTGCCGACATCGACCTGGCCAAGAAATACGTGCACGTCGAGTTCTACATTCTCTCGCTCGACCACACCACCGCGCCGTTCTTCGACGCCCTCGAGCGGGCGCACCGGCGCGGGGTCAGCGTGCGCGTGCTGATGGACCACATCCAGTCAATGCGCAAGCCGGGTTTTCGCCAGACCAAGAAACGGCTGACGGATGCCGGTGTCGACTGGGAACTCATGCTTCCGGTGCAGCCGTTCAAGGGTAAATGGCAGCGACCCGACCTGCGCAACCACCGCAAGCTGCTCATCGTCGACGGCCTGGTCGGCTTCATGGGGTCGCAGAACATCATCGACCGCACCTACAACATGCGCAAGAACATTCGTCGGGGTCTGAAGTGGAAAGACTTCATGACCCGGCTGGAAGGCCCGATCGTGTCGGGGCTCAACGCCATCTTCATCACCGACTGGTACAGCGAAACCAATGAGCTGCTCACCCGTGACATTGAGCCGGTGCACCCGCGGCCGGTGACCGATGCCCTCGACTGCCAGGTCGTGCCGAGCGGCCCGGGGTTCAAGGGTGAGAACAACCTGCGCCTGTTTCTCGCGTTGCTCTACTACGCGCAGGACCGCATCATCATCACGAGCCCGTACTTCGTGCCGGACGAATCGATCATGTACGCCATCACGACCGCCGTGCAGCGAGGGCTTCGCGTTGAGCTGTTCGTCTCGGAGATCGGCGACCAGGCCGTGGTCTATCACGCCCAGCGCTCGTACTATGAGGAATTGCTGACCGCCGGCGTGCACATCTACATGTACAAGGCGCCGTACATTCTGCACGCCAAGCACTTCACGATCGACGATGAGGTCGCCGTCGTCGGCTCGAGCAATATGGACCAGCGCTCCTTCAGCCTCAACATGGAGGTCTCGCTCATGGTGCGCGGCCGGTCGTTCGTGCGCAACCTCCGCGCGATGGAGGATGAGAACCGTTTGAACAGTCGCGAGTTGACCCTCGAGGAGTGGCGCAAGCAGCCGCTGCGCTCGACCATCCTCGACAACCTCGCCCGGCTCACTTCCGCCGTGCAGTAGCGCCCGGTCAAGCGGATGCTGCGCGCGGGCCCAGCGCGCAGCATCCGTCACGCTGTGCTTATCACGCCTACGGCGAACAAACGCCCGCGGGCGGCGCAGGCTGGTTATTCTCGATGTAACGGCACCAACTGCCCTGGCGCCAAGGGAGCGATCATATGTTTGAGAGATTTACCGACCGAGCTCGTCGCGTCGTCGTTTTGGCCCAGGAAGAGGCCAAGATGCTCAACCACAACTACATCGGCACCGAGCACATTCTGCTCGGGCTGATTCACGAGGGTGAAGGCGTCGCCGCGAAGGCTCTGGAGAGCCTCGGCATCTCGCTGGATGCCGTGCGCGAGCAGGTACAAGACATCATTGGCCAGGGGCAGCAGCAGCCCACCGGCCACATTCCCTTCACGCCGCGGGCGAAGAAGGTTCTCGAGCTGAGCCTGCGCGAAGCGCTGCAGCTCGGCCACAACTACATCGGCACGGAGCACATTCTGCTCGGCCTCATTCGCGAGGGCGAGGGCGTTGCCGCCCAGGTTCTCGTCAAGCTCGGCGCCGACCTCAACCGCGTGCGCCAGCAGGTCATCCAGCTCCTCTCCGGTTACCAGGGCAAGGAGCAGGTCGCGGTCGGCGCCAACGAGCAGGCGGCCAACACGGCCGGCAGCCAGGTGCTCGACCAGTTCGGCCGCAACCTCACCCAGATGGCCCGCGACAACAAACTCGACCCGGTCATCGGACGCGAGAAAGAAATCGAGCGGGTCATGCAGATCCTCTCGCGTCGCACCAAGAACAACCCCGTGCTGATCGGTGAGCCCGGCGTCGGCAAGACCGCCGTCGTCGAGGGGCTCGCCCAGGCGATCGTCAAGGGCGATGTGCCCGAGACGCTCAAGGACAAGCAGCTCTACTCGCTCGACCTCGGCTCGCTCATCGCCGGCAGCCGCTACCGCGGTGACTTCGAAGAGCGCCTGAAAAAGGTCACCAAGGAGATCCGCACCCGCGGCGACATTATCGTCTTCATCGACGAGATCCACACCCTGGTTGGTGCGGGCGCCGCCGAGGGTGCCATCGATGCCGCATCCATTCTCAAGCCGTTGCTGGCCCGTGGTGAGTTGCAGACCATCGGTGCGACCACCCTCGACGAGTACCGTAAGCACTTCGAGAAGGATGCCGCGCTCGAGCGACGCTTCCAGTCCATCCAGGTGAACGAGCCGTCGCTGCCGCACACCATTAACATCCTCAAGGGACTGCGCGACCGCTACGAAGCGCACCACAAGGTGTCCATCACCGACGGTGCCCTCGTGGCCGCGGCGAACCTCGCCGACCGCTACGTCTCAGACCGGTTCCTGCCCGACAAGGCCATCGACCTGATCGACGAGGCCGGCGCTCGCCTGCGCCTGTCGATCCTGTCGAGTCCGCCGGAGCTGCGCGAATTCGACGAGAAAATCGCCGTGGTTCGTGCCGCCAAGGAACTCGCCATTGAGGAGCAGGACTTCGAGAAGGCCGCCGGCCTGCGCGACGAGGAGAAGAACCTCCTCGGCGAGCGTCTGCGCCTGGAGAAGAAGTGGAAGTCCGGCGACGTCAAGACCACCGCGGTGGTCGACGAAGGCCTGATCGCCGAGGTTCTGGCCCAGGCCACCGGCATTCCGGTGTTCAAGCTCACCGAGGAAGAGTCCTCGCGGCTCGTCTTCATGGAAAAGGCACTGCACCAGCGCGTCATCGGTCAGGAAGAGGCCATCTCGGCGCTCGCCAAGACCATCCGTCGTACCCGTGCCGGCCTGAAGGACCCGAAGCGTCCCTCCGGATCCTTCGTCTTCGCCGGTCCCACCGGTGTCGGCAAGACCGAGCTCGCCAAGGCGCTCGCCGAGTTCTTGTTCGACGACGAGGCCGCCATGATCTCGCTCGATATGAGTGAGTACGGCGAGAAGCACACCGTGTCGCGCCTGTTCGGTGCGCCTCCCGGATTCGTCGGCTTCGAAGAGGGCGGTCAGCTCACCGAGAAGGTGCGGCGCAAGCCGTTCTCCGTGGTGCTGTTCGACGAGATCGAGAAGGCTCACCCCGACATCTTCAACTCCCTGCTCCAGATTCTGGAAGAGGGCCGGTTGACGGATGGTCAGGGTCGCGTCGTCGATTTCAAGAACACCGTCATCATCATGACTACCAACCTCGGCACCAAGGACATCTCGGGCGGACCGGTCGGCTTCCAGCTGGAAGGCGACACCACCACCGGGTACGAGCGCATGGCCGGCAAGGTCAAGGACGAGCTGAAGAAGCACTTCAAGCCCGAGTTCCTCAACCGCGTGGACGAGATCATCGTGTTCCCGCAGCTGACCAAGCCCGAGCTGCTGCAGATCGTCGACCTGTTCATCAAACGTCTCGGCGTGCGTCTGCTCGACCGCGACATGACCGTCGAGGTCACCCTTGCGGCCAAGGAACACCTGATCGAGGTCGGATTCGACCCGACGCTCGGTGCTCGTCCGCTGCGCCGCGCCATCCAGCGCGAGGTGGAGGACCGCCTGTCGGAGAAGATCCTGCAGGGTGAGCTCAACGCCGGAGACCACGTGCACGTGGACTTCGTCGACGGCAAGCTCGTCTTCACCACGACGACCCGGGCAGATTCGGTCGGCGTCGGAGTGAACACCGCAGCCGCCGTCGGCACCGGTCCGGCCACCCCCGACCTGGCGATCACGAGCGACTAGGTTTCACCCCGCGCTAGTTCAGCGGCAGAAGGCCCGGCAGATTCGTCTGCCGGGCCTTTCCCGTTCCCCCAGCACCGGCTGGCGTGCATAACTCCTGCAATTTCTGTGGCCTCCAGCCAACTTCCGCGTCTTTCCGGGGTGGCCGGGCGGCGCATCCGTTCTGGTGGGGGCGAAAAGTGGGGGCGAATTCAGAATGGACGGGGGTGGCGGGCGGCTGCGGCGGCGGAATCCCGCGGCACGATCCCTAGACTGGTGGTTTGATCCTGATTTAGCCACGAGAGGGGCCGATAGGCGTGACCGTATTGCAGCAGAGGGCACCGGAACAACCCGAACTGGAGTATTCGGTGCGCCGCGCCCGCACGAGTGACGTTCCCGGCATCGAAGCGCTGGTCGAACCGCTCGTGCAGCAGCGCATCCTGCTCGGCAAGGACCGGGTCGTGTTCTACGAGGCGGTCCAGGAATTTCGGGTGGCCGTTGACTCCTCAGGGAAGCTGATCGGCTGCGGCGCCCTGCACGTCATGTGGGAAGACCTCGGCGAGGTGCGCACCCTCGCCGTCGACGCGAACTGGCTCGGCCACGGCGTCGGCTACACCATGATGCAACGCCTCGAAGCGGATGCCCGCGACCTCGGCTTGAGCCGACTGTTCTGCCTGACCTTCGAGGTGGGCTTCTTCACCCGCAACGGCTTCAGCGACATGGGTACCGAAACCGTCGATCCGGCCATCTACGCCGAGCTCGTGCGGTCTCCCGATGAGGGCGTCGCGGAGTTTCTCGACCTGGCACGGGTGAAGCCGAACACGCTCGGCAACACCCGCATGGTGAAGCGCCTGACTCGTTCCTGAACCGGCGGAATTCTGCGTGACCGGCTCGATCGCGGCTATCTGTGCTGCGTGGCGCCGATTTCAGCTGCGCATACGAGCAAAATGAGCGGAGTTCACCCCCCGGACACGGCCCGTCACTAGGCTGCGAACTATTGCACCGGCCGGAACCACTCCACGGGGAGCAAGACCCTGGGTGCAATGAGACGACCATCGTTCAATGAATGAGGAGATCCATGTCATCCGCCGTTCGCAGCCGTTCGAGGCTGGTTTTCGCCACACTTCTGGGGGTAAGCCTCGCGGCCGCTCCGATCATTGCCATACCGGCCAGCGCCAACACCGCCGGCACCGGAGTCGTCATCAACGAGGCCTACCTGAACGGGGGCAGTTCGGGTGCGACCTACCTGAACAAGTTCGTCGAGCTGTACAACCCGACCAACGCCGACGTCTCGCTCGACGGCACGTCGATTCAGTATCGCGCGTCGGGCTCGACGTCGAATCCGACCTCGGTCCTCGCTTTGACCGGAACCATCGCCGCCGGAGGTTACTACCTCGTACAGGGCGGCTCGAACGCGACAAATGGCGCGTCGCTCCCAGAAGCGGATGCCGCCTCCGGCATCTCCTTTGCCGCCGGCTCCGGCACGATCTTCTTCGCCAACCAGTCCGCGGCGCTGTCTGCGCCCGCCATCGGCTCGCTCACCGGGCAGCCCGAGATTCTCGACCTGATCGGTTACGGCAGCTCGAACACCTACGAGGGAACGGCTGCAGCCAACGCATCCGTCACCACCTCGGTGAACCGCACGAACTTCATTGACACCGATGTCAACGCCGCCGACTTCAGCTCGGCCGCGCCAACGCCGACAAATACGGCGGGCGAGACCGGCAGCCCGGTCGACCCAGAACCAGACCCTGACCCAACCCCGGTGCCCGCCGAGCTGACCGCGATCAACGCGATCCAGGGAACGACCGATACGAGCCCGCTGGCCGGAACGGTCGTCAAGACGTCCGGCGTCGTGACGGCCGCCTACCCGACCGGCGGCTTCAACGGCTTCTACCTGCAGACCGCCGGGACCGGCGGCGATATCGACTTCGCCAGCCACACCGCTTCGCACGGCGTCTTCGCGTACTCCAACTCGGCTACCGCCGACGTGAAGATCGGCGACCACGTGCAGGTCGTCGGAACCGTCGTGGAGTTCTTCGGCCTGACCGAAATCACCTTCAGCACCGTTGACGATGTCACCCAGCTCGCGGGCACCGACGTAGCCCTGCCGACACCGGTCACGGTGTCCCTGCCGACCAGCGAGGCGCAGCGGGAAACCCTCGAGGGCATGCTCATCGCGCCCCAGGGTGATTACACCGTCACCAACAACTACACGACCAACCAGTTCGCCGAGATCGGCCTCGCCGCCGGAACGACGCCGCTGGTGAACCCGACCGTGACGGCACTGCCCGGCTCGACCGAGTACACGGCGGCCATCGCGGCCAACGCCGCACGCGCCGTGACCCTCGACGACGGTGCGAGCACGAACTACCTCTCCAGCACCAACCAGGGAACCCCGGTTCCGTACCTGACCGTCGCTGACCCGCTGCGCATCGGTGCGGCCGTGACCTTCACCACGCCCGTGATCTTGGACTACCGCAACTCCGCGTGGAAATTCCAGCCCACCACGGCGCTCACCGCGGCAAACGCCGCCACGGTCCAGCCGGCCACGTTCGCCAATACCCGCACGGAGGCTCCCGAAGACGTGGGAGGGGATATCCGTCTGGCAAGCTTCAACGTCTTGAACTACTTCTCCACCGTCGGTGATTCCCTCGTCGGCTGCTCGTACTACAGCGACCGGGCCGGGAACCCGATAACCGTGCGCAGCGGATGCGACGCCCGCGGCGCCGCAAACACTGTCAACTTCGAACGCCAGCAGGCGAAGATCGTCGCGGCCATCAACGCCCTCGACGCCGACGTTGTCTCGCTCGAGGAGATCGAGAACTCGGCAGCCTTCGGCAAGGACCGCGACGACGCCCTCGCCAACCTGGTAAACGCGCTGAACGCAGCGGTCGGCAGCACGGCCTGGGCCTTCGCGGCCTCGCCCACCGAGCTCCCCGCCAACGAAGACGTCATCCGCACCGCTTTCATCTACAAGGTCGATACGGTCGAAACCATGGGTGGGTCCAAAATTCTCACCGGCTCCGCCGCATTCAGCAATGCCCGCCAGCCGCTCGCCCAGGCGTTCCAGCTGGTCGGCGACACAAACAGCTCGTTCCTTGCCATCGTCAACCACTTCAAGTCGAAGGGCTCCGGAACCGGGGTCGACGCCGACATGAAAGACGGCCAGGGTGCCTCGAACGCTTCCCGGGTGAACCAAGCCACGGCCCTCGTGGCCTTCGCCGATGATCTCACGGCCAGCACCGGTATCGACCGGGTATTCCTCACGGGCGATTTCAACGCCTACGACCTGGAAGACCCGATCAGGGTGATCACCGACGCCGGGTACATTAACCAGGGCGCCAAGACCGGCGAATACAGCTATGCCTTCGGTGGTACGGTCGGCTCGCTCGACCACGTGTTCGCTTCGCCAGAAGCGGATGCCACGGTCAACGGCGCCGACATTTGGAACATCAACTCCGTTGAATCGGTGGCCCTCGAGTACAGCCGGTACAACAACAACGTGACCGACTTCTACGTTGCCGACGCGTACCGCTCCTCCGATCATGACCCGGTCGTGCTCGGACTCAACCTCGCCACGCCCACCTCGGTGGAGCTCAACCTGCTGAACATCAATGACTTCCACGGACGCATCGACGCCAACACCGTCAAGTTCGCGGGAACCACCGAGCAACTGCGGGCCGAGTACGGCGACGCGAATTCGCTGTTCCTCTCGAACGGCGACAATATCGGTGCCTCGCTGTTCGCCTCGGCATCGCAGAACGATCAGCCGACGATCGACGTGCTGAACGCCCTCGATCTGGCCGCCTCTGGCGTGGGCAACCACGAGTTCGATCAGGGCTTCGCTGACCTCGGGGCACGAGTGGCCGATGCTGCCAACTTCGACTACCTCGGAGCCAACGTCTACAACGCGGGCACGGAAACGCCCGCGATGCAGGAATACGCCCTCATTGACGTTGCCGGCGTGATGGTTGGCGTTATCGGCGCGGTGACGGAAGAGACCCCCTCACTCGTCTCGCCGAACGGTATCGCGAGCCTCAGCTTCGGGGACCCTGTTGCCGCAGTCAACCGCGTTGCCGCGCAGCTCACCGACGGCGACCCCGCCAACGGCGAAGCGGATGTCCTGATCGCCGAGTACCACGAGGGTGCCGGCGCCGGAATTCCGGATGGCGCCACGCTCGAGCAGGAACTCGCCGCCGGCGGGGCCTTCGCGAGCATCGTGAATGACACCTCGGCCGAGGTCGACGCGATCTTCACCGGTCACACGCACAAGCAGTACGCCTGGGACGCCCCGGTTCCCGGCGCGGCCGATGGCGTCACGCGCCCGGTGCTGCAGACGGGCAGCTACGGCGAGAACATCGGCCAGGTTGTGCTCAGCTATGACGTGGCCTCCGGTGACACGACCACGGTGAAGAACCGCAACGTGGCCCGCTCGACCGTTGCCGATGCCGACCTCGTGGCCGCGTACCCGCGCGTCGCCGAGGTTCAGGCCATCACCAACGCCGCGTTGGCCGAGGCCGCGATCCAGGGCAACGTGCCCGTGGGTTCGGTCACCGCCGACATCACCCGGGCGTGCCTCGGTGGAGTCTCGCCGTGCGCCGAAAACCGGATGGCGCCATCCACTCTGGGGACGCTCGTGGCCAACTCGCTGCGCGCGTCGCTGGCCGACCCCACTATCGGCGGTGCCGAGATCGGCGTCGTCAACCCCGGTGGAATGCGTGCCGACCTCTCGCTGTCTCCTGACGGCGTGGTGACCTACGCCGAGGCGAACGCGGTGCTGCCGTTCCTGAACAACCTCTGGACGACGAGCCTGACCGGCGCACAGTTCAAGACCGTTCTCGAGCAGCAGTGGCAGACCAACGCCGATGGCACGATTCCGAGTCGGCCGTTCCTGCAACTCGGCTTGAGCGACAACGTGAACTACACCTTCGACGCGTCACGAGATGCCGGAAGCCGCATCACGGGCATCTGGATCGACGGTGCCCAGATCGACCCGGCGCAGTCCTACCGCATCGGTTCGTTCAACTTTCTGCTCACCGGTGGCGACAACTTCCGAGAGTTCACGAAGGGAACGGATACCCGCGACTCGGGTCTCGTCGACCGCGACGCCTGGATCTCTTACATTCAGGCCAACAGCCCGCTGTCCCCGTCGTTCAAGGCCAGCCAGGCTTCGATCACCGGCGCCCCCACGGCCGCGGTCAGCCCGGGTGACACGATCACCTTCACGGTCGGCAGCCTCAACCTCACCTCGCTCGGCGCCCCGAAAAACACCCAGCTCACGCTGAGCTGGTCGGGCACCGACGTCGGTACGGCATCCGTTGATTCGACGGGCGCAGCCATCGTCACCGTCACGGTGCCGGCCGATGCCGTCGCGAGCAGTGTCCTCGAGATGACCGCGGTTGAATCGGGCACGATCGTGCGCCTCGCCGTTGCGGTAACCGTGAGCACCGAACCGGGAGATGCGCCGACCGCAGCCCCAGCGAAGGATCTCACCAAAAAGCTGCGGAACGCGATCGACACCGACCGCAACTCCTATCGGGCCGGTGACACGGTCGCTGTCGAGGTTGGTGCCTCGCACGCCGGCGAGTACGTGTCGGTGTGGGCCTACAACAAGAAGAAGGCCGCCAACCTCGGCGGCTGGTTGCTCGTCAGCGCAGAGGGCACGGTGAGCGTCACACTCGCCGACGGCCTCAAGCACGGCAAGTACAGCGTGTCCGCGCAGGACGCTGACGGTGACGTAATCGGCTGGACCGACGTCAGGGTCGACCACGCCAAGAAGGCACCGAAGCCGCCGAAACCAGGGCACCGCTAAGCCATGGTTTGTGGGCCGGGGCCCGCTCGCACCGTTTCGGTTGCGGGCGGGCCCCGGCCTGTTCCGGCGGCAATTGCTGCCGACACGCACGCCATTACCGCCTTCTGGCGTCGAACATCAATAACCTTGGGGCATGTCGACGATCAAGCAACCGGTCGGCCGCCAGTCCAGCAAGGTGTACCGGCGCCGGCGTTTCGTAGTGGGGCTCGGTCTGCTCGCCGTGCTCATCATTCTGTTTCTCATCATCGTGCAACCTGGGGTGAGCAAGGGTGACGCAGACTCCCCGAAAACGCCCGCCGCGGCCACGACCGAGTCGGCCACGCCGACGGATGCCGCCGCCGCCATTCCCGAGACGGCCACCGCCGTCGATGGCTCGGCCTGCGACCCGGCAGCGGTTGAGGTTGCGGCCATCACCGACGCCACAAATTATGCGGCCGACGTGCTGCCGCAGCTGTCGCTGAGCCTGACCAACATCGGTACCACGGACTGCGTGATCAACGCCGGCAACAAGCAGCAGGTGTTCACCGTGATGAGTGGTGAAGACGTCTACTGGACCTCGACCGACTGTCAGACCAACCCGATCGACGCCGAGGTGACGCTCAAGCCCGGCGTGGTCATGCCGCTCGCAACCCCGATCAGCTGGGATCGCACCCGCTCGGCCGTTGACACCTGCCAGACCGAGTCCCGCACCGCAGTTCCGGCCGGCGGGGCGTCGTACTACCTGTACGTGACCGTGGACGGTATCGAAGCGGCCGACCCGGCCTTGATGATTCTGAACTAGGGCTGGCTGCTCAATCTGACGCCCCGCCCGGTGGTGCCGAACACTATTTCCCGTTGAACTGGGGCGAGTGCGCGGGTGAGGAGTAGCATATTGCTCTTTCGGGGCCGGTTTTAGAGCGACTTGAGACCCCTCACGGAGGCGGGTCGGGCTGAGGCTGGGGTGGAACAGGTGGTCGGCTCGCTGGGGCCTCGGCTGGGGAGCGCGTTCGCTCGTGGCATGCGCTGCCAGCTGGGCGTGTACGGGCGCGCCTGATTGAATGAATAGGTGACCGATACGACTGCCAACACCCGTTCCGAGGCGCTCGCCGCCGCACTGGCGGCGCAAGACGTCGTCGCCGTCGCCTATGCGCTGCGCAACGATTATATGATCGTGCCGCAACTCGTCGTCAACGGGGAGGCGGCGCAGGTGCGGGTCTTCGGCCGCGAAGGCTCCGACAAGCGGATGCTGCTGCTCTTCTCGGCCGCCGAAAACTACGTGCGCGTGGTACCCGACGACCTGAACCCGCAGGTCATGGTCTGCGACGGGCAGTGGCTGCGGGAATTTCTCACCGTGCACGCCGCGACCCTGGAGATGGTGTTCTTCGACATCGCCGGGCCGAACGTGATGCAGGCAGCTCCCGCCGATCTGCTCAAGGCGCTGAGCCCCGAACTTGGCCAGAGCGACGCCGGCTGAGTCCTCGCCCGGGCAGCTTCGAGCAACTGCCCGATAGATCGCCGGGTCCAGGCGCAGGCTCGGCGCGCCGGTCAGTGCGCCGAGCCTGCATCCTTTTTTCGGGAAAGCGCTCAGCTACGGCCGAATGTGGGGCGGGGTAGTGATGGAGTCTAGAACGCCCGATCGAGTTCGGCGTCGCGGGGGCTGCGGCTGGTTCCGAGCGCGAGAGCAACCGCCGCGTGGATCGACCCGCAGGCGGCGTCGATCTGGGTGGTGAACCCGAGGCGCACGGCCTCGTTCACGCGCTGCTTCGACATGAGCGCTCCGCGCACCTCCCCGGCCAGGCTGATCTCACCGAAGGCGACCACGTTGTGGGCCACGGCCAGCCCGGTGAAGGCCGACGCGATGGCCAGCGCAATCGCGAGGTCGGCGGCCGGTTCGGTCAGACGGATTCCGCCGACCGTCGACACGTAGACATCTTTGGCGGAGAGTTTCATGCCGGCGCGCTCCTGCAGTACCGCGAGCAACATGGCCACACGGGCTGCGTCTACACCGCTCGTGACACGGCGCGGGTTCGGTGCCTGGGTGTCGGTGACGAGAGCCTGCACCTCGACCGGCATTGCCCGCCGGCCTTCGAGGGCGACGGTGACGCAGGTGCCGTCGACCGGTTCAGTGGCCCGGCTTAGGAACAGCCCGCTCGGGTCGGGCACCTCGGCGATGCCGTCGCCGGTCATCTCGAAGCAGCCGACCTCGTCGGTGGGCCCGAATCGGTTCTTGAGCGCGCGAATGAACCGCAACGAGGTCTGCCGGTCGCCCTCGAACTGGCAGACCACGTCGACCAGGTGCTCCAGCACCCGCGGGCCCGCAATCGAGCCGTCCTTGGTGACGTGGCCGACGAGCAGCACCGGCAGGTTGCGATCTTTGGCCACGCGAATGAGAGTGGATGCAACCTCCCGCACCTGGCTGGGCATGCCCGGCGATCCGTCGGAGAGCGCACTCGACACCGTCTGCACCGAGTCGATGATGATGAGGTCGGGCTTCACCGCGTCGATCTGCCCGAGGATCACGCCGAGGTCGGTTTCGGCCGCGATATAGAGCTCGGGTTCGAGCGCGTTAGTGCGTTCGGCCCGCAATCGCACCTGGCTCACCGACTCTTCAGCGCTGACATAGAGCACGCGGCTCTTGGCAGCCGCCGCCTTCGACGCGACCTCGAGCAGCAGCGTGGACTTGCCGACGCCGGGCTCACCGCTGAGCAGAATCACCGAGCCGGGCACGATGCCGCCGCCGAGCACCCGGTCGAACTCGTTGATGCCGGTCGGCCAGTGGGCGGCGGCATCCGTTTCAACGTGGGTGATGGGTCGGGCGATACCATCGCCGACGAGCGTGACGGCCTTGAGCTTGCGGGTGATGCCAGCGGTCTGGCCGGCATCGACGACGGTGCCCCACTGCTGGCATTCGCCGCAGCGGCCCGCCCATTTCAGGGTGGTCCAGCCGCATTCGGAGCAGCGGAAAGAGGAGACGGATTTTGCCATGTTTCGAGCCTAGCCGGGGCCACCGACAGTCGACTCTGCGCGCGGTTCCGGCGCTAGTCGGCGTCCTCCGACACCTGATTGACCGCCGAGAACCGGTGGGCGACATCGGCGCTGATCGCCGGTAGGAACGCCTCGGCCCAGGAGCGGTAGCCGCGGTCGTTGGGGTGGAACAGATCCCGGGCTACGTGGGTCAGAATGCTGCGAAAGCCGGCCCGCTTCGTCGTTGCGTGCAGCGGAACCACGGTCAGCTCGTGCTCGGCGGCAACGCGGCGGATGATCTCGTTGGCCGCGGCGACCTTGACCTCGTTGTGCGGCAGGTGAAAGCAGGGCAGGTCGGCGATGAGGGCGTGCGGCGGCAGTGCGGCAAAAACGGTTCGGATACCGGCTTCAAACGCCGCCGGGTTCCACGCGGCGATATCGTTGGCGCCGATCGCGACCGTGACCAGGTCGGCCTCCAGCCTGGCGAAGCGGGGAAGCTGGTCGCGCACGGCCAATGCCACGGTCGCGCCGGAGACGCTGAGATTCACAACGCGTACCGTCTGGCCGGTCGCCAGGCGCACATGATCGGCGAGTACGCCGACGTAGCTCTTGCTTGGGCTCGACGCCCCGATTCCCTGGGCGGCACTGTCGCCGATCGCGACGTAGAGCAGCTCGCCCGACTGCTTCGCGTGGTCGCGCCACCAGGCCGAGTGCACCGGCAGGGTCTCGTTGAGAATGGCCTTCTGCTGTTCCAGGTCGCGGCGCCACAAGGTCGTGGCCAGCACGACGCCGCCGGCAAAAACGGCGGCTCCGGTAGCGATGGCAGAGCGGATGCGTGGGGTCGGTGAGGTCACCCGCTGAGGGTACTCCGCGGCATCCGTGTGTCTGCTGCATGTTTGCCGATTCGCGTCGGACCTCAGTCTCTACTAGAATCAACGGCGGTACCGTGTCCGAGCGGCCGAAGGTGCGACTCTCGAAAAGTCGTGTGGGGGAGACTCCACCGTGGGTTCAAATCCCACCGGTACCGCCACGAAAACCCCCTACATCCCAGTTTTTTACTGGGGAGTAGGGGGTTTTTGGGAGGAAGGTGCGCGCGGGGCCGTCGCCCACGTCCGCGCGGCCAACGCCGACAACCTTCACGACACCGAGTTGCAGGCGCTTGTCGCTGAGCTGCGCGAGCAGAGCCCCCTGTTCGGGGAATGGTGGAACGAGCACATCGTCGAACGCCGACGAGCCTCGCTGAAGCACCTACGCAGCCAAGACGGCGAGACCCTTGCCCGCCGCTAGGAGCGTGAGTCAGTAACGCCTATTTCGGCTTGATGCCGCGGAATACGGGTCCATGTCTCGGCGTGGGTTGGGTGTTGCTGGCGCGGTAGCCAATGGGGGA
>NZ_SOGF01000030.1:0-56072 GCF_004402355.1 Cryobacterium sp. TMS1-20-1 | reverse complement strand
GCTCGGGTACCGACGGCCTAACGAAGTGCACTACGGTTATGAAAAGCCAGCCCTGGCAGCGTAGAAGAAACCACTAATTCCGCTGTCCGAAATCCCCGCGGCAGCTCAAGACGCCTTGCAGGTCGTCTCCGGCCGCCCGTAACCACAGGGTGGCCATGCCGTCTTGGTCGGGGAAGAACTGCACCCGGCGATCGGCCAGACACCGGGCGCGGCGAACGGTGATGCTGTCGGGGTGGAACCGCTCGCGGAGCTTGCGAGCCTTGCCATCGAACTGCGTCGGGGTGAGGCGTTTCGCGTGCGGCAGCAACACCGCCTCCAACTCGGCCCGGGCGGGCTGCGAGACGGAATCCAGCTGGTCGAGCAGCCGCTGGGCATGCCGGAGGGAGATCTCCCCGGTGCGGAGCGCGGTCAGGGTCTGCGGGCGGGATTCGACCAGCACCCGACTCTGGTGCAACAGGCCAGAGGCAGTGCCGGCCGGGATGCGCAGCGCACAGGCCATTTCAGCGACCAGGCCCTGCTGAGCGGCGAAGGTCGCATCCCAGTCATGCTCATGCTGCGGACCGGCCTGGGGACGGCCGGTCTCGGCACTGTTGGTGGTGTAATCCCACGCCTCAGTCAAGACCTCAGCCTTACTCGCCTGCGCCCAAGCAATCACCTTCTCGAGGTAGAGCACCCGGTCGACGAATTGGGCCTGGTGCCGCTGGAACGGACTCAGCACGTCTGCCGGACCACCAGGGGCCAGACCGGGTTGGTCCGGGTCCGGGTCAGCCGGGTCAGCGTCAGCCGGGTCAGCCTCGCCACGGTCAGCCTCGCCACGGTCAGCGTCGGCAGGGTCAGTGTGACGCTCGCCAGCGGTGCATCCGTCAGTGGTGCATCCGTCAGTGGTGCATTCGTCAGCGGTGCATCCGTCCGGGATGAAATCGACCGGGAGGTAGTTGTCCGCGAGGTAATTGGTATACAGGAACTCCTCGCGGAGGTCCTCATCGAAGAGGTGCTCGGGCGGCACCGCACCGAATACCTCGGTCAGGTCGAGGTCGGCCGGAATGGTCGGGCCGTCAATCAACTCCGGGCGGCCAATCGTCGGGCTCACCGGTGCCAGGCTCACTGGTGCCGGGCTCACCGGTGCCGGACTCACCGGTTCCAGATCGACCGGGTCGGTGACCTCATACGGGGCGAATTCTCCGAGCCCCTCGGCAATTTCACACCGCCAATCAGCCTGACACTGCGCCCAGAACACCTCGAACTCGGCACGCTCTTCGAGTGTAGACGGCGGGTAGCCGTGAGCCGCGAAGAATGGATCGACACGGCCCGGCTGTGGGGTGTCGCCGCTCTGGCTCATAGAAGAAGTGTACCAAAACCATGCGCCAGAGTCGAGGGTTTCTCAGATATGTTTGGATGTCTGTGCGAATATGCATTCGGGCAGACCGTGCGTTGTCGAGACCGGCTCAGGCCAGTCGATGGCGGTCTCGGCAAGCTCGACCAACGGCAGTGGCCGGGTTCTCCAGACCGCTCGCGGCGGGAGAGAGCGGGCTCGACCAACGGCTAGGGTCGGTTCCGCAGACCGCCTTGCGTCAGTCGCCCGGATCTTGTCAGGCTCGATCGACGGAAATCAGCGGACCTTCGGTGCACCAGCTAGCTGACGTCCTTCTTCCAGCTCACGGCGTACCCGATGACGGTGGCCACGAGCGCGTAGCCGAGCAGCACGAGGCCGCCCTGCCACCAGTCCAGGGGCGCTGCGCCGGCCGGGTTCATAAGCGTGAAGATGCTCGCGCCGACCAGGGCGTCGGAGGCGGCACCGGGGAGAAAGTTGCCGATCTTCGCGGTGACCTCGAGAAAAGAGGCCGCGAGCCGCAGCAGAGGTTCGACGAACTGGGTGAAGGCGAGCACGATCACGATCGAGGCGACCTGATTGGGCACGAGCACGCCGAGACCGACGCCGATCGCGGCCCACAGGCCCATGGCGAGCACCGAACGAGCTGCCAGCAGCCAGGTCTCCGAATCGAGGAGCAGCGCATCCACACCGAAAGCACTCATGACGCCGCCGCCGATACCAACGGATGCCGCCAGCGCGATGAGACCGAATGCCGCGCCGACCAAGAGGAGTGTGACCGTCTTGGCGCCGAGCACGACCCCGCGTCGCGGTGTCGCCAGAAAGGTCGGGGTCAGCGTCTGGTGGCGAAACTCGCCGGTGGTCGCGAGGGCACCGATCAGCACCGGAAAGACATAACCGACCGACGATGCGAAGCTGTAGATGATGGGTGGGAGGCTTCCGAAACCGCTCAGGTCGCCGCCGCCGGTATTCACCGTATCGGGGCTGATCACACCGGTCTGAAGCCCGGAGAACAACGCCGCAAGACCGCCGGCCAGCAGTCCGATGTAGCCAAACAGCACGAGGGCGATTATCCACCAGAGGCGAGTGGTGAAAATCTTGGCGAATTCGGCCGCAATGGACCGCAGGAACGAAGTCATAGTGAGTGGCCTCCGCCGACGAGGGCGAGAAACGAGTCTTCCAGGCCGACTTTCTGCCGATGCAGCACGCTCAGTTCGACCCCGGCTTCGAAGGCGAGGTGGCCGAGCAGGGCCGGGTCGCTGGTTGCCGCGATGAGTCCGGTGCGGCCGGTCGTGAAGGTGATGCCGGCCGCCGTGAGTGCGGTGGCGAGGTTCTCGCGGTCGGGAGAATCCACGATCGTCTGGGCCGCGGCATCCGTGTCGAGGCTTGACAAGGGCCCGAGGTGCACGAGCTCGCCGCGGGCGATGATCACGACGTCGTCGACGCTCTGCTGCACCTCGGAGAGCAGGTGCGAACTGACCAGAACGGTGCGTCCTTCGGCGGCCATGTCGCGCAGAAAACCGCGAATCCAGCGGATGCCCTCCGGGTCGAGCCCGTTGATCGGCTCGTCGAGAACCAGTACGCCCGGGTCGCCGAGCAGGGCATAGGCGAGGCCGAGGCGCTGGCGCATGCCGAGCGAGTAACCGCCGACGCGTTGGGCGGCATGGGCGGCGAGGCCCACCTGGGTGAGCACCTCCAGCACCCGGGTGCGCGGCAGTCCGGCTGCGATGGCGTAGACGCCGAGGTGGTCGCGAGCAGAACGACCCGGGTGAAAACTCGCCGCTTCGAGGGCGGCCCCGACCGTTTTAAGCGGATGCGGCAGGTCGCGATAGCGCACGCCGCCGAAGGTGGCCGTTCCGCTGCTCGCGGCGACCAGCCCGAGCAGAATACGCAGGGAAGTGGTCTTTCCGGCGCCGTTCGGTCCGAGAAAACCGGTGACCCGGCCGGGTTCGACTGTGAAGGACAGATCGTTGACCGCGGTGACACCGCCAAAGCGTTTGCTGATGTTCGTGAACTCGATGAGCGCGCCGGTCGGCATCCGACTCCCCTCTGTGCTGCTTCAAGAAATAGTGCTCCCAGCCTATTCCCCGCGTGGCCGTTTTCGGCTGCCGACCGGGGATTATTTGGTGAGGGCGTGCTGTTGGCAGGTCGGAGCAGCCAGCGCAACGCACTCGGGGCAGACCACGAGTTGCTCCCGGCAGGAGGCGTCCCGGCAGTTGCGCATGTTCGTGGTCGGTGCCGCGCAGACCTGGCAGCTGCCGAGTACGGCAGCCTCTGGGGCGAAGTCGATGGACATCCGCTGGTCGAAGACGTAGAGCGAACCCGACCACAGGCCTTCGTTGCCGAAGGTCTCGCCGTAGCGCACGATGCCACCGTCGAGCTGGTACACCTCGCCGAATCCGCGCGATTTCATGAGACCGCTCAGCACCTCACAACGGATGCCGCCGGTGCAGTAGGTCACGACCGGCTTGCCCTTGAGATGGTCGTATTTACCGCTGTCGAGCTCGGCCACGAACTCGCGGGTATTGGCCACATCCGGCACGACCGCGTCCCGAAAATGGCCGATCTCGGCCTCGAACTTATTGCGCCCGTCGAAGAAGACGACCTCATCGCCCCGCTCGGCGACGAGCGCATTGAGCTCGGCCGGTTGCAGCTTGGTTCCGCCGCCGATGACGCCGTTCGCGTCGACGCGCAGTTCGCCGGGGGCTCCGAAGCTCACGATTTCGTCGCGCACCTTGACCACAAGCTTGGGAAAGTCGAGGCTGTGGCCGTGCGAGTCGAGCCCGGTGCCCTCGCTGAACTTGAAATCGATGTTCTTGAACGCCGGGTAGTCGCGGGTCCTGCGAATGTACTTCTTGATCGCCGGCAGGTCGCCGCCGACCGTGCCGTTCAGGCCGTCCTTGGAGATCAGGATGCGCCCGCGCAGGCCGAGCCCGGCGCACAGGTCGCGTTGCCAGAGCCGCACAGCGTCTGGATCGGCCAGGGGAGTGAAGATGTAATAGAGCAGAATCTTCGGAATGGCCATGAGCCCATTTTATTAGGGGCGCGTAGGCTGGCCGCACAACAAATAGGAGGCCCCTCGTGACCGTTGATCCGCTCGCCCGCTTCGGCGAAGTGCCCCAGTTCTCTCTCACGAGCGCCGACATGACCGACGGCGGACCCCTCGCCGCGCCTCAATACGGTGCTGGTGCCGGGGGAGCGGATGTCTCCCCCCAGCTGTCCTGGACCGGCTTCCCGCCCGAGACCCGGAGTTTCGCCCTGACCGTGTACGACCCCGACGCCCCGACCGGCTCAGGGTTTTGGCACTGGGCGGTAGCGAACCTGCCGGTATCGGTGACCGAGCTGCCCGCCGGAGTCGATGCCCTGCCGTCCGGCTCGCTCGTGTTGCCGAACGAGCAGCGCCTGACCTCCTTCTCCGGTGCCGGACCGCCGCCGGGAACGGGCACCCACCGCTACCAATTCATCGTGCACGCCGTCGACGTGCCGTTGCTCGACATCGACGCGCAGTCGACGCCGGCCGTTCTCGGCTTCAACCTGCACTTTCACACGGTCGCGCGTGCGGTGCTGGAGGCGACCGGGGTCGCGGGCGGGGCATCCGCTGCCTGAGTTGAAACCGGGAGTTCACCCCATATGGGGGAGCTCTCAGCGGGGATTCGTGGGATTCGACATAACCTCAGGTAATGAGTTACACCAGTACCGCGTTCGACATCGTTCGTCCCACTCCCCTCGCAGCACACCCCTCGACTTCGGCGGGCACCGCCCGCGCTGACCGCCGCGCACCGGCCTGGCTGCACGGTATCCGTTTGCACGCGGACGGCGTGACCGTCGACCGGTCTACGCACCGGGAGACGGGCATCCGTCGGCTGCCGGTCTGGGCTTGGCGTGCACTCATGTTGCGGCGCGCGACACCGGTGCACAAGTTCAATCTGCACCCGATCGACTCCGTGGAGTACGACCTCGATATCGACTACATCGGCGACGGCCAGAAGATTCACCGGCTCGACGTCCTCGTGCCCAAGCGCACGGATGCCGAAGCGGCACCCCTGCCGGTCTACGTGTACTTTCACGGTGGCGGCTGGACCTCGGGCGACAAGGATCCGCTGACCAAATACTGCGCGAGCCAGGCCGCTGAGGGCATGATCGTCATCAACGCCAACTACCGCATGGCGACGCGGTTTCAGCTGGGCCACATGATGCAGGACGGCAACGCGGTGCTCGACTGGGTCGCCCGCAATGTCGCGGCCTATGGCGGCGACCCGACGCGCATCGTGCTCGGTGGCGATTCCGCGGGCGGCCACATCGCCGCGCTGCTCACGGCCGCCGCCTATGCGCCCGAACTCGCCGAGCACTACGGCATTCGTCCCCCCGTCACTGCCCGCCATCTGCGCGGTCTGGTGCAGCACTGCAGCATTGCCGACTTTTCGGTGCTGTTCGACCGCGGATTCGTCTTGAGCCTCAATTTCGTGCGGATGCTGCTGCCCGAGCGGGGCCGCGGGCTGCACCTGCGCACCGCCGTACGGTTCATGTCGCCGATCGAATGGCTCGACCGGGGCTTTCCGCCGGTGTTCGTCACGACCTCGGAGCGGGACTATTTCTATCGCGCCAACCTCAACTTCATCGAGGCGCTGCGGGCGCGCAAGATCTGGGTGGACACCCTGATTTACGGACGTCGCAGCGTCAACACCAAGCACACCTGGCAGCAGGACGACTCGCATCCGGAATCGCAGGAGGTCTACCGCCGCCTCGGCGCCTTCGTGCGTGCGGTCGCGCCGCGCGCGGTGGTCGCTGTTTAGGACCGTGCGCCGGTCGCGGCGAGCACCCCGCCGAGCCCGATCATGATCACGCCGCCGGCCGAGGAGAGATTCTCGACGCGCTGCGGTGATTTCGCAAACCAGGTCCGCGCCGTGCCGGCCGCGAGAGCCCAGGTGCTGTCGCCGAGCAGGGCAAGCACCACGAAGACCAGCCCAAGCACTGCGAGTTGCAGCGGCACATCGCCAGCCCGGTAATTGACGAACTGTGGCAGTACCGCGATGAAGAACACGAGCGACTTCGGATTGCTGAGCCCCACCACGAACCCCTCGAACACGAGCCGCCACTTGGTTTTACGCGCCACGCGGGCCTCGCTCATCCGGGCCGCCTTGTGCCGGTTTCGAATAGCCTGCACCCCGAGATAGATGATGTACGCAGCACCGGCGAACTTCACGATCGTGAACAGCAGCACGGACTGGGTCACGATCGCGCCGAGTCCGAGCGAAACCGCGATGATCACCGGAATCAGACCGAGAGCGTTGCCGAGAACGCTGAGAAAGCCACCGAGGCGTCCGAGAGCGAGCGAACGCCCGATCACAAACAGCACGGTCGGGCCGGGAATGACGATGAGCGCGATCGACGCGAGGGCGAACGTCAGCAGGGTGGGCAGGGAAACCATGTTTGAGCATATCGTGCAGGCAAGCTGGTCTGGAGAGACGGATGCTGGCGCTCACCCACAACGGATTGCCCGCCTGCACCGCGGCCTCGCTAGCATCGGGGTCGTGCATATGTTCTTCAGAACCCTCCTCCATGCCCTGCTGTCGCAGTTCGGCCCCCGGCTCGGTCACTTCGACGTGGCGCGCACCAACTTCGTGACGCTGCCCACCGACCAGGACATTTTGCGGCACATGAACAACGGCGTCTACCTGTCGATCATGGACGTGGCCCGCTTCGACATGCTGCACCGCACCGGCGTCTGGGCGATCTTCAAACGGCGAGGCTGGTATCCGGTCGTCGTGTCGGAAACGATCAGTTTTCGCAAGTCGCTCAAGCTCGGCCAGAAGTTCACGGTCGAGTCGCGCATCATCGGGTTCGATGAGAAAGCCGTGTACGTCGAGCAGCGCTTCGTACGACCGGATGCCGATGGCACGCCCGAAATCTACGCCCACGGTCACATTCGTGGTCGCTTTCTCAAGCGCACCGGTGGAATCGTCACGATCGACGAACTGCTCGAGGCCATCGGCGTCGCCCCCGACAACGTGAGCGTGCCCGACTGGCTGCTGGAGTGGGCAGCCACCGCGGCGGTCCCGCCCACGCGCGCTCCCGCCCCCAGCATCTGGAACTAACCGCGCGGATACGGTGACGTCGGGGGAATCCATGCTCGCAACGCGAGGGCGACTTGACTGCGGGGCGCTTTGTCTCTCGCGGAAAATCGACCTCTTCGGCTCACGTGCGCCAGGGTGGTTCCGGGCTGGGCGTATTGGCCCGGTGGGTTTGGGCTGGTCGCCAGATTTGGGACGGGTCCCACAGGACGGGGACGAGTAGTTGGGGTCGGCCGTGAATCATGCGGATTTTCCAGCCGCTGATGTCGATCATGTGGTGGTGGTACCAGCACAATAGGACCGCGTTGTCGATACGTTGCTAATACGACCCCAACCTCGGCCTGTGGCGAGGTATGATGCGCCTTCGGTGCCTAATTCGTTGCCTTCAATCGCCCTACCGGGCTCCCGCGTTACGTTGCTTATTCAAGCTCAGGCGGGCTTTCTGAGCAAATGTGATCCCTTTTCGCTCGCCCATAGCGAACGCTCTTTGTCATTATTCAGGAGGTGGCGAAACGGGTGGCCATCATCATTCAGGATTTGGTGTGGCCCACGAGGCGGATGTTGCTGGTGGGACAGCGCCCCGGCCCTCGAAGGTCATGCTGGCCAGATACTCCTAAATTCTGACGGTCGCACCGCCCAGGAACTCCCGAATGGTGAAAGGGAAAGGGGCCGGGATACTGGCGGCATCCGCTCCCCGCCAGTCGCGCTACTGCTTGTTGAGTGGCAGCAGGATTCCCTTCACCGACGGACCGGTCGCGAGGAACTTCTGCACGGCCGGGTCCTGGAAGGCCGCGACGAGCTTCTTGATGTTGTCGGTGTCGGCGTAGTCGCTGCCGATCGTGAGCTGGCCGGCGAAGTCGTCCGGTGCGGCGGGGGCGAAGATTTGCTGCTCGAGCGGGATCTTTGCGGCGAGGTAGTACTCGGTGTACCCGGCGGCGGCATCGATGTCGGGCAGCGCGCGCGACTGGGCGGCGAAGTCGAGCAGCACGAACTTCAGGTTCTTCGGATTCGACGCGATGTCGTCCTGGGTCGCGGTGCCGGCGGTTGCGCCGTCCTTGAGGGTGATGAGCCCTGCGTTCTCGAGCAGCCATAGCCCCTGTGCCTCGTTGGCGGGGTCGGAGTAGAGCGAGATGGTGGCGCCATCCGGGATCTCCTCGACGCTGCCCCACTTCTCGGACCATAGCCCGAAGCCCCACCGGAAGACCGGTGTCGCCGCCGTCTCCCGGAAGTCGGGGTTGGCCTCGAGCACCTGGCTCAGCCAGAGCTTGTGCTGGTAGATCGTGCCGGCGACCTCGCCCTCGCTCACCGCACGGTTGATCGTGTTGCTGTCGGAGAGTCCCCTGAAGGCGACCGTGATCCCATAGTCGGCGGCCACGTTCTTGGCGACGAACTCGACGAGGGCCTGCTCGGCCGCGTTGCCCTCCGCCGTCGCGATGACGAGCGTGGCGCCCGCGACCTCGTTCGGCGAGACGCTCGGATTGAGCAGCGGGATGCCGATCGCGGCGGCGACCGCGACGACGGCCACCGAGGCGCCGGCGATCCAGGGCCAGCGGCGGCGCGTCTTGAGCTCGAAGCCGTGCGGCTCGTCGGGGTCCTGCGAGGTGGGTTTGGTGATCGTGCCTTGGGACATGGTGTTTCCTTTCGAGGTGCTGGAGTCGTGGTGACGCAGTGGCGTGAACGGGCGGGTGGCAGGGTCGAGCGGATGCCGGGTGGGGAGGCTCATGCCAGGCAAGGGTGGTTCGGCGGAAGCGTCCCCGCGCTCAGCGTGGGACGGGCATCGACTTCGCGCGCCTCGGCTGGCGCTCGCGGGCGTGCGGCGTCGCCAGTCGCACGAGCCGGTCTCCGAGCAGCTGCACCGTGGCGACCGTCGCGACGAGGATGATGATCGTCGCGAGCATGACGGTGTTGTCGAAGCGCTGGTAGCCGTAGGTCACCGCCACGTATCCGATGCCGCCGGCGCCGATCGTGCCGGCGATCGCCGAGTACTCGATCATCGCGATCGTGTTGATCGTGAGCCCGCCAATGATCGCGGGCAGCGCCTCGCTCAACTGCGCGGTGCGGACGATCTGCAGAGGCGACGCACCGGACGCCCTCGCGACCCGCACGAGCGTGGGCGGTACGCCACGCAGCGAGTTCTCGACAATGCGGGTGAAGAACGCGATCCCGGCGATCGCCATCGGCACGACGGCCGCGGCGATGCCGATGTTGGTTCCGGTGATGAAGCGCGTGAACGGAACGATCGCCGCCATCAGGATGAGGAACGGCAGCGACCGGCCGATGCTGACGATCCAGCTGATCGACTGGTGTAGCGCGGGGTTCTCGACTAGGCCGCCAGGCGCGAGGTTGTGCACGAGCGCGCCAAGCGGCACCCCGACCAGCACGACGATGACCATGACGATGCCGACCATGATGAGGGTGTCGATCAGCGCCGGGAACACGAGCGCCGGGATCTCGGCGATCGGCACGTTGTTGTTCGTCGGAAGGGCCGTGCGGATGCCGGTGGCGAGCACGCTCAGGGCAGCGCTCATGCAACACGCTCCAGTGCGGGCACTGTGGACGAGATCGAGGCCGCCGGGGTTGTGTCGCCTGCCGCAGCCGGGGCGGACGCATCCGCGGACGTCGAACGCCCGCCATCCGAGGACCTCGAAGACTCCTCCGCCGACCGGTCGGCCAGAGCCGCAGCCTCCGGATCCTCGGGCACGGGCCGGGCATCCAGCCCCAGGCGGCGGGCAGTCTCAACAAGCAGGGCCGGGTCGACCGCGCGCACGCCGATGTTCGCGTGCCCGACCGTCTGGCCGGCGACGGTCTCGATCGACGCGCCGAGCACGGAGACCGGGGTGTCGAGCTCGCTGGCCAGCCGTAGCACCCAGTCGGCCGGCACCGCGCCGGAGGTGTAGCTCACGAACCAGTGCGTCTCGCCCAGCTGCGGTGTGGCGTGCGGGCGGGCCGGGCGGAGGGCGCGGCCGAGGGCGGATGCCGGGTCGCGCAGCAAGTCGACGATGCGCCCGGACTCGACGATGTGGCCGTGGTCGAGACGGGCGACGGCGTCCGCAACCTGGAGCACGGTGTCCATCTCGTGGGTGATGAACAGGATGGAGAGGTCGAGGTCGTCACGAAGCTCCTTGAGCAGGGAGACGATGGATGCCGTCGACTCGGGGTCGAGGCCGGATGTCGCCTCGTCGGAGAGCAGCACCTGCGGGCGCAACGCGAGCGCGCGGGCGATACCGACGCGCTGGCGCTGGCCGCCGGAGAGCTGGTGCGGGTAGTGTCCGGCGCGGTCGGAGAGCCCGACGCGGTCGAGCAATTCGGCGACGCGGCGCTTCGCCTCGGCGGTGGTGACGCCGAGGTATTCGAGCGGTAACGCGACATTCTGGGCGGCCGTGCGACGGCTGTAGAGGCCGTCGGACTGGAAGATCGTTCCGATGCGGCGGCGGGCCGCGCGCAGCTGGCGCTCGCCGAGCTGGGAGAGGTTCTCGCCGTTGACAAGCACCGAACCGGACGTGGGCCGCTCGAGCAGGTTGACGCACTGCGCGAGGGTCGACTTGCCGGCGCCGCTCGGTCCGACGACGGCGAAGATCTCGGCGGCGTCGACGCGGAAGTCGAGCCGGTCGAGGACGACCGTCGCCTTGGCGCCGTGACCGTAGACCTTGGTCAGTTGTTCGATGCTGATCATGGCCGTGAGCCTATTGTCGGCGCGGCGCGGCGCCTAACCGCGGCGAAACAATATTGCGTCGCGTGACGATGTGTGACGCGAACGACTTCCGCTGGTTGAGCAGGTCTCGGAGCGATCGTCTCGAAATCAGAAGATGCGGCGGGGTTTCGACTCGTGCCAGAGCGCGTTGCTCAACCAGCAGAAAACAGCCCGGGGGTCGTGGTGGTCTCGGTACGAAAAGTTTCCAGCGGCGCTTGGGTTTGCGGCTGGGGTCGATGCTCGCTGGTGGGGCGAACCAGCGCACGTTGTCGACGACCTGCACCCTTCAGCCTCTATGGATCACGTGGTGGTGATGGTGGTGGTGGTGGCTGGGGCCGGGCAGCGTGCCGTTGTCGATGTTGGTTAGTCCTCCTTCATGCCAGGGGAGGACGTGGTGAACTTCGGTCCAGCGGGCGGGGATGGTGCAGCCGGGGATGATGCAGCCGCCGTCGCGGGCGGCGATCGCGGCGCGTTGTTTGGCGGTGAAGCAGCGGATTTTGTCGCCGAGGTAGAGCACATCGCCGTCGTCGCACCCCCGGGTCTGCGCCGTTAGGGCGCAGGCCCTGAGCAATTCGCCGAACGTTAGCGTTCAGGCGGTGCGAGCCGGAACGATCAGGTCCTTGTAGAACTGGGCGTGCGCGGGGTAGTAGTGCTCCCACTGCGGTAGCGGCAGACCGGCGCGCGAGGCCACCAGGCGATCGAGGTAGTAGTCCCATCCGGGGCCAACCGTGGCGGCTTCCGACGGGCTCCGCAGGCGCTGCCCGAAGGTCAGGTTGGTCATGCCGTCGCCCTCGACCAGGTGGAACATGGCCCGCCAGGAATCCTCACCCTCGCCGAAATCACCGTTGAACCGGTGCGGAGCCTGGCATTCGCGAACGCTCACGTACTCCCACTTGGCATCGGGTTCGGCGGTCATCTTGAACTTGACCGCTCCGGTGGCCGGCGAACCGGTAAAGGTGCCGATCCACTTCTCCAGCTCGGCCGGGCGGGTCAGGCTCGCCCAGACTTGTTCGATCGGCGCATTGAAGAGCCGATTGAGCATGAGATACAGGCCGTCCTCGCGGTGAACGAGACGACCGGTGGGCTTGGCTGACATGGTGACCTCCACTTTGAGTGAAACGCGAGTCTTCCCTCAGGCTAGGCCACTTTCAACCCGTCGGCTACACGCGCCGATCCGTCTACTACGCACCCTCGAGCACGGCCATCGCGGCGTTGTGGCCGCCGAGCCCGCTGACCCCGCCGCCGCGCCTCGCACCGGCCCCGCAGATCAATATGCGCGGATGCGAGGTGGCTACTCCCCAGCGCTCGGCTGGCGTGCCGCGCGGCTCGTCATCCTCGAGGAACGGCCAGGACAGCCCGCCGTGAAAAATATTGCCGCCGGGCAGGTTCAGGGCGTGCTCGAGGTCGAGCGTGGTCTTGGTTTCGATGCAGGGACGACCGGCAGCATCCGTCATTAAGAGGGGTTCGATCGGCTCGGCCAGCACCGAATTGAGCGAACGCAGCACTGCGGCCTGCAACTGCGCCCGCATCTCGTCGTTGTTGGCCTCGGTGAGCGCGCGATGGGGCGTGTGCAGGGCGAAAACGGTGAGCGTGTGCGCCCCGGCCTGGGCGAGTTCGGGCGAAAGAATGCTCGGATCGGTCAGCGAATGACAGTAGATCTCGCACGGCAAAACGGAGGGAATCTCCCCGGCCAGCGCCTGCTCATACGCGGCCTGCAATTGCTCGTACGACTCGTTGATATGAAAAGTGCCGCCGAACGCGGCCTCGGGCGACACGCTCGCATCCAACAGCTGCGGCAACCGGGTCAGCAGCAGGTTGACCTTCACCTGCGCGCCCTCCGGCTTTCCTACTACAGCGGATGCCGTTCTTCCAGCGCCCAGCAGCTCCCGCAGCGACCAGGGCGCGACGTTCGCCAAAATCACCGCGCCGTGCGCCCGCTTGACGCGACCCTCCTGGAAGTACTCCACGCCTCCATCGGCGCTGACCGATGTGACTTCCGCCCCGACTTCAAGCCGCGCGCCGGCAGCGCGGGCCGCCCGCTCGAGCGCCCCGGTCACGGCACCCATTCCTCCGATCGGCACGTCCCAGTCCCCGGTTCCATTGCCGATCACGTGGTACAGAAAGCAGCGGTTCGCGTCGAGACTGTGGTCGGCGAGGCTCGTGAACGTGCCGATCAGCCCGTCGGTGGCCACGACGCCGCGCACGAGGTCGTTCGAGAAGCGGTCGCTGATGGTCCGGCCGAGCGGCTGCTCGATCAGCGCGGCCCAGAGCGCGTCGTCGTCGACCAGCCGCCGGGCCTCCGAGCGGGTGAGCAGTGGTTCGCAGACCGTGGGGAACACGGCGCGCGCCAGTCGAGCGGTGTCCTCGTAGAACGCGTTCCACGCGTCGAACTCGGCCGCAGCCCCGATGCGCGCGAACGAGTCCCTGGTCGCCGCGGCGTCGCCGTGATCGACCAGCAGCCCAGCTGCGCTGTCAGCCGACGCGCTGCCAGTAGACGCGACGCCCGGCATCGGCGTATATGACGAATACCGCCGTCGGGCGAGTTCAATGTCGAGCCCCAGCTCGCGAATGATTCTGGCCGGCAGCAGGCTCACCAGATAGGAGTAGCGCGACAGGCGCGCATCGACGCCGGCAAAGGCATCCGCTGAAATGGCGGCACCGCCGACCTGCGGCTCGCGTTCGAGCACGAGTACGCTGCGTCCGGCCTGGGCGAGGTAGGTGGCGGCGACGAGGCCGTTGTGGCCGCCTCCGATGATCACGACGTCGTGGGTGGGTTCGCTCATGCGTGCGAGCCTATCCAGTCCAGGCGCGGCCACGTCGACCTTGGTGGGGTTGTCGACGACGGCAGCCACCGGGCCAGCCAGGCTCTGGCGCCGAGCCTGATGCCGGTGCAATATAGGAACAAGCGAGAGGTGCACCGTGGGCAAAGACATCAGAAGTTTCTGGAGCGAAGACCCGATTAGCGCGCTGCGGGTGACCTCCGGCTTCAGGCTGGCGACGCTTGACACGGGGTCAACGCCAGGTTTCAAGGGTTCAAAAAAAGACTCGGCTGCGGCGGGAACCCAGGCGGCCGGCGTCCTCTCGCACCTACAGGAGATGCTCTTTGCCAACAGCACCTGTGGGGATAACCGCAAGCTTCTGCTCGTACTGCAAGCCATGGACACGGCCGGCAAGGGCGGCATCGTTCGCCACGTCGTCGGCGCTGTTGACCCGCAGGGCATCAGTCACTTTGCCTTCAAGGCGCCCACCAAGGCGGAGCTCAGGCACGACTTTCTCTGGCGTATCCGCAAACAAGTGCCTGCGGCCGGAATGATCGGCGTGTTCGACCGGTCGCACTATGAAGACGTGCTCATCGCTCGGGTGCACGAACTCGCCCCGGCGGCAGAGATCACCAAACGCTACGACCAGATCAACACGTTCGAGCAGGAACTCGTCGATGATGACACCGTCGTGATCAAGATCATGCTGCAAATCAGCTCCGCCGAGCAGAAGGATCGCCTCGGCGAACGCCTGAGCCGGCCAGACAAATATTGGAAGTATCACCCGGTAGACGTAGACGAGCGGATGCATTGGCCCGCCTATCAGGACGCCTTCCAGATCGCACTCGAGCGCACCTCGACGGCGGCGGCGCCATGGTTTGTCGTGCCAGCCGACCACAAGTGGTACGCGCGCCTGGCCGTGCAGCACCTGCTCATCGATGAGCTGAAGGGGATGGTGCTGACCTGGCCGGAAGCATCCTTCGACATTGAGGAAGAAAAGTTGCGCCTGTCAACGACCTGACGCTCCCGACGGCTAGGCGCTTCTCCAGCGCGACACCGCGCGGGCCAGAATAAGCCAGCTTAAGCTGATCAATAAAAGTACGGCGGCTGCGGCAATGATCCCGGCACTTCGACCCAGCGCCACATCGAAGATGAAGATGACTGTGCCGGACACGACGACCGCCACACCGACCAGGGTGGCGCGCACCAGGACGCTGCCGACTTGCACGATCTGCGCCATAGCCTGCTGTCGGAACAGGAGCCGGTGCAAGATGACCGGACCAAGCCCGAGGGCCGTGGTCAGAGCCGTCACGCAGACCAAAATCAGGTACAGCGTGATCTGGTACCGGTCCAGCTCGGTAAAACGTGGCTGAAAGGCGACGGCGAGCAGAAATCCGCCGATGATCTGCGTTCCGGTTTGCGTGACGCGAAGCTCCTGCAGCAGTGAGTTCCAGTTGCGGTCCAGCCGTTCGTTCGCGGTCTCGGTGCGGCCGTCCTCCGGCGCGACATCTGGAGCTGATCCTGAATTCGGCGGGGTCATGCTCCGAATGCTAGCGCCCGTGATGCTGCGTTGCCACGAAGCCGAGTGGGCCGAAGCCAGCGGCGGTCTCGAACTGCCGGAGCCGTGAGACGCGTGGGTGCACTTCGAACGCGAAGGCAAGTGATCGGTTGCTTCCCAGGGGCTGAAGCAACCTTTTCCCGCTCTCGCGGAAGGGAGGGCGGCCCGCTAGACCGGCGCGAGGGGCTCGAACGGGCGCGGCGGCTCCAGCGGGTCGGATTCGGTGGGCTTGGCCACCTTGCTCACCGCCCGGTCGAGGGCGCCGCGCACCGAGACCACTCCCGGCCGCTGCGCGCTCGACCGGCGCGCGGCCGAAAACAGGGTGCGATGCGGGGTGCCCGGCAGATCGTGCAGCTGCACGGCCGGCATCCGCCCCGCCCAAACCAGGTCGGGCAGAATGCCCACCGCATTGCCCGATTCAATCAAGCGGATGTGCGCGATCAGGTCGGCGGTCTCAAACCGAACGTCCGGTTCGAACCCGGCGGAGCGGCAGAGCTGCGTGGCCCATTGCCGCGATGCTGTGCCGACCGGTTCCATCACCCAGGGCAGCCCGGCGGTCTCCTCCAGCGTCGCCGCACGCACGCGGCCCGAGCCGGCATCTTCGGGCGGCACCGCGAGCCGCAGCGCATCCGTGGCCAGATTGACCCGGTCGAGGTCGGGCCAGTGCGCGCGAGTATGGCCGGGGTACTGCTCGGCGAGTACGAGGTCGAAGTCGCGCGCGGCGACCTCGAACAGGCCACGTTCCGGCTCGCGCTCGGTCACTTCGACGCGCAGCGCCGGATAGTCTTCCGCCAGAAAGGTGAGCGCCCGGGGAATCACCGCGAGGGCCGCCGACTGGAACACGGCCACCCGCACGGTGCCCGACACGGTCGTGGTGCTCGCGCGCAGGTCCGCTTCGGCGAGTTCGAGTCGCTCCAGCAGGTAGGTGGTGTGCTCGACCAGAATCTCGGCCTGCGGCGTGAGCTGCACCCGGCGGCCGACCTTCTTCAACAGCACGACGCCGGCCTCCTTTTCGAGCAGCGCGAGCTGTTGCGACACCGCCGAAGGGCTGTAGGCGAGTGCCTCGGCGACCCCGGCGAGGGTGCCGCGAATCTTCAGTTCGCGCAGCAGTCGCAGCCGCCTGACGTCCAACATCCACTGCCCCCTACACCCATCGACCCACCGAAAACCAAATCATTAGAAATTGTAACGAATATCATGCATAAACAATTGCTTTTGCTAAATATAGGCTGGCCTCAGACTTGAAGCATCAGAGCCACCCACCGCGAACGAAAGACTAGTCTCGTGACCATGACCAACGCCTCCACCCGTCCCGCCAACGAGGATTTCAGTTCGGAGGTCGTCAAGCTCGTTAAGAAATGGCTTGACGAAAGTGCCACCATCCCAGCGGATGCCGCGGCCGAGCGGCTCGCCGGCGTGCTGAAGGACCCGAACGGCCTCGACTTCACGGTGGGCTTTGTGGACGGCGTCATGCGTCCCGAAGACAAGATGGTCGCCGGCTACAGCCTGCAAAAGGTCGCCAAGAAGGCGCCCGGTTTTCTGCCCGCACCGATGCGCGCGGCGATCGGTCTCGGTGGAATCCTCGGACCGGTGCTGCCCTGGGTCGTCATCCCGGCCGCCCGCACCGTGCTGCGCCAGATGGTCGGCCACCTCGTCGTCGACGCCACCCCCGACAAGCTCGGCCCCGCGCTCGTGCACCTGAAAGAGGGCGGCAACCGCCTCAATATCAACCTGCTCGGCGAATCCGTGCTCGGCGAGAAAGAAGCGCTCGAACGCCTCGAAGGCACCAAGCGCATCCTCGAACGCCCCGACGTGGACTACGTCTCGATCAAGGTGTCCTCGATCGCCAGCCAGCTCTCGATGTGGGCGTTCGACGAGACCGTCGCCCGCGTGATCGAACGCCTGACACCGCTGTTTGAGTTCGCAGCACAATCCGCTACCCCGAAATTCATCAACCTCGACATGGAGGAGTACCGCGACCTCGACCTCACCATCGCGGTGTTCGAGGGCCTGCTCGACCAGCCGCAGCTCGCCCAGCTTGAGGCCGGTATCGTGCTGCAGGCCTACCTGCCCGACGCCCTCAGCGCCATTCAGGGCCTCACCCACTGGGCCCAGAACCGCCGCGCGGCCGGCGGTGCCCCGATCAAGGTGCGCCTGGTCAAGGGCGCCAACCTCGCTATGGAGCACGTCGATGCCGCCGTGCACGACTGGCCGCTCGCGACCTTCGGCACCAAGCAGGACAGCGACACCAACTACAAGCGGGTGCTCAACTGGGCGCTCACCCCGCAGAACACGGATGCCGTCAAGCTCGGCATCGCCGGCCACAACCTGTTCGACGTGGCCTGGGCGCACCTGCTCAGCGTCGCCCGCGGCGTCGACGACAAGGTCGAGTTCGAGATGCTGCTCGGCATGGCGACCGGCCAGGCCCAGGCCGTGCGCAAAGACGTCGGCCAGCTGCTGCTCTACACACCGGTCGTCGACCCCTCGCAGTTCGACGTGGCCATCAGCTACCTCATTCGCCGGCTCGAAGAGAACGCGAGCTCGGAGAACTTCATGTCGGCCGTGTTCGAGCTGACCAGCAACCCCGAGCTGTTCGACCGCGAAAAGGCCCGTTTCCAGGCCTCGCTCGACGCGCTCGACGACCGGGTCCCCACCCCCAACCGCGTGCAGGATCGTTCGAGCAGCTACGACCTCGACCGCCTCGCCGCCGCCGCAACGGATGCCCGCAGCCACGACGCCGAGACCGCCAACGACGACGACCCGCAACTGACCGGCGCACTGCTCGGCATCACCCGCGGCTCGGTGCCCACCCACTCGACGTTCCACAACGAGCCGGACACCGACCCGTCGCTGCCCGCGAACCGCGCCTGGGGCCGACGGATTTTGGCCCGCGCCGACGCATCCGTTCTCGGTACCGAGACGATCGAGGCCGCCGCCGTTGCCGATGAGGCAGCGCTGAATACCATCATCGACGGTGTGCTCGAAGCCGGAAACGCCTGGGGCCAGAAGACCGGCGCCGAACGTGCCGCCGTGCTGCACCGCGCCGCCCTGGCGCTCGCCGCGAACCGTGACCGCCTGATCGAGGTCATGGCGAGCGAGTGCGGCAAGACCATCGCCGAGGGTGACGCCGAGGTGAGCGAGGCCATCGACTTCGCCAACTACTACGCCGAACGAGCCAAAGACCTCGACCGGGTGCAGGGCGCCATCTTCGTGCCGTCCAAGCTCATCGTGGTCACCCCGCCGTGGAACTTCCCGACCGCCATTCCGGCCGGCGGCGTCCTCGCCGCCCTCGCCTCGGGTGCCGGCGTCGTGATCAAGCCCGCCGCAGTAGCCCAGCGCACCGGCGCCATCGTCGTCGAAGCGCTCTGGGAAGCCGGCATCCCGCGCGAGCTGCTCGCGCTGGTGAACCTGCCCGACCGCGATCTCGGCGCCAAGCTCATCGCGCACCCCGCGGTGAACCGGGTCATCCTCACCGGCGGCTATGAGACGGCCGAGCTGTTCCGTTCATTCCGTCATGACCTACCCCTGCTCGCCGAAACCAGCGGCAAGAACGCCATCATCGTGACGCCGTCGGCCGACTTCGACCTAGCCGCCGCCGACGTGGTGAAGAGCGCCTTCGGCCACGCCGGGCAGAAGTGCTCGGCCGCGAGCCTGGTGATTCTGGTCGGATCGGTCGCGAAGTCGGAGCGGTTCCTCGGCCAGCTGGTCGACGCCGCGACCTCGATCAAGGTCGGCCAGGCGAGCGACCCGGTCACCCAGATGGGCCCGATCATGATGCCGGCCGACGGCAAACTGCTGCACGCCCTCACCACCCTCGGCGCCGAAGAACAGTGGCTGGTCGAGCCCCGGCAGCTCGATGAGACCGGCAAGCTGTGGTCGCCGGGCATCCGCACCGGCGTCACGCCCGGATCGTATTTCCACCTGACCGAGTTCTTCGGACCGGTACTCGGCGTGATGCACGCACGCAATCTGGAAGAAGCCATCCGCTTTCAGAACGCTGTCGACTTCGGCCTGACCACCGGACTGCACTCGCTCGACGCCGACGAGCTGGCCCTCTGGGTCGACACGATCGAAGCCGGCAACCTCTACGTCAACCGCGGCATCACCGGCGCCATCGTGCAGCGTCAGCCGTTCGGCGGCTGGAAGCGCTCGGCCGTGGGCGCCGGCACCAAGGCCGGCGGACCGAACTACCTGCTCGGCCTCGGCAGCTGGGTCAACGAACCCGGCCGCAACAGCTCGACGCTGCACCTGCGTGGCCTGGAGCAGCGAGTCACCGACATTATCGAAGCCAGCCAGCCGTTCCTCGACTACGCCGACTTCGACGTGCTGCGCCGCTCGGCCGTGAGCGACGCCCTGGCCTGGCGCGAGGAATTCAACGTCGTGCGCGACGCCACCGGGCTCGGAGTGGAGCGCAACCTGTTCCGCTACCGCGCGCTGCCGGTCACCGTGCGCCTGACTGAGTCGGGAACGCTCGCCCAGCTGCTGCGCGTGATCGCCGCCGCAACGCTGTCCACGTCGCGCTTCGACGTCTCGAGCACCATTCCGGTGCCGCCGGCCGTGCGCAATATCCTCGCCCAGCGCGAGATTCCGGTGTTCATCGAAAGCGACGAGGAATGGCTCGCTCGCGCCCGCTCCGGCGGCATCACCGCCAGCCGGGTGCGTCTGATCGGCAGCGACCCGGTGCTCGGGGCGCGGGAGGCGGCATCCGCTCTCGCCGAGGCGCTGGCCGGCAGCCCGGACATCGCGGTGTATTCGAACGCTGTCACCCAGGCCGGCCGCATCGAGGTGCTGCCGTTCCTGCGCGAACAGGCCATCTCGATCACCGCGCACCGGTTCGGCAACCCGAGCACCCTCTCGGACGGTGTGATCTAGCCCGGCTGCCTGTGTGCCCCGAGCGGGCACACAGGCCACGTGCGGTTTACATACAGTTTCGTGGGTCAAACTGTTAGGGGACGTATGATTACCGCTGTCCACAATTCGACAGGGGTTCACGCTTGAACGGAAACGCGACGACGACGCATCGAAACGTCGCCTTGTTGTCGGTCGCGAGTCTCATGGCGCCGCTGATCACGACGTCGGAAGAAATCGACCGACGGTTGAAGCCCGTATTGACGCGCCTCAAACTGCCGACCGGGCTGCTGCAGCGCGTCGCCGGTGTCTACGAGCGACGCAATTGGGGCCCGGACGAGACCTTCGATGACGCCGCGGTCAAGGCCGGCAAGATCGCGCTTAAAGAGGCTGGCATCAAGCCGAGCGACGTGGGCCTGCTCATCAATACCTCGGTCACCCGCAAGCACCTTGAACCCTCTGTTGCCGTGCGTATTCACCACGGCCTCGGCCTGCCGTCGTCGGCGATCAACTTCGACATTGCCAACGCCTGCCTCGGCTTCGTCAACGGCATGACCCTCGCCGCCCAGCTCATCGACAGCGGGCAGATCAAGTACGCCGTGATCATCGACGGTGAAGACGCCGACGAGATCCAGACCAACACGATTGACCGCCTCGGTCGCCCGGGCATTAAGCGCAAAGACTTCATGAGTGAGTTCGCCAGCCTCACCCTCGGCTCCGGCGCCGCTGCCGCCGTGCTCGGTCCAGCGGATGCCCACCCCGCCGGCCACCGCATCCTCGGCGGAGTCACCCGCGCGGCCACTCAGTTCAACGGACTCTGCGTCGGCAGCGTCGATGGCATGTTCACCGACGCGAAGGCGCTGCTCAAGGGCGGCATGGAACTGGTCGTGTCGGCCTGGACCGAGGCGAAGCGCGACTGGAGCTGGTCCAACATGGACCGCTACATCGTGCACCAGGTCTCGGACGTGCACACCAACGCCATCGTCAAGGCGACCGGCATGGACAAAACCAAGGTTCCGCTGACCTATCCGAAGCTTGGCAATGTCGGCCCGGCATCGATTCCGATCACCCTCTCCCAGGAGGCGTCGAAGCTGCAACCGGGCAACCGGGTGCTGCTGATGGGCGTCGGTTCCGGCCTCAACACCGCCATGATGGAACTCGTCTGGTGACGATGCTTCTGGAGGGCCGCTTCGACCGTACTTCCGTCGACGCCGGCGTTTTCGAAGATTGTGGCTATCCCCGTTACTACGGGTTCAGGCGAAGCGCCACACGAGGTGCCACCCTTGGCCCCTTGAACGTGCCCACCACTGGCGAGATGCCATCTCTTGCCCCTTGGGGTCTGCGTGCTGACCGTGAGGTGCCATCTTTGGCCCCTTGGAGTGCTGTCAAGGGGCCAAAGATGGCACCTCGGGAAAACCATGGGGCTATATATGGCATCTCGCAGCGCGTGGCACCCGGGTTGCTCGCGAGATGCCACTTTTGGCCCCTTGAACGTGCCCACCACTCGTGAGATGCCATCTCTTGCCCCGTGAACCTGACTGTACGCATCCGCTTCACGGCAGTCAGGTGCATGACCCAATCGGAGAAAAGACACTGTGACTAATACCCGCGCAACCGCAGCTTCCCGCCTTCCGCGCCTGGTGCCAGCCCCGGCGACACTCCCGCCGGCCGGACTGACGGGGCTCGACCCAGAGTGGTCGCGCCTGATCGAGGTTCCGGAACGCAGCGCTGCGGGCGGACTAGCGGGTGGGTTGGGCAGCGATTCGGGTGCCGCGGCAACCGGCAGCACGGCGAGTGGCGTGACGCACGGCTGGCACCTGCTCGACAATGGCCCGCAGCTCGACGCGCTCGGCGTGATTCCGGTCGGAACGATTCTGTGCGTGCACGGCAACCCGACCTGGTCCTACCTCTGGCGCGGCCTGCTGTCGTCGGCAACGGATGCAGCGGCGTCGGGTGCGCTCGCCTGGCGCGTGATCGCCGTCGACCAGCTCGACATGGGTTTCTCCGAGCGCACCGGAGGTTTTCGCCCGCTGGCCCGCCGGGTGCAGGACCTCGGCGACCTCACCGACGCCCTCGACCTGGCCGGCCCGGTCGTCACCCTCGGCCATGACTGGGGAGGAGTCGTCTCGCTCGGCTGGGCCGTCGACCACCCCGAACTGCTGGCCGGAGTCATGCTGCTCAATACGGCGGTGCATCAGAGCGCTGGCGATCCGATTCCGGCGCCACTGCGGCTCGCCCTCGGTCGTGGAATCCTCGGCCCGGCGACCGTGGCGACGCCGGCGTTTCTGGCCACGACGTTGGCGCTGGCGCATCCGTCGCTATCGACCGAGGTCAAGCGCGGCTACCGAGCTCCGTATTTGACGAGCGCTCGACGCGGGGGAATCGGCGGGTTCGTCGCCGACATTCCGGTCGCCCTGAGCCACGAAAGTCGGCCTGAACTCGACCGCATAGCGGAGGGCGCGCGCGCCCTCGCGGTGCCGACGCTGCTGCTTTGGGGTCCCCGCGATCCAATCTTCAGCGACCGCTACCTCGACGACCTGGCCCGGCGGATGCCGCACGCCCGCGTGCACCGGTTCGAGGGCGCTGGGCATCTGCTGGCCGAGGATGCGGACTACACTGCTGCCGCGCTGCTCTGGCTCGGCGACGCTGTCGCGGTCACTCCCGACGATGCGGCTAATGCGGTCACGTCCCCCTCCCGGACTGGCGATCTCGGCAAGCTCGATCAGCGGATGGGAGCGTCCAGCACGCTGCTCACCGCCACTTCGGGCGCCGAGGCGGTCGCACCATCTCCGTTGGCCGAGACCCCCGTCTCGGGGAGCGAGGCCGCCTCGCTATCTCCGTTGGTCGAGATCGCCATAGGGGGAACGCAAGCCGCGTGGGAAGCCGCGGGGACACATCCACTTTGGTATTACCTTGACGAATTGCAAAACTCCGACGAGACCGCCCTCGTCGATATGCAGCCGGCCCCGCGCACCGTCAGCTGGCGTCTGCTGTCGCGGCGCGTACGCCAGATCGCGGCCGGTCTCGTCTTCATCGGCGTCAAGCCCGGCGACCGCGTCTCGCTGCTGGTTCCGCCGAGCGCCGACCTCACCGCGGTGCTCTACGCCTGCGTGCGCATCGGCGCGATCGTCGTCGTAGCGGATGCCGGCCTCGGCCTGGCCGGCCTCACTCGCGCCGTGCGCGGCGCCCGCCCCGACTTCGTCATCGGCGCAGCTCCCGGCCTCATGGCCGCCCGCGCCCTCGGCTGGCCCGGACGCAAAATCTCCACGGCGCGCTTCCCGGCTCCGATGGCCGCGCTCCTGAGCATCGAGCACACGCTCGCCGAGCTCGTGCAGTTGGGCCAGGCGCGCCTGGACGCCGACGACGCACTCCCGCCCGGCCCCGCACCGACCGACCCGGCCGCCGTGCTGTTCACCTCCGGATCGACCGGCCCGGCCAAGGGCGTCGTCTACACCCACGGCCAGCTCTCCGCTGTGAGCAATGCCCTCTTTCTGCAGTACGAAGTGGGCGTCGGAACCGGTCTCGTCGCCGGATTCGCCCCGTTCGCCCTGCTCGGCCCGGCCCTCGGCGCCCGCTCGGTCACCCCCGATATGGACGTCACGGCCCCCAAAACCCTCACCGCCACCGCCGTCGCGGCCGCCGTGGCCGCCATCGACGCGACGGTTGTCTTTCTCTCGCCCGCCGCGCTCGTGAACGTCGTCGCGACCGCCGGCGCGCTCACCCCCGCCGATCACGCGGCCCTCGCCGGGGTTCAGCGTTTTCTCTCGGCCGGCGCGCCAATCTCCGAGAGCCTGCTCGCCCAGGCCGCGACGCTCATGCCGCAAGCGACCGCGCACACCCCGTACGGCATGACCGAGGGCCTGCTCATGGCCGACATTACGCTCGAGGGCATCCGGGCTGCCGCTGCGAGTGTTTCCATGCCTCGCAGAGCGGATGCCGCAGCGCACGACGGCGAGTCGGACCCGTCCACAGCCCCACTGCCCGACACTGCGGTCTCGGCAAGCTCGACCGGCGGAGAGGGTGAGGCCGCACTCATTGCGACGTCGGCTGAAGTGAACCCTGCCGGGGGAGTCTGCGTCGGGGGTTCGACGCAGACCACGCGCATCCGGATCAGCGCGCTCGACGCGAGTGGGGCATCCGTTGGTGAGTTGTCGGAGCAGCCCGACGTGACCGGCGAGATCGTCGTGTCGGCGCCGCACGTCAAGGACCACTACGACCGGCTCTGGCTCACCGAACGCACCTCGCGGCGCGGCGGGGTGCCCGGCGAACGCTGGCATCGAACCGGCGACGTCGGTCACCTCGACACCGCTGGCCGCCTCTGGGTCGAGGGCCGCATGCCGCATGTCATCGTGACGGCTGCCGGCGTCGTCACCCCGGTCGGTCCGGAGCAGCGCATCGAAACGCTGCCCGACGTTGCTCGTGCGGCCTTCGTCGGGGTCGGCCCGGTCGGCACCCAGCAGCAGGTCGCCGTGATCGAAACCGTGCCGCCGGCCCGCAGCGTGCACCGGGCATCCGCTCCGCTCGCCGCCGCCGTGCGCGCCGCCGTCGGCTCGCCGGTCGCCGCGGTGCTCGTCGTGCCCGGACTGCCCACCGATATTCGGCACAACTCCAAGATCGACCGCAGCCGGTTGTCGCGCTGGGCCACCGGCATCCTCTCTGGCGGTCGCTGGACTAAGCCATGAGGGGCGCGCCATGAGAGTGCTGGTGACCGGAGCCAGCGGATTTCTCGGTCGCGCCGTCGCCGAGCGCATCAGTGCGGCCGGGCACGAGGTGCGCACCTTTCAACGGCGGCCATCCGGCGTGGCCGGCGTCGAAGACGTGCACGGCTCCATCACGACGCCGGCCGACACCCCGTACGCCGGTCTCGCCTATGCCGTCAGCGGCATGGACGCGGTCGTGCACCTCGCCGCGAAGGTCTCCCTCACCGGGGATCCGGACGAGTTCGCGGCGGTGAATGTCGGCGGCACCCGCACGGTGCTGCAGGCTGCGCAGCAGGCCGGCGTCTCCCGGTTCGTCTACGTGTCCTCACCGTCGGTCGCTCATGCCGGCAGTTCGATCATGGGTTCGGACGCGCTGCCGGCCGCGCCGGAACACGCTCGCGGCGACTACGCCCGCACCAAGGCTCACGCCGAACTGCTCGCGCTGGCCGCCGATGCTCCCGGATTCAGCGTGGTCGCCGTGCGCCCGCACCTGGTCTGGGGTCCCGGCGATACCCAGCTGATCGAGCGCATCGTCGACCGGGCGCGCTCCGGTCGGCTGCCGCTGCTCGGCCACGGCGCTGCACTGATCGACACGACCTACGTCGATAACGCGGCTTCGGCCATTCATGCCGCGCTCGACGCAGCTGTCACCGTGCATGGCCAGAGCTACGTGATCACCAACGGGGAACCGCGCCCGGTTGCGGACATCCTCGCCGGAATCTGCGGCGCGGCCAACGTGCCGGCGCCGACCTGGCGGGTGCCGGCATCCGCTGCCCGCGGTGTCGGCTCGCTCATCGAGGCCATCTGGCGGCGTCGCCCGGGTGTCGACGAGCCGCCAATGACCCGGTTTCTGGCCGAACAGCTCTCGACCGCGCACTGGTTCGACCAGCGCCGCACCCGCGCCGACCTGCACTGGACCCCCGCGGTCTCCCTCGACGAGGGCTTCGAGCGTCTCGCCGCGCACTATCGCGCTCGCCGCACCCACTAGCCATCACTCCGACCGGGCCCGGGCCCGGAAACCGGGCCCATGATAGAACATGGGCCTAGCGACCGGGCCCGGGCCCGGTCGGTTTGTGCGGCGGTGTCCCCAGCCTCGAAAACTGCGCGTTGGGAGCTCATTTCGTGCGGAAGCGCGCAGGTCTGCACGGCTATCCCGGCAGATGCGGCGCTACGCGCGAAACCCGAGGGCCGCGCGCGCGAACGTGAGCGCCTCCTCGGGGGCCACGCCGAGCTTGCGCGCCCGGGCGGCAAACGCGGCGGCGGCGGCCTGCACGTGCTGCTGGGCGGCATCCCCACTGGCGGCGATGAAGGAACCGTTGCGGCCGCGCGTCTCGATTACTTCGTCGCGCTCGAGCTCGCGGTAGGCGCGGGCCACGGTGTTGGCGGCGAGCCCCAGATCGTCCGCGAGTTTGCGCACGGTCGGCAGCTTGTCGCCGGGGACCAGTGAACCCGCACGAACGGCGGCGAGTACCTGCACCCGCAACTGTTCGTAGGGCGGTGTGGCGGATCGCGGATCGACCAGCAGCATCATGCCGAGGTCTTCTCTCGGCTGTCTTCGTCGGGCCAGTTGTCGGCGGTTGGGCCGCGCCGGTACCGGGCGAGTTCCACGGCTGTCTCGGGCCACAGTCGACGCAGGTAGTGCGTGGTGCTGCGATTGCGCAGGCTCGTCACGCTCCAACCGATTAGGGCGAAGACCAGCACCGGTCCCATTATCGTGAACGATTCGACCAGAATCTCCCCGACCGAGCCGGGCTCCGGCAGATAGATCGAGTCGCTGAGTGACAGGAACAACACGCAGGTACTGACGGCCGCAATGATGCCCGGGATCCCGACCAGGCTGCGCAGGGTGGTGCTGCGAAAGGCATCGCTCCAGGCCAGTTCATGGATGTGCTGGCCGGCTGGCCGCGATCGAGCAGCGCCCCGGCTGCCGCCCAGGTGAGCAGGCTCGCTGCAGCCGCGAGGGCCAGGAGCAGTCCGGCCGGCCAGAGAATAGTTCGCACCGAAACGTCATCGAACACCCGCTCCGGGTTGATCGCGATGACTCCGAGCACGGCAATGTAGCCGAGGGTGGCCAGCGCCAGGAATCCCAGCGAAAACGTGCGGTCGAGCGGCGTGACATAGTCGGCCAGCCGGGGCGACAGGCTGCGCGCGAGTCGCGGCGCCTCGGGAACCGGGGCGAAGGCCGCATGCGAATCGTTGAGGATCACGGCGCTTGTCGACGCAACCGTCATCGTGACCCCGACCAGAAGTCCGTTCCACGGGCTCTCGCTCCCGCCCATCGAGACGAGCGCCGCCGCTCCGACGACGAGTCCGATCATCGCTCCGACGACCCCGGCACGTTCCCGGCGATAGAGTCGGCGCGACAGCTCGGGAACGATCCCGGGAACCAACGCGAGCCCGACCTGCCGAGAGTAGGCGTGCAGCATCCGTCTGCGCGGTTCGGCACTCGAGATATAGGCCAAACGGATGCCGAGACCCGCCATCACCAGCGCTGCCAAAATCACCAAGACCGGATTCACAAAACCCTCCCTTTGTGTGCGTTTTGTACCAGAGTAGCAATACAAACCACTGTGGCAATAGGTGCTCGGCAGGAAAAGCTGTCCTGGCCGTGCCTGACCACGAAAACTCAATGCACCCAGAAAGAGCACAGCACCAGCGGTTCAGGCGCTGGGACGCTCCAGAGCTTCGGTGACGAGAGCGAGCGCCTCCTCCCGGCTCACCCCGAGCTGCTGAATGCGAGCGGCGAACGACGCGGCGGCCGCCTGGGCCTGCCGCGCCGCCGCATCGCCATTGGGAGCGATGAATGACCCGAATCGGCCGCGGGTTTCAATGACGGCGTCACGCTCCAGCTCACGATAGGCGCGGGCGACCGTGTTCGTGGCGAGGCCGAGTTCAGCGGCGAGGGCACGCACGGTCGGCAGGCGAGTGTCGTGGGCGAGCTCGCCGGAGCGCACGGCCGCAATCACCTGGCTGCGCAACTGTTCGAACGGCGGCGTACTCGACTGGGAATCAATGGCAACAAAGGAAGCGGGCACGGGACCCTCCGTTCAACGTTATGGACAATTTTGCCCCGCTACAACGGATGCTGCAACAGCATACCGTCGGTACGTTCCTCCAGAATGTCCGAGAGCGCGGGTGCCAGCCTGCCTCAACGCCCACGAAGCACCGTTCGTGAGGCCGCGGCGGCTCGGTAGGCTCGAACCCATGACCTTCCCGGCCGATCTGCCCGCCCAGCTGGCCGGGCTGCTGCCCACCCTGGTCGGTGTCCTGCTGCTTCTGGCGGTGGTCGTGACGGTGCTACGCGGCTATCGCACGCAGCATCCGTTCGCGCCAGCGTTGGCCCTGCTGCGCGGTACCCTGCAGCTGGCCGCGATCAGCCTGATCCTCAGCGGAATCATCAACGATCCGCTCTGGGTCGGTGTCGGACTGCTCGTCATGTTCGCGGCAGCCGTTGGCACGGTGACCCGGAGGATCGGCTTCAACCGGCGCCACCTGGTTCGGGTTGCTGCGGCGATGGGGCTCGGTGTTGTCGTCACGCTGACGATCGTGTTCACGACCGGGGCGATTGAATTTTCGCCGCGCTACGTGCTCGCCATCGGCGGCATTATCATCGGCAATGCCATGTCGATCGCGACGCTGAGCGGTCGGCGCTTCACCGAAGCGGTCGGCGACCACTGGGACGAGGTCGAGGGCTGGCTCGCGCTCGGCGCCACACCGGGCCAGTCCACCCGGGAACTCGCCCGGCAAGCGGTCTATTTCGCCATCATCCCGTCCACGGATCAGACCAAAACCACCGGCCTCGTGACGTTGCCCGGGGCGTTCGTCGGCGCGCTCTTTGGCGGAGCATCGCCCCTGGAGGCCGGCCGGTTTCAGATCGTCGTGCTCGCCGGCATCCTCTGCGCCGGGTCGATCGCCGCGGTGACCCTGCTGCACCTGGTCGGCCCGGTGCGCCAAAAGCCCGTCCCCACGGTCTAGCCCTCGAAATTACTCGACCGAACGGTGAATCAGGCGGGACAAGACGATCGCGCTGCGGGTGTGGTCGACGTTGGGCGCGAGGCGCACCTTTTCGAGGGCCGCCTCGAGACCGGGAATGTCCCGGGCGCGAATGTGCACCATGGCATCGGCGCTGCCGGTGATCGTTCCGGCATCGACCACCTCCGGCACGCCGGAGAGAATGCGCAGCAGTTCGTCGGGCGCCACCGTGCCGCGGCAGAACAGCTCGACATAGGCTTCCGTGCTCATGCCGTCGACGGCCGGATCGACCTGAATGGTGAAGCTGCGAATGACCTTGTCGGCCACCAGCCGATCAACGCGCCGTTTCACAGCGGATGCCGACAGCCCTACGACGGATCCGATATCGCCGTAGCCGGCACGCGCATTCTGGCGCAGCAGGTCGAGAATGCTGTGGTCTAGGTTGTCCATGGGCCGAGTCTAGGCGATCGCTGTGCGCAAACGTGCGTCCCGACGGTCATTCTCGAAGATTTATTGCGCAGATCAGCGTGAAACGTTGAATCGTGCTGTGTGAGACTAAGACTGGCGTCCCGGAACGATCGTGATTCGATCGCGCCGGGCTCTCGTGAGCGACCTGGTCCGCCATTCACCCTACGTTTCGTGGGTTTTCAGGTCCGCGAAACGACGAAGGAGCCTCATGTCGATCGACTCAGCCACCCCCGTCCTCTCCGAAGAATCGGCCGTTCCGGTGCGCACCGCCACCAAGCGCACCATTCTCATGTGCAAGCCGCAGTTCTTCACCGTGGTCTACCGCATCAACCCCTGGATGGACCCGGCCCTGCCCACCGACACCTCGCTCGCCGTCGAGCAGTGGCAGACCCTGTACGACACCTACGTCGGCCTCGGCTACGACGTGCAGCTGATCGAGCCGATCGACGGCCTGCCCGACATGGTCTACGCGGCCAACGGCGGATTCGTCATCGACAACCAGGCCTACGGCGCCAAGTTCACCCACGTACAGCGCCAGCCCGAAGGTCCCGCCTACATGGACTGGTTCGGCGCCAACGGCTTCGACGTACGCGTGCCGATCGAAACCAACGAGGGCGAGGGCGACTTTTTGCTGGTCGGCGACGTTATTCTGGCCGGCACAGGCTTTCGCAGCGATTCGAACAGCCATGCAGAGCTCTCGATTATCGCCGGCCGCCCGGTCATCACCCTGCGCCTGATCAACCCGAGCTTTTACCACCTCGACACCGCCGTCGCCGTGCTCGCTGACAGCAATATCGCGTACCTGCCGAGCGCGTTCGATGCTCCGAGCCTCGCGATTCTGCAGGAACGTTACCCCGACGCCATTATCGTCACCGAAGAGGATGCCTCCATCCTCGGACTCAACTCCTACTCCGACGGCTACAACGTCGTCATCGCCGCCCGCGCCAAGGACTTCGAACAGCAGCTGCGCGCCCGCGGCTACAACCCGATCGGCGTCGACCTGTCCGAGCTGCTGCTCGGCGGCGGCGGCGTCAAGTGCTGCACGCTCGAGCTGCGCCGATGACCGCGCCCAACCTAAAGGAGCACGATATGACCACGAACCTGACCGCCGAGACCGTGCCCGCAGCATCCGTTTCGTCTGAAGCCACCGCACTGATCGCCCAGGAAAGTGCGCACGCCGCGCACAATTACCACCCGCTCGAGGTCGTTGTCGCGACCGGTGACGGCGCCTGGGTAACGGATGTCGCCGGTCACCGCTATCTGGACTGTCTCGCCGCGTATTCCGCCGTGAACTTCGGGCACTCCAACCCGGTACTGCTTGACGCCGCCCGCGCGCAGCTCGGCCGCATCACGCTGACCAGCCGTGCCTTCTACAACGACCAGCTCGGCCCGTTCGTCACCGCGCTCGCCGAACTCGCCGGCAAAGACATGGTGCTGCCCATGAACACCGGCGCCGAGGCCGTCGAATCCGGCATCAAGGTCGCCCGCGCCTGGGGCTACCGAGTCAAGGGCGTCGCGCCCGACCTGGCCAACATCATCGTCGCCGCCGGCAACTTTCACGGCCGCACCACCACCATCATCAGCTTCTCCGACGACGAATCGGCCCGCGCCGGTTTCGGACCGTTCACACCCGGTTTTCGCACCGTGCCCTACGGCGACGCCGCGGCGCTCGAGGCTGCCATCGACGAGAACACCGTCGCCGTGCTGCTCGAACCGATCCAGGGCGAGGCCGGCATCGTCGTGCCGCCGGCGGCCTATCTGCCGGCCGTGCGCGAGATTACGACGCGTCTGAACGTGCTGTTCATCGCCGATGAAATCCAGTCGGGGCTCGGCCGCACCGGCTCGACCTTCGCCTGCGACCTGGTCGGCGTCGTGCCCGACCTCTACCTGCTCGGCAAGGCCCTCGGCGGCGGCATCGTGCCGGTGTCGGCGGTCGTCGGCAACACCGACGTTCTCGGAGTGCTGCACCCCGGCGAGCACGGCTCCACCTTCGGCGGCAACCCGCTCGCCGCCGCCGTGGGCCTGGCCGTCGTGAAAATGCTGGCCACGGGCGAATACCAGAAGCGAGCGACCGAACTCGGTGCACGCCTGCATTCCGGACTCTCGGCGCTGATCGGCCACGGCGTGGTCGAGGTGCGCGGCGTCGGTCTCTGGGCCGGCATCGACATCGACCCCGCGCTGGCCCCGGGCCGCGTCGTCTGCGAGGCCCTGCTCGCCCGCGGCGTGCTCGCCAAGGACACCCACGGCTCGACCATTCGGCTCGCCCCGCCGATCGTCGTCTCGGCTGACGACGTGGACTGGGCTGTCGAGCAGCTGAGCCTGGTGCTGGCCGACCTCACCGCCGCGAAGTAGGTCTCCGGTCGGCTCGCGGCACCGGCCCGGCTCGCCCCGTTCCGTGGGGATCGTGGCTCGGCGAACGCGCGTTTCCTGAATCAGCCACCGCAACAGCGGATGCCCCCGCGTGACGGCTGCGGCGCCAAGCCGGGCGGCTCTAGGCTGAAGGGCATGTACACCGACCTGCCCGAAGCCGAACTCCGTGCCTATCGCAGCGGCCAGGCGGACCCGGGCGACTTCGACGCGTTCTGGACCGACACCCTCGCCGAGGCCGAGAGCCATCCGCTTAATGTCACAGCCTTGAAGGTCGACGCCGGGCTCAGCACGCTGGACGTGTTCGACCTGACCTTCGCCGGCTTCGGCGGGCAGCCGATCAAGGCCTGGCTGCGGGTGCCCGTCGGCGCGAGCGGTCCGCTGCCGACCATCGTGCAGTTTCACGGCTACGGCCGGGGACGCGGGCAGGCTTTCGAGAATCTGCTGTGGGCATCCGCCGGGTTCGCGCACTTCGAGATGGACCTGCGTGGGCAGGGCTACGGCGGCAGCGCCGGCGACACTGCCGATGACGCCGGGAGCGGTCCACAGGTCCCAGGGTTCATGACTCGCGGCATTGACTCCCGCGAGACCTACTATTACCGCCGCCTCTTCACCGACGCCGTGCGCGCCGTCGCGGCGGCCCGCAGCCTGGCGCTCGTCGACGAAACCCGCGTCGGCGTGATGGGCACCAGTCAGGGCGGTGGAATCGCGCTCGCCGTGGCCGGACTGGTTCCGGACCTTTCCGCCGTGGTCGCTCGGGTGCCGTTTCTGTGCGACTTTCCGCGGGCATCCGTTATAACCGACGCGCAGCCGTACCGCGAGCTGGGCCAGTATCTCGCGACGCATCGGCTGAAGGTTACGCGCGTGCACGACGTGCTGTCCTACTTCGACGGCGTCAACTTCGCCAAGCGGGCCACCGCGCCGGTGACCATGACGGCGGCACTGATGGATCCGATTTGCCCGCCATCGACCGTCTTCGCGGCCTACAACAACTATGCCGGCCCGAAGCAGATCACGGTCTGGCCATACAACGGGCATGAGGGCGGCGCCTGGGAAGACGACACGCTCGCACTGCGGGCGTTCCGCGAGAACCTGGCCTGACGTTCGGCTCTTGCCGCCAAAAACCAATGGCGGTACCATTTTGGTATGGCTATCAATGTGCGCATCCCGGAGGAGCTCGATCGTCAACTGGAAGAGCTCGCGGCGGCACAACACGTGTCGAAGCACGCTCTGCTGCTGCAGGGGGCAACGCTGATTGTCGACCGCTACTCGCGTCGAGATGAAATCGAGTCGGGCCTACAGTTCGTACTGTCCCACGACGCCGAGTTGCTGCAGCGGCTCGAAGACGCATGACCCGATACCTGGAGGTCGCCGACGCGCTTCAGGTGATCGAGCGCTACGGATTCCACGTACGGGACGCCGGCCTCCTCGCATCTGCGCTGGCCCGGCCGTCGGCGTCCATGTTTGGAACGGATGCCTACCCGACGTTTGATCGCAAGGCCGCAGCCTTGCTCGAATCGCTCGTGCGTAATCATCCGCTCGTGGACGGCAACAAGCGCACCGGTTGGACCCTGATGGTTCTCTTTTTGTGGATCAACGGATTTGCTCACGATTTCACCGCCAACGAGGGGTTCGACTTCGTGATCGGCGCCGCCGAAGGAATTATCGACCTCGACGAATCTGAACGCCGCATCGCGGCGCATCGGGTCCAACGGCCATAAGCCGCGGCGCAACCCGGACCGGGCTGCGCCGCGGGGGCTATTTCGGCGGGGCCGTCTTCCTCGGCGCCCGCTTGACCGGCGTGACCGTCACGGCAGCGGATGCACCGACGCTCTGTTTCGGCGCGGCGGCTGTGCCTACCGGAGCCTTGCGTACCGGAGCCTTCCGCGCGGGAACAGCCTCGGCCGCGGCGACCATGGGAGCGGCGACCGGCATCAGCCGGGACAGCTGCGTCACGTGCCCGGGGTTCAGCTCCTCGAGCGAGTTCACCCCGAGCAGCCGCATCGTGCGGCTGACCTGCTCCGACAGAATCTGGATCGTGCGGTCGACCCCGGCCTCACCGCCGGCCATCAGGCCGTAGAGGTAGGCGCGGCCGATCATGGTGAAGCGCGCGCCGAGCGCGATCGAAGCCACGATGTCGGCTCCGGACATGATGCCCGTGTCGAGGTGCACCTCGGTGTGCGCACCGACCTCGCGCGCGACCTGCGGCAGCAGGTGGAACGGAATCGGCGCCCGGTCGAGCTGGCGACCGCCATGGTTCGAGAGGGTGATGCCGTCGACGCCGAGATCGACGAGGCGCTTGGCGTCCTCGAGGTTCTGCACGCCCTTGACGACGACCTTGCCGGGCCACTGCGCCTTGATCCAGGCGAGGTCCTCGAAGTCGACCGTGGGGTCGAACATCGTGTCGAGCAGGTCGGCGACCGTGCCGCTCCAGCGGTCAAGGCTCGCAAAGGCGAGCGGCTCGGTGGTCAGAAAGTTGATCCACCACTCCGGCCGGGGCAGCGCGTTGACGACCGTGCCGAGGGTGAGCGCCGGCGGAATCGAGAAGCCATTGCGCTTGTCGCGCAGCCGGGCGCCCGCCACGGGCACGTCGACGGTCACCAGCAGGGTGTCGAAACCGGCCTTCGCGGCCCGGTCCACGAGGGCCATCGACCGGTCGCGATCCTTCCACATGTACAGCTGGAACCAGTTGCGGCCGTTCGGGTTGGCGGCCTTCACGTCTTCGATCGAGGTGGTACCCATGGTCGACAGCGCGAAGGGGATTCCGGCCCGAGCCGCCGCGTGCGCCCCGGCGGTCTCGCCCTCGGTCTGCATCATGCGGGTGAATCCGGTGGGCGCGATACCGAACGGCTGCGAAACCTGCGCCCCGAGCACGTCCCAGCCGGTCGACACGGTCGACACGTCGCGCAGGATCGACGGGTGGAACTCGATGTCCTCAAAGGCCTGGCGGGCCCGGCCGAGCGAGATTTCGGCCTCGGCCGCGCCCTCGGTGTAGTCGAAGGCGGCCTTCGGCGTTCGCTTCTGGGCGATGGCGCGCAGGTCCGCGATCGTGAGCGCGGCGGCCAGCCGGCGCTTCTTCGCGTTGAGCTCCGGGCTCTTGAATTTCATCAGCGGGGCGAGATCTTTGATTTTGGGGATGCGTCGTTGAACCATGGTCGTCCTTCTCTAGTGATCGCGCAGGTGGGTTTCGGCGTAGTAGTCGGAGATGTGGGCGTGCATCGCGAGGCGGGCGGCATCCGCTTCACCGGCCAGAATGGCGGCCAGAATGCCGCGATGCTCCAGCATCAGGCGAGCGGATGTTGCCGGCCAGTTCGCGAGGCCCGCCGCGCCGGCCCGCGCGTACCCCTCGATCGCGCTGCGGAGGCCGGCCATCGTCGCCGTGACGACCTGGTTGCCGCTCGCTTCGGCGAGGGAGAGGTGGAACGCCGCGTCGAGGGCGAGAAATTCGGCTTCGGTGAGGGTCTGGTTTTCCATCGCGGTGAGGATCTGCGCGGAGGCGGCCAGGTCGGGGGAGCCTGCGGCCGCGAGGTCGGTGACGATCGAGCCCTCAAGCACGAGTCGGGTTTTGACCACGTCGGCCACCGCAAAGCCCTGGGCCGCGACCTGCAGGCGCATGAGCGCGGACATGCCGCCGCCGGGGCGGGCGACGATAATCGCGCCCGCCGAGGGACCGGAACCGACCGCGGTGCGGATTAGACCGAGCACTTCGAGCACGCGCAGGGCCTCGCGCACACTGGATCGGCCGACGCCCAGGTCGGCGGCAAGGGTGCGCTCGGGCGGCAGGTGGTCGCCGGGGCTGAGCCGGCCGTCGAGCAGGTCGCGTTCAACAGCGTCGAGCACGACCTGCCAGGCGCGGGGGGCGGTCATCGGGTCCTCTCGGGTGCAGTGACCATGTGGTCTGACCACATGCTACATGAGGATCACCCGGTCGCGCGATAGGCAAATCGTCATAACTTGGGAGCGCCCGTTTGGTGCGCACGCGTCTGCACCAAGCGGCAGCGCGACGCGCGTCGCCCGGGCGCACCAGGGCGGAGGGAAGCAACTCGCGCGGGACTCAGGCATCCGTTCGCGGCAGCAGCACGTGGCCGGGTTGCCCCAGCCGCAGAGATCGTGGGTGGTTACAGCCTCAGGCCGAGGGCGCTGATCATGTCGCGACCGTCGTCGGTGATCTTGTCGGGCGTCCACGGCGGCATCCAGACCCAGTTGATCCGATGGCGTTCGACCACGCCGACGAGGGCCTGCTCGGTTTGCTCCGTCAATACTTCCTGCTCGGGGCAGCCGGCCGAGGTGAGGGTCATTTGGATGACGAGCGTGTCGGTGTCGTCGTCCCAGGCCAGGCCGTAGATCAGGCCGAGGTCGAAGACGTTGATGCCAATCTCGATGTCCATCACGTTTTTGAGTGCTTCTTCGATGTCATCCTGGCGTGCCGGAGTGAGTGCTGAGACCATGGTCCCAGCCTACGGTCGCGGCGGGGCGCGCAGTGCCCGACTAACTCGTCAATACGACGTTGACCGGGGTCTCGCCGCGCAGCATTCGTTCTATTTGCTGGCGAACGAGCAGGGCCATGCGAGGCAGCATCGCGCTCGAGGCGCCGCCCACGTGGGGGGAGATGATCACGTTGGGCAGCGCGAAAAGTGGATGCCCCGCCGGCAGCGGTTCCGGATCGGTCACGTCGAGCGCGAGCCGGATTCGGCCGCTGGTGGCGTGAGCGAGCAGCGCCTCCGTGTCGGCGACCGGGCCGCGGGCGATGTTCACCAGCAGGGCGCCGCCCGGCATGAGCGACAGGAACGCGTCATCGACCATGCCGGTGGTTTCCGTCGTGAGCGGCACGCCGACCACGACGATATCGGCCCTCGAAAGCAGTTCGGGCAGGGACTCGAAGCCGTAAATCGTGCCGCGTTCGTCGGTGCGGGCGGTGCGGGCGACGCGAATGACCGTGGTTTCGAAGGCGAGCAGCCGGGTTTCGATGGCGTGGCCGACGCCGCCGTAACCGAGCAGCAGCACGGTGCGGTCGGCCAGGCTCGCGTGCTGCGCTGGTGCCCACTCGCCCCGCTCGGCGGCGCGTACGAAGTCGTCGATGCCGCGCTGGGAGGCCAGAATCAGAGCGAGGGTGAGCTCGGCGGTCGAGGCCTCATGCACGGAGGCGGCGTTCGCGAACACGTGCCCGGCGGGCAGCAGCGTGTCGATGCCGTCGTAGCCGATCGACTGGCTCTGCACGAGCCGGGTGCGCACGCCCGCGAGGTGGGCGACCCGGTTGGCGGCGCCCATGTACGGTGTCACGACAAGGTCGATCTCGGGAATAGGTGCCGGGCCTTCCATCGCCCACTCGATGACCTCGACGCCATCGGGCAGCTTGCCAAGGGCGGCGCGCAGGTCGGGCTCGGGCAGGCTGACACGCAGGGTTTCGGAGCTCATCGGTCAAGCCTAGACGGACACCGGTGCTCAGCGCCGAGGGTGGCGTGTAGAGCGGCGAGGTCGCCTGGACCATCCCGCGCCCGTGCCGGGGGTTCCGACGGTGTGCCTCCTGCTTCGGCAGGAGCCGGTCGATGTTCTCTCTGGGGCGATTGATAATCATGGCGCATGAGCAAAGTCGTCGACCACGCCGCTGCCCGCGATGACCGCTCCTTCTTTGGACAGCCGCGTTCACTTGCCAACATCCTCGGCGTCGAGATGTGGGAGCGGTTTTCCTTTTACGGCATGCAGGGCATCCTGTTGTTGTATTTATACTTCTCGGCGGCCGACGGCGGCCTGGGAATCCCGCAGACCACTGCGGCCGGCATCGTCGGTGCATGCGGCGGTGGCGTCTACCTCGCAGCGATCCTCACCGGCCTGCTGCAGACGAAGGTCGGTTTCCACTACGGATTCGGTCTGGCGGCCGTGGGCAGGGCGATCGGGCTCACCCAGGGTTCCCTCGGCCGCAAGCGCCTGCCGGATGCCGCCCGGCGGGTTCCCGATCCTCTGCCGCGTTCGCGATGGTCCCGGTACACCGTCATTGCGATCGTCGCGACAATTGCCTACTTCGTGGTGATCCTGACGAACCGCCCGATCACCACGATCGAGCGCAAACGGGTCTACGCCTTCATTCCGCTCTTTATCGCTAGTGCGGCGTTCTGGTCGCGCGACCAACAGCAATTCACGGTCGTCACGATCTACTCGGACGAGCGACTCGACCGCGCGCTGTTCGGCTGGGAGATGCCGGTGTCCTGGGTGCAGTCCATCAATCCCGTGCTCATCATCGTGCTCTCCGGCATCTTCGCCGCCCTGTGGACCAGGTTGGGAACGCGGCAGCCCTCCACGCCGATCAAGTTCGCGGTGGGAACCGCGGTGATGGGCGGCGCCTTCCTGCTGTTCCTGCCGTTCGCCGGCGGTGCCGCGAACTCGACGCCACTCCTGGCGATGATCGGAATTCTGCTGGTCTTTACGATTGCGGAGCTGCTGCTCTCACCGGTCGGACTCTCGGTCGCCACCAAGCTGGCGCCGGAGGTCTTCAAGACACAGATGGTGGCTCTGTTCTATCTCTCGGTCGCGCTCGGCTCCGCCGTGGCGGGTGTGCTCGCCACCTGGTACGCCACTGCGCCAGGGCGGGTCTACTTCAGCGTGCTCGGCAGCATCGCGATTGTGCTCGGGCTCCTGCTCGTTCTGATCTCCCGCCCGGTGCTGCGCCTGATGGGTGGGGTTCGCTAGGCCGTCCTTCAGTGGACAACTTTGTCGGGTGCTGCGGGGTCGTAACCCATCGAAGTTGTCTACTCAGTGGCAACCGCCCGCAGTTAGCGCGGAACCGTCGCCTCCACGATCGCGATCTCCCGGGTCGCGGTCTCTCGATCGAGGTCGGGCTCCGATCCCTCGGGCGCGGCCGGCGCCTGCTCCCGCTCCAGCACGGCGGACCGGCCTCGGCGCCTCGGCCGCACCGGCGGCGCCTCGCGCCCGTCGCCGGCGTGCAGAACGCGCACCCGGGGCGCCGAGAACGGATGCACCTGCACCCGAAGCCGGCGATACCGCACCATCCAAAACAGCACGACCAGTGCGGCCAACAGACCGGAGACCCCGGCGAGGCCGAGCGCCCAGCGCGGGCCGAAGGCATCCGCTACCCAGCCGACCAGCGGGGCGCCGAGGGGAGTGCCGCCGACGAAGATGGCCATGTAGAGCGCCATGACGCGGCCGCGCATCTCGGGCCGGGTCGTCGTTTGCACGTAGGCGTTCGCGGTGGTCATCAGGGTGAGCGACGACAGGCCGACCAGGGTGAGAGATATGGCGAAAGTGGCATACGTCGGCATAATGGCCGACAGGGCGCAGGCCAGGCCGAACAGGGCGGCGCCGAGCACGATCAGGCGGAGCCTGGCGCGGCTGCGCCGGGCGGCGAGGAGCGCGCCGATGACAGCGCCGATGGCCATGATCGAGCTGAGCAGGCCGAACTCTGCGGCTCCCCGGCCGAACTCGATTGTGGCCATGGTCGAGGTGAAGATGGCGAAGTTGAGGCCGAAGGTTCCGATCAGGAAGACCGCGATCATGACGACGACGATGTCGGAGCGACCCCGCACATAGCGAAAGCCGGCGAGGAGTTGGCCGCGCTCCCGGCTTGCCTTCGGTTGGCGACGTAGCTGGTGGGTGCGCAGCAGCGTCATGGCGAAGACGGTCGCGGCGAAGGTGACCGCGTTGATCATGAAGACCCAGCCGGCGCCGACGGCGACGGTGAGCAGACCGGCCGCGGCCGGCCCGATCAGGCGTGCACCGTGGAATGACGCTGAGTTCAGCGCGACCGCGTTCGACAGCTGGTCTTCGGCGACGAGCTCGGAGACGAAGGTCTGACGGGCTGGCGCGTCGATCGCGGCGACGACGCCGAGGCCGAGGGCGAACAGGTAGACGTGCCAGAGCTGGGCCACCTCGAGCACGGTCAGAATGCCGAGGCCGAGCGCGAGCAGGCCCATCAGGGTCTGGGTGAGAATGAGCAGCTTGCGCCGGTTGAATCGGTCGGCGATAAGGCCGGACCACGGCATGAGCACGAGCTGCGGGCCGAGCTGCAGCGCCATGGTGATGCCGACCGCTGTCGCGTCGTAGTTGGTGAGCTGGGTGAGAACGATCCAGTCCTGGGCGGTGCGCTGCATCCAGGTGCCGATGTTCGACACCAAAGCCCCGGCGAACCAGATGCGGTAATTGACGACGCTCAGCGAGCGAAACATGGCACTCAACTGTCGGCGAGCTCCTTCATGATGATGGTCGCGTCGGCGAGGGTGCTGCGCTGGGCGGGACTGAGCTGGGCGACGCGTTGCACCAGCCAGGCATCTCGACGCTTGCGGGTCTCGGTCATCATCTCGCTCGCGGCATCCGTTGTGCGCAGCACAATCTTGCGGCCGTCGAGGGTGGAATCGGTGCGGGCGACGAGGCCGGCATCGACGAGGCATTTGACCGTGCGGGTCATTGACGGCGGGGTGACGCGCTCGAACTCGCTGAGTTCGGTGAGCGTTAACGGGCCGTGCACGTAGAGCACGCCGAGGGCTGAGAACTGGCCGCTGCCGAGTTCGTTCTCGGCCTTCTCCTGGCGCAGGCGGCGGGCGAGGCGGCCGTTGGCCAGACGAAATTCGTGGCTGAGCTCGGCGGTGTTGTTCGCCGCGGTGGGCTCGCTCTTCAGGGGCGGCTGCGCCTTGATGACGCCGAGGGCCGCGGTCTTGGGGTGCATTCGTGATTCCATATATACTTAGCATAGCAAATTAGCTATGCTAAGTATATTGGCAGCAGGCCTGGAACAGGGCAGACTATCCTAGTGCCCACATATACGGATACCTCTGGCCTGGTCGTCACCTACCACGTTTGGCCGATCGACGCCCCCAAAGCCGTGATCCAGCTCGCCCACGGCGTCGGCGAACACGCCCAGCGCTATGCGGCTCTCGCCGCGGACCTTAACCGAGCCGGCTACAGCGTCTACGCCGACGACCACCTGGGCCACGGCCAGACCGGGCTTGCCCAGCATGGCGGTGACCACACGAAACTTGGTCGGCTGGGCGCCGGCGGGCTGCGCGCGGCTGTGGCCGGCGTGCATCAGCTGAGTGGAATCATCCGCTCAGAAAACCCGACACTGCCCCTCGTGCTGCTCGGACACAGCTGGGGATCGTTCATGGCCCAAATGATCGTGAACGCGCACGCCGCCGAGTACGACGCGATCGTGCTCTCCGGCAGCGCCTACCGCTGGCCGGGCTATCTCGACGGCGGCGACCTTAACCGCAAGCACAAAACACTCGGCACGACCGGAGTCGAGTGGCTCAGCCGGGACCCGGCCGTAGCTCAGGCGTTCGTGGCCGACCCGCTGACCACGGCGACGCCGCTCGCCAAGCTATTCGGCCTGCGTGAGGCTGCCCGACTGTTCGGCCGGCCAGCGAAAAATCTGCCCAGCGACCTGCCGATGCTTGTTCTGGTCGGCGGGGACGACACCGTCGGTGGCGAACGCAGCGCGCTCAAACTGGTGAACGCCTACGTCAAGCGGTCGGGGCTGCGCGATGTGCGCCTGATCGTGTACCCGGGTGCGCGCCACGAGGTCTTCAACGAGACCAACCGCGACGAGGCCATCGGCGACCTCGTCGCCTGGCTCGACGAACGATTCACGTCGTAGGCTGAAACCATGCATGGTGAATATAAGGTTCCGGGCGGCAAACTGGTCGTCGTTGATCTCGATGTCGTCGACGATGTCATTGCCAATTTTCGTCTGGCCGGGGACTTCTTTCTCGAACCCGACGATGCCCTCGAGGACATCAACGCGGCGGTGACCGGTCTGCCCGCCGGCAGTACGGCTGCTGCGATCGCGGACGCCGTGCGTGGCGCGCTGCCGGCCGGCGCGATTCTGCTCGGCTTCTCGCCGGAGGCCGTCGCGGTCGCCATTCGCCGGTCGCTCGCGCAGGCGAGCACCTGGCGAGACTACGACTGGCAGATCATCCACTCGCAGACGCCGGTCGCGCCCGTGCTGCAGATGGCCCTCGACGAGGTGCTCGCCATCGAGGTCGGCGAGGGTCGCCGCCAACCCACCCTACGCATCTGGGAGTGGAACGAACCGGCCGTGGTCATCGGCAGTTTTCAGTCGCTCAAAAACGAGGTCGACCCCGAGAACGCCGCGAAGTACGGCTTCACCGTGGTTCGGCGCATCAGCGGTGGCGGCGCCATGTTCATGGAGGCTGGCTCGGTCATCACCTATTCGATCTACGCGCCGACCGACCTCGTGCAGGGCATGAGCTTCGCCGACTCCTACGCCTTTCTGGACGAGTGGGTCATCACCGCGCTCAAATCGCTCGGCATCGACGCGCACTACCAGCCGCTCAACGACATCACGAGCCCGACCGGCAAGATCGGCGGGGCCGCCCAGAAGCGACTCGGAAGCGGCGCCGTACTGCACCACGTCACCATGAGCTACGACATGGACGGCGAAAAAATGGTGCAGGTGCTGCGCATTGGCCGCGAAAAACTCAGCGACAAGGGCATTACGAGTGCCGCCAAGCGCGTCGATCCGTTGCGCAGCCAAACCGGCCTGAGCCGTGCCGAGATCATCGAACGCATGAAGGAGACCTTCACCGGCCTGTACGGCGCCGCCGAGGGCGACGTCACCGCCGAGGAATACGCCAAGGCCACCGAGCTCGTCGCGAACAAGTTCAGCACCGAGGAATGGCTGACGCGGGTTCCCTAGGTGAGCGGATGCCGGCATCCGCTCACCCAGAATCGGCTACCGGCCGCGGGTCAGCAGGTCCTGGTACTCCGCGTGCGTGTCGATCCAATGCGCCACATACGAGCAGTCGGCCACCACGGCCAGGTCGGTGCGCACGCGCACGTCGTCGAGCGCCTGCTCGACCAGGATGCTCGCCAAACCGTGGGCGCGCCGGGTCGGGTCGACCTCGGTGTGCGTGAAATGCACCGCCGATTGCGTGGTGACGTAGTCGGCCAGGCCGACGCAGTCGTCGCCGAGCCAGACCGTGTACCGGTTCTGCTCGGGGTTGTGGCGCACCTGCAGAGTGCCGGCTTCAGCCAGATCCTGCGAGTGGATGGTAGCCGATTCAGCAGTCATCCCGACAGACTAAGCCGATAGACGGCGCGGAGGCTGAAAGAATAGACAAATGCCTTTCTCGTGGACACCGACCAGTCCGAGCCGTGTCATCCACGCCAACAACCTCAAGGTGTTGCCGAGCCTGCCGGACGGTGCCTTCACCCTGATCTATCTCGACCCGCCGTTCAACACCGGCCGGTCACAGAAACGCCAGACCACCACGTCGGTGCGTTCGGTCGCCACCGATGGATCCCACGCGACCGGAACGATCACCGGGTTCAAGGGCCAGCGCTACGAGCGCATCAAGGGCGAACTGCTCGGCTATGACGACCAGTTCGAGGACTATTGGGCTTTTCTGGAGCCGCGCCTGATCGAGGCCTGGCGGCTGCTGGCCGACGACGGCACGCTTTACCTGCACCTCGATTACCGCGAAGCGCACTACGCCAAGGTGCTGCTCGATGCCCTGTTCGGCCGGGAATGCTTTCTCAACGAGCTCATCTGGGCTTACGACTACGGTGCCAAATCGAAGAACAAGTGGCCGACCAAACACGACACGATTCTGGTCTACGTGAAGAATCCGGCCAGCTACTACTTCGACTCCACGACCGTAGACCGGGAGCCGTATATGGCTCCTGGTCTGGTCACGCCCGAAAAAGTCGCCAAGGGCAAACTGCCGACGGATGTCTGGTGGCACACCATCGTCTCGCCCACCGGCAAGGAGAAAACCGGCTACCCCACCCAGAAACCGGTCGGAATCCTGCGGCGCATCATGCAGGCGTCCAGTCGCGAGGGCGACTGGGTGCTCGACTTCTTCGCTGGCAGCGGCACCACCGGCGCCGTCGCGGCCGCCCTCGGCCGTCGCTTCGTACTGATCGACCAGAACCCCGAAGCGCTCGTCGTGATGCGTGCCCGGTTCGAGCTGGTGCCAGGCGTCGAATTTCTAGAACTAACTCAGGAGAACCCATGAAATTTCGCATTTTCACCGAGCCCCAGCAGGGTGCCAGCTACGACGACGTCCTGGCCGTCGCGCAGGCCACCGAGCGGCTCGGCTTCGACGCATTCTTTCGCAGCGACCATTACCAGGTCATGGGTGACGGTGATGGCCTGCCCGGCCCGACGGATGCCTGGACCACCCTCGCCGGGTTGGCGCGGGAGACAAAACGCATCCGTTTGGGGACCCTGGTCTCCTCGGTGACCTACCGGCCGCCGGGAATTCTGGCCATCCAGGTCGCGCAGGTCGACCAGATGTCTGGTGGGCGCGTCGAGCTCGGCCTCGGCACCGGCTGGTTCGAGCAGGAGCACCTCGCCTACGGCATCCCGTTTCCGGACAAGCGGTTCGGCCTGCTCGAGGAACAGCTCGAGATCATCACCGGGCTGTGGAACACCCCGGTCGGGGCCCGCTACGACTTCGCCGGCGAGCACTACTCCCTCGTCGATTCGCCGGCGCTGCCGAAGCCCACACAGGCGCGAGTGCCAGTGATCGTGGGTGGCGGCGGTGCCAAGCGCACCCCCAAACTCGCGGCTCGCTTCGCGACCGAGTTCAACCTGCCGTTTCCCGACTTTGCCGACATTGCGGGCAAGTTCGACGGCGTGCGGGCGGCCTGTGAGGCCATCGACCGCGACCCGGCCGAGCTCACCTACTCGGCGGCGCTGATCGCCGTCGGCGGATCGGATGAGACGGAGTTCGCCCGCCGGGCGGCCTCGGTCGGTCGCGAGCCGGCCGAGCTGCGTGAGCACGGCCTTGCCGGCACCGCCTCCGAGATCGTCGACCGACTCGGCGCTCTCGCCGACTCCGGCGTCGAGTGCGTCTACCTGCAGATCATGGATCTGTCCGACCTCGAGCACCTGGAGTTTTTGGCCGCCGAGGTGGTTCCGCAGCTGCGCTGAGGCGCGCCGAGCGGATGCCGCGGCGCCGGTATCCGCCGGTGGCACGCGTTGGGGAAGCTCGCACGTGTTCAAACCAGTGTCAATCTCCCAAACACGTGCCGCGAGGCCCGGGCGGCGCCCGGCTCAGCCCCCGTGTACCGCCCGAATGTGCGCCGCGTACATGCGCCCGCTGTCCTTCACCGTGCGTTCGAGCGTCTTGTAGTCGACCCGCACGATGCCAAACCGTTTCTCGTAGCCGTACGACCACTCAAAGTTGTCGAGCAGTGACCAGACGAAGTACCCGCGCAGGTCGGCGCCGGCCGCGATAGCCTCGCCCACCTTGTTGATGTGCGCCGCGATGTACTCCGTGCGTTCCACGTCGTGCACGGCGCCGTCGGCGCTCACCGTGTCGTCGTAGGCGGCGCCGTTCTCGGTGACGTAGAGCGGCGGCAGCCGGTCGTACTCTTGGCCGAGCCGCACCAGCAGCAGGCGCAGGCCGTCGGGGTTGACCTCCCAGTCCATCGCGGTGCGGGGCAGTCCGCGGCTGGGGAAGGTGATGTACTCCGATCCGATCCACGGTGAACCGACGGGCCGGTCGGCGCCACCGGCGTGACCATCGGTCGCCGAGGCATCCGCATGGCCGCTCACGAGGTCGTCGTGGTAGTGGTTGACGCCGAGAAAATCGAGGGGGGCCGCGATGATCTCAAGATCGTCGGAGTGGATGACCTCGGCGAGTCCGAACGGCTCGAGGTCGTGCAGGGTGTCGTCGGGGTAGGTGCCGCGCAGCAGTGGGTCGAGGAAGATGCGGTTGGCGAGCGAGTCGAGTCGACGGGCCGCCTCGATGTCGATCGGGTCGGCCGCATCGCGCGGTACGGCATTTGTGAGATTCAGGGTGATCCCGAGGTTCTGCGCCCCGGCCGAGCGCAACGCGTTCACCGCGAGCCCGTGCGCGAGGTGCTGGTGATGCACCGCAGCGACCGCAGCCCGGCCATCTTGCCGGCCCGGCGCGTGGGCGCCCGATCCGTAGCCGAGCAGTGAGGAGCAGAACGGCTCGTTGAAGGTGGTCCAGTGGGTGACCCGGTCGCCCAGCGCGGAGTAGACATCCCTGGCGTAGTCGACGAACCGGTAGGCGGTGTCGCGGTTCGCCCAGCCGCCTTCCTCCTCGAGGGCCTGCGGCAGGTCCCAGTGGTACAGGGTGAGCCAGGGCAGAATGCCGGCGCCGAGCAGCTCGTCGACCAGGCGGGAGTAGAAGTCCAGCCCCTCGGGGTTCATCGCTCGATCGCCCGGGCGCACGCGGGCCCAGCTGGTCGAGAACCGGTAGGCGTCGAGGCCGAGCGAGGACATGAGCCGCACATCGGCAGGCATCCGATGGTAGTGATCGACCGCTGTCTCGAGGTCGTCGTCGCCAGCGATGGCGCCCTTCACCCGCGCGAACGCATCCCAGATCGAATCTTCCTTGCCACCAGCGTGGCCGGCGCCCTCGATCTGCGCGGCGGCCGTCGCCGACCCCCAGAGAAATCCGTGCGGCCAGGTGAACGGTGCGGGTGTGATCTGCGACATGACGTCACGCTACCCCGCGGCGAGGAATTCGACCAGTGACGAGGGCGTAACCGCGGACATCCGGTCGAACCGTCCCCGCAATCGGCTGCGAACCGACCATCGTGTCGGAGATCTCCGCAGTTATGCACGCGGCATTCGGGGCTCTCAGATTCGGCGCAGCTAAGCTCGAAACATGTTGCAGAACAACGAACCCACCGAGGCCGATCAGCGGCGCACCCGGCGCCGGTTTTTGATCGGGGTTCTCATCGTTGGAGTGGTCGTCGCGCTCGCGGCGATCGGCCTTTATCTGAGCGCCGCGCTCAGCGTTTAAATAATCAGAAGTGAGTACAACGTGCAGTTGACAAGGTGGCAGCGACTCGGCCTGACGACGGCCGTAGGTGCCGTGCTCGCGGTCGGCGCGACGGCGCTCGTCGTGCAGGCCCTCGAAGGACCGGCCGACCCCACCAAGACGGCGCAGACACCGGATGCCGCAACCCCAGCCACAACGCAGGAACCGGTCCGCGCCACCCCCACCGACACGGCCGCTGCGGCCCCGGTCGAGGCGGAGCCGGCCCTCAGCGCCCCCGTCGCCGCGCAGATCGATTACCTCCTCGCGCACTGGAGCCTGGAAAACTACAACACAGCCGAGTGGGGCGTGCTCGGCGAGAACGACTGCGTCAACTTCGCCAGCCAGGCCATGATCGCCCGCGGCTGGACCATGGACAGCGTCTGGTCGAGCCCGAAGAACGGCAACGCCTACGACGCCTCGGCCGCCTGGCGCAGTTCCACAGCATTCATGAACTACATCGCGCAGACCGGCAAGGCCACAGCCCTGACCGATCAGCAGCGTGACCAGGTCAAGGTCGGCGACATCGTGCAGTTCGACTGGGACAATTCCGGCGACCGCGACCACACCGGCATTGTCACCAGGGTGGAGAAGGTCGGCGACACGATCGAGATCTCGTTCGCCGGGCACACCCTCGATTCCGACTTCCGCTCGGTCGACACGGCAATCACCGTTGATCACCCGGGCGGCACGGCGTACTACTGGAGTGTTCCTTAGGCGATCGCGGCGTCGACGATGGCCTTGGCCTCGAGCTGAACCTGCGCCAGGTGGTCGTCACCCAGAAACGACTCGGCGTAGATCTTGTAAACGTCTTCGGTGCCGCTCGGCCGCGCCGCGAACCAGGCGTTCTCGGTGGTGACCTTCACTCCGCCGATCGCAGCGCCGTTGCCGGGGGCAACGCTGAACTTGCCGGTGATCTTCTCGCCGGCCAGCTCGGTGGCCGTGATCATCGAGCCGTCGAGCTTGGCCAGTGCGGCCTTCTGCGCGGGCGTGGCCGCGGCATCCACTCGCGCATAGGACGGTGCGCCGAAGTGCTCGGTCAGTTCCGCATACCGCTGCGAGGGCGTCTTGCCGGTGACCGCGAGAATCTCGGCGGCCAGCAGGGCCAACAGAATGCCGTCCTTGTCGGTGGTCCAGACGGTGCCGTCGAAGCGCACGAAGCTCGCGCCGGCGCTCTCCTCGCCGCCGAACGCCACCGAGCCGTCGATGAGGCCCGGCACGAACCATTTGAAGCCGACCGGCACCTCCCACAGGTCGCGGCCGAGAAAGCCGGTGACCCGGTCGATCATGGTCGACGAGACGAGAGTCTTGCCGACTGCGGCGTCGATTTTCCAGCCTTCGCGGTGGCTGTACAGGTAGTCGATCGCGACGGCCAGAAAGTGGTTCGGGTTCATCAGGCCAGCGTCGGGCGTGACGATGCCGTGCCGGTCGGCGTCGGCGTCGTTGCCGGTCAGAATGTCGTACTCGTCTTTGTGCGCGACAACGGATGCCATCACCGACGCGCTCGACGGATCCATCCGGATCTTCTCGTCCCAGTCCAGCGTCATGAATCGCCAGGTCGGGTCGACCTTCGGGTTGACCACGACCAGGTCGATTTCGTAGCGGTCGCGGATGGCGCCCCAGTAGCCGACGCTCGCGCCACCGAGCGGGTCGGCGCCGATGCGGATTCCGCTGGTGCGGATGGCCTGCATGTCGATGATGTTTTCGAGGTCGTTCACGTAGTGGCCGCGAAAGTCGTAGGTTTCCACGGCGCTCGGCTCGCTCCGTAGTACGCCGTCGAGGCCGCCCGAGATGAGTTCGTTGGCGCGGCCCGCGATCCACGAGGTCGCGTCACTGTCGGCCGGGCCGCCGTGCGGCGGGTTGTACTTGAAGCCGCCGTCCATTGGCGGGTTGTGGCTCGGGGTGACGACGATGCCGTCGGCCAGGTCGCCGTGCTCGCCGCGGTTGTAGGCCAAAATGGCGTGCGACAACGACGGGGTGGGCACGTAGTCGTCGAACTCGTCGACCAGCACACGCACGCCGTTGGCGACGAGCACCTCGAGGGCGGTCGTGTAGGCCGGCCCGCTCAGGGCATGTGGGTCGGTGCCAATGAACAGGGGCCCTGTAATGCCCTGGCCCGCGCGATATTCCACGATGGCCTGGGTGGTGGCGCTGATGTGGTCCTCGTTGAACGCGGTGTTCAGCGAACTCCCGCGATGCCCGGAGGTGCCGAAAACGACCCTCTGGGCTGGGACCCCGGCATCCGGTTTCAAATCGTAATAGGCCTTGACCAGCCCATCAACGTCGATCAGGTCAGATTCCAGGGCTCGGGTGCCCGCGCGTTCGCTCATGAGCACAGTCTGGCACCACCGGTAGGCTGTCAGCCATGCCCGACGCGCCGAATCCAGCCCAGACCCGCACCTACAGCTATCTGGGCCCGGCCGGAACCTTTACCGAAGCGGCCCTCGCGCAGGTGCCCGAGGCGCGCGGCCAGATCTGGCGCCCGGTCAACAACGTGGGCGAGGCCTTCGCTGATGTCGTCTCCGGCCGCAGCTTCGCGGCCATGATCGCCATCGAGAATTCCGTCGACGGCGGCGTCACCGCCACGCAGGACGCCCTGGCCAGCGTGCCAAACCTGCGCATTATCGGCGAATATCTGGTGCCGGTGAATTTCGTGCTCGTCGCCCGCCCAGGCGCGACTCTGGCCGACGTGCGGGTCGTTAATGCGCATCCGGTCGCCTACGGGCAGTGCCGCATCTGGCTCGAACAGACCCTGCCAAGCCACGGCCACATCCCTGCATCGAGCAACGTCGCCGCTGCCTCCGCCCTCTTGAACTCCGATCAAGCGGATGCCGCGATCGCCCCGCCCGGAATCGACAAGCACCACGACCTCGTCGTTCTCGCCTCGAATATCGGGGACAACCCCAACGCCGTCACTCGGTTCGTGCTGGTCGGCCGCACCGCCGAACTCACCGCACCGACCGGCGCCGACAAGACCAGCCTCATCATCGAGCTGCCAAGTGACCGCTCCGGTGCCCTGCTCGAAATGCTCGAGCAGTTCGCCACCCGCGGCGTGAACCTCAGCCTCATCCAGTCCCGGCCGATCGGCGATTCCCTCGGTCGATACCGCTTTGTCGTCGACGCCGAGGGGCACATCCTCGACGAACGCGTCGCCGACGCGTTGCTGGGCCTGCGCCGGTTCAGCCCCAAGGTGATCTTTCTCGGGTCGTATCCGCGGGCCGACAAGCGCCCGATCGAGTTCACCTCGCGCTACGACGACGGCATCTTCATCGAGGCCCGCGACTGGTTGCGCGGACTGATCGCCGGGGAGCCCGCCGAATAGGCGCAGCCAGCGGGAAACCCGTCGCTCAGCGGCGTGAGGAGTCGCGAATCGTCCTCAATCCGGCTGCGGGGGAGGAAATATTTACGACCCCTCACAGCCGACGTGCTATTCGGCCGGCACGCGCACAATCAACGCGCCGGCATCGGCGTTCAGCCGCACCTTGCGCACCAGCCCGAACTCGTCGCCGTCGAGCTCGAAATCCTGCGGGTGCTCGAGCACGATGCGAATATCGGCCCCGCGCAGCGTCGTCATGACGCGTTCATTGGTGGATTCCGTGGTCTGAATCATGCGGCGACCCACCGCTGAACGGCGCAGCACGCCGTTCTCCCAGGTCACCCGTCGCCAGATGGTGAGCCAGCCGAGCACACCCTTGGGCTGCAGTACGGCAATGTCGAGAATCCCGTCGTCGAGGCGAGCGTGAGGCAGAAACTGAATATTTCCCGGCAGCAGTCCGCAGTTGGCGACGAGAATGGCGCTCACCTGCGCCGGCCGGTCGGTACGTCCGGCAACGCTGTAGCGGATGCGAAATGGCCGCGCCTTCGGCAGTGCCCGCGCAACCCCGTCCACGTAGGCGAGCCAGCCCACCTGCTTCTTCAGGTCGTCGCGGGTGTGGGCGATCATCTGCGCGTCGAGGCCGACACCGGCCATGACCAGAAATACGTGTTCCTCGACCGCCCCGGCCTCGGTGGTGACGCTGGCGACGCCGAGGTCGATGGACTTGTCCTCGCCACTGAAGGCGATCGCGGTGGCCGCGTCGATGCTGCCGAGCGGCAGATCGAGGTTGCGGGCGAGCAGGTTGCCGGTGCCCGACGGCACGATGGCCATGCGCACGCCGGAATCACGCAGCGCCTCGGCCACGGCGCGAACGGTGCCGTCGCCGCCGGCCGAGACGACCATCGAGGCTCCGCCGTCGAGTGCCTGTTTGGTGGCGGCCTGGCCGACGTCATCCTTGCTCGTTTCAAACCACTGCGTTTCGCCCCAGCCGGCAGACTGCTCGGCCGCGGCCACGCTGGCCCGCAGCTTGGCGAGGTCAACTTTCACCGGGTTGTAGACGGCGGCGGCGTGCTGGTTGCGGCGTTCGGAGGCGGTCACGAGGCCTAGGCTACTGGGTTGACTCCGCGTTTGCCCGTCAGTGCGCACTTGTAGACTGGCCGGGTGATTGATCCGGTGCTGTTACGCGAAAACCCTGACCTCTTCAAGCGTTCGCAGGGGGCCCGTGGTGACTCCGTCGAAGCGGTGGATGCCGCGCTCGCCGCCGACGCCGAACGGCGTTCCACGATCACAGCCTTCGAAGACCTGCGGGCCGCCCAGAACCTGTTCGGGAAGCGTGTCGCGGCCGCGCCCGGTGCGGAGAAGAAGGCCCTCGTCGCCGAAGCGCAGAGTCTTGCCGCCGAGGTGAAGGCAGCCGGGGTCATCGCCGGCGAGGCCGATGCCCGCTTCACGGCAATCGTGAAAACCATCGCCAACCCCATCATCGACGGCGTTCCGGCCGGTGACGAGGCCAACTTCGTGACCCTGCGCACCCACGGCGAGGCCCCCGTGTTCGACTTCGATCCGCGCGACCATCTAGAACTCGGCGAATTGCTCGGTGCCATCGACATGCCCCGCGGCGCCAAGGTTTCCGGCACCCGCTTCTACTTTCTCAAAGGCATCGGCGCACGCCTCGAAATCGCGCTCATGAACATGGCGCTCGACCGGGCACTCGAAGCGGGCTTCGTGCCGCTCATCACGCCCACCCTCGTGCGCCCCGAAATCATGGACGGTACCGGTTTTCTCGGTGAGCACAACGATGAGGTCTACTACCTGCCCGCCGACGATCTGTACCTCACCGGCACGAGCGAGGTCGCGCTCGCCGGCTACCACAAAGACGAGATCCTCGACCTGTCCGAGGAGCCGCTGCGCTACGCCGGCTGGAGCACGTGCTACCGCCGCGAGGCTGGTTCGGGCGGAAAAGACACCCGCGGCATCATTCGCGTGCACCAGTTCAACAAACTCGAAATGTTCACCTACGTGCTCCCCGAAAATGCCGAAGCCGAGCACGATCGCCTCGTGGCCCTGCAGGAGGGCATGCTGCAGTCCCTCGGCCTGAGCTACCGGGTGATCGACGTGGCCGCCGGTGACCTCGGGTCGAGCGCCGCCCGCAAGTTCGACATCGAGGCGTGGGTGCCCACCCAGAATGCGTTCCGCGAGCTGACCAGCACGAGCAACTGCACCACCTACCAGGCGCGTCGGCTGGACATCCGTTATCGCACCGAATCGGGCAAGACTGCACCGGTCGCGACCCTCAACGGCACGCTCGCCACCACCCGCTGGCTCGTCGCCATGCTCGAAACGCACCAGCAGGCGGATGGCTCGGTGCGCGTCCCCGAGGCGCTGCGCCCCTACCTCGGCGGCCTCGAGGTGCTCACGCCCCTCCCGGTGAAGGGCGCGAAGTGACCTCCGTGGTGACGACCGAGCCGTGGCTCGTCGCCCTCGACATCGACGGCACCACGATGCACGAAGACGGCTCGATCAGCCAGTCCGTGATCGACGAGGTCGCCCGGCTCGCCTTGCAGGGCCACGAGGTCATGCTCGCCACCGGGCGCTCGGCCGCGGCCGCCCTGCCGGTGCTCGACCGGCTCGGAATCTCGCCGCGCTACGTGGTCTGCTCCAACGGGGCCATCACGATGCACCGCGACGCCACCGCCCCGCTTGGCTACCGCCGTGAATGGGTGGAAACCTTCGACCCGAGCGATGTGCTCACCTCGATTCGGGCGCACCTCGGCTCGGCCCGCTTTGCGGTCGAAGACGAGCACGGCTTTTACCGCTACACCGAACCGATTCCCGATGCCACGATCGGCATGGACAGTGAACGGGTCGACTTTGACGAGCTGCTGAAACACCAGGCGACCCGCGTGGTCGTCATTTCGCCCGACCATGACATGGAGGATTTTCTCCAGGTGGTCGAGCGCATGGGGCTGAACCGGGTGAGCTATGCGATCGGGTGGACCGCCTGGCTCGATATCGCCCCCGACGGTGTCAACAAGTCAACGGCGATGGAGCGGGTGCGCGTGGCCATGGGTGTGCCGCGCGAGCGCGTGATGGCCGTCGGCGACGGTCGCAACGACATTGACATGCTGCAATGGGCCGCCGAATTCGGTCGCGGCGTGGCCATGGGCGAGTCGCCCGACGACGTTCTCGCCGCCGGGTCGGAGATCACCGGCAACGTGACCAGCGATGGCCTGGCCACGGTGTTGCGCACGCTCTGACGCGCATCCAGCCGTTTTTCAGGCACCTCTGTCAGCCTGAGCAGTCTGCCATCGGCTAGAATCGGGCCAGTTCGCCCAATTCTTCCCGGCAGGGCATTTTCATGCTGGGAATGGGCAAACCGGGAGGGCTGTCCGAGCGGCCGATGGAGCCAGTCTTGAAAACTGGTGGGCAGAAATGTCTCGTGGGTTCGAATCCCACGCCCTCCGCAGCACCAGTGAAACGCACCACCACCGGCGCACAATGATTGTCGCCTCAGGCTGCCCCAAGCCCACAACCCGATGAGAGGACATGAGTGAGCGACCAACTTCGCCCCCGCAGTGCCGGTTCCAAGAACCTCAAAACTGTTGCCCGTCACGGCCGGCTCAAAAAGTCGAACGCTGCGGTTGCCGTTGCGAAATTCATTGCGGGCAGCGTGGCCGTCGTTCTGGTCAGCGGATTCTCCGTGGCCGCCATTGCCGCCTACGACGTCGTGCAGAGCGCGTCACCGAGCGTGCACCTGGCCAATGAGAGCAACGGTCCGGTTCCGTCGATCGGCGCCATCGACGGGGGCGTGAACATGCTCGTCGTCGGCAGCGACAGTCGCGTCGGCCAGGAGGCCAGGTTCGGCCCGGAGGATTCCACCGGCGACCTCAACGACGTGACCATGCTGCTGCACATCTCCGAAGACCACAGCAACGCCTCGGTCATCAGCTTTCCCCGCGACATGTTCGTCGCCATCCCCTCCTGCCCAAAGGAAGACGGCAGCGGGTCGCACAGCGCAATGAGCAGCCAGAAGATCAACACGACGCTCACCTACGGCGGACTCGCCTGCACCGTGCTGACCGTCGAGAAACTCACCGGCCTCTCCATCCCGTTTGCGGCCGAGGTGCAGTTCAGCGGCGTCATGGCCATGTCCTCCGCCGTTGGCGGCGTTCCGGTCTGCGTGGCCACCCGCATCGAAGACGAGTACACCGGAACCTTCCTCGACCCGGGAGAGCACACGCTCGAGGGCTACGAGGCTCTGCAGTTTCTGCGCACCCGCCACGGCCTCGGCGATGGTGGCGACCTCACCCGCATCAACAACCAGCAGTTGTTCATGTCGTCGCTCGTGCGCACGATCAAGAGCGCTGACACGCTCTCTGACCCGACCAAGGTGTACGCCCTGGCCAAGGCGGTCACGGCCAACATGCGCCTCTCCGACAGCCTGAGCAGTGTGACGACCCTCGCGTCCATTGCTATCGCGCTCAAGGACATCGACCTCGACCAGGTTGTCTTCGCGCAGGTGCCGACCGGCAGTACGACCGGCGGGGTGAAAGCCGTGCAGCCGGCCTTCGACAACCTGTTCGAGGCGGTTGCCGCCGACCAGCCGCTGACCTTGAGCGGAACCACCGGGCGCGGCACCGAGGCCGATCCGAACGCTCCCGTTGAAGCCGAGCCGGAACCGTCCGCGACCACCGATCCCGCGGCAACGGCCGATCCTTCGGCGACCGCCGATCCGACTGCGACCGAGGCTCCCGTCGCCACCGAAGACCCGGGCGTGGTGCTGTCGGAGTCGGTGACCGGCCAAACCGCTGGCGACTACACCTGTACCAGGGGCCGTACGCTCGAAAACCAGTAGCCGGGCCTGGGCATCCGTTTTCGGGCCGTGATTTTTCATGGTCAGAACGGATGCCCGGGGTACGGCTAAGATGGGGGAGTGTGTTTGCGCAAGCGGACACCAAGGAGACGTCGCATAGTTCGGCTTAGTGCACCACCCTGCTAAGGTGGAGTACCCGCAAGGGTACCGAGGGTTCAAATCCCTCCGTCTCCGCAGCGAGGAATTCACGTAATTCCGGCCTTTAGTTTACGAAATTCTTGCGGCAACAAAAAATCGGCGATCGCATCGCCGGTTTTCTGCGTTAAGGCGCCGATTTCGGGAGTGCTAGCCCTAAGAAACGCTGTGATTGGCGCGCGGTCGGCGGTTAAACACCGCTTCGCCCTGTTTTTGGCAGGGCGAAGCGACTTTTACTGCAGGTAACGGAATTGTTGACGACCGGGCGGCTAGCTGGGTGGTGGTGATGGCGCCGTGTCGGTGGGTGGCGTTGCCGCCGTGATTTCAGTGCTGGAGTAGTACGTGCTCGCGAAGGACTTGTTCTTCGTGGTGAGGGGCACTCGGGCGAGCTCGCTCTGAATGAACGTCAAAATCTTTCGGATGTTGGCTGAGACGAGTGCGAGTGTCACGGCTAGCGATGCGAAGGTGTTGCCGCGGGCGCGCCGTTTCATGGGGGAGGCGATGTCTTCGGTTGCGGAGTCTTTGATGAATGCGTTCTGGCTTTCGACGGTGTTGCGCAGTGCGTAGAAACCTTTCCACACTGGACTTTTGTGGGGGTAGGTCTGCCCGTACTTCAGGGCTTTGTCCTTGGCGGGGTCTTTTCCGGCGGGTATCACGACGGTCTTCTTGCGGATGGGCTCGATGAGTTCGCCGGTCTTGTGGTCGACGGCTAAACCGTCGTAGTTCTTGGGGTCAGGGTAGAGGTATTGGCGTGAGCCGTCGGGCCGGCGCTTGCCCTTGGGCTTGGCGCGGTACTTTTCACGTTCGGCGATTCGCTGGTCTCGCAGTTCTTTGGCTTGACGCACGGGGTTTGAGTCGCTGGGGAGGATGGCGTCGTCTTCGGGCGTTTCTTCGTCGGCGGGCACGCCGGTGTCGGCTGCCTTGCGGTCCTTTCGGTATAGGTCGAGGGCGTGGATAAGGTCCTGGGGCATGTAGTTCACGTACCACTGGCCGCCGACTTGGATGAGGTCCTCGTAGAAGGTTGTCTGGCCGTGCTCGTCCTTGTCGTAGTCGAAGACCGGCTTGGCGCCAATTTCGGCCAGAGTGGCCTAAAGGGTGTCTGAACCGGCCCGAGGAGGGTGTCAGATGGTCTGTGTAAGGGGTTGCGGATCTATTTGAAGGAGTGACACTAATGGTCATGACAGAACGAACTGAGAAGCTGAAAGCACCGAAGTCCCCG
>NZ_SOGF01000001.1:0-52962 GCF_004402355.1 Cryobacterium sp. TMS1-20-1 | reverse complement strand
ACGAATTGGAAGCAAGCCCTCAGCCAGCTCGTGATGATTTACCCCGACCGAATCAACCCCCACCTCTAACCAATTCCCAACACTTACACAAAAGATTTGACAGGCTCCGGTGTCGGCCCCGACCGTGGCGGGCCTGCTGCGCGAGGAGAACTGCAGCCTTCAGGGCGACGCCAGACGATCGAATGCGGCCACTATCCGGACCGAGATGCCCAGTTCGCCCGCATCAACGCCGCGGCCGTAGAGCACCTAGCGGCGGGGCAGCCGGTGATCAGTGTGGACGGCAAGAAGAAGGAGCTGGTCGGCAACTTCCGCAACGGTGGTCGGGAGTACCGGCCGGCTGGTGAGGCGGTGGCGACCAGCGTCTACGACTTCACGGGGGCACTCGGCAAGGTCACGCCCTACGGCGTGTATGACAGGGCTGCCCGCACCGGCCTAACCGTCACCGCCGGACTCGACGACACGATGTACCCCAAAGGCATCAAGATCACCGGCCGTGAGATGACAGACCTGGAAACCCAACACCTCACCGGGCACGACTTCCACGGCGACTGGAACTACACCGTAAGCCCAGCAGATCAACCCTGAACTACGCGTGTTGTTGATTTACAGGCCCTAAGAACATGGACGGGCCGGGCCCCGTCCGCGGGCCCAGCTTATAAACTGGGCCCGCGACCATAAGGTGGGCCCGGTCTATGACCCGGCCCCGTTCTCGCTATATTTGAGCGGATGTCGCCCCGACGGCAGCACCGATGCCGCGGATCGCGGGGGTGTGGAAGGTGCCGCCGAAGACCCGCTCGCTCGCGCCGACCCGGTCGAGGTACGGGGTGATCCCGCCCATCTGGAACGGCCAGCCGGCGCCGAGGATCATGCACAGGTCGATGTCCTCGGCTGCGTGCACCACGTCGTCGTCCAGCATCCGCTTGATCTCGTCGACCAGACCGTCTTCGACCCGCTGCAGAATTTGCTCGGCGGTCATCGGGGTGCTGCCGCCGGCGACGATCTTGAGTGCACCCTTGTCGAAGCCGGTACGGCGGCCCTTTCCGTCCCGCTCAAGGATCTTGCCGTGTTCGGCAAGCTTGTGCAGGTTGTCGCTCTCGAAGAACCGGTCGGGGAACGCCGCATGGTGCGTGTCGAGCACGTGAGCGCCCACGGTGAGGCCGACCAGCTCGAGCAGCTCGAACGGGCTCATCGGCAGCCCAAACGGCGCCACGGCGGCCTCCACGACCTCGAACGGGGTTCCGGTGTCGACGGCGTGCATCGCTTCACCGAGCAGCTTGGCGAGTACGCGGTTGACCACGAAGCCGGGCGTGTCCCGGGTGATCACCGCATTCTTGCGTAACTTGCCGGCGATGGCCATGGCCGTGGCGAGGGTGACCTCGTCGGTCTGCGGGGTGTTGACCACCTCGATCAGTGGCATGACGGCGACCGGGTTGAAGAAGTGGAAGCCGACCAGCCGCTCCGGGTGGGCAAGCTTCGACCCGATCTGCTCGACCGACAGCGACGATGTGTTCGTCGCCAGAATCGCCTCGGGCGACACGAACTTCTCGATCTCGGCGAACACGTTCTGCTTGACGCCGAGTTCCTCGAAGACGGCCTCAATCACCCAATCGGCATCGGAGAACAACGACTTGTCGGTCGTACCGGTGACGAGCGCGCGCAGCCGGTTGGCCTCGTCGGAGGAGATGCGATTCTTAGCCTCAAGGGCCGCGATCTCACCGTGAATGTACGCAATGCCCTTGTCGACGCGGGCCTGGTCGAGGTCGGTGATGACGACGGGGACCTTGAGCCGCCGCACGAACAGCAGCGCGAACTGGCTGGCCATCAGGCCGGCGCCGATAACGCCGACCTTAGTGATGGGGCGGGCGAGCTTCTTGTCCGGCGCGCCGGCCGGCCGCTTGGCCCGCTTCTGCACGAGGTTGAAGGCGTAGATGCTCGCCTGCAGCTGGTCACCGGCGATGAGACCGGCCAGGGCCTCATCTTCGCGCTCGAAGCCCTCTGCGCGGCTGCCGCTCTTGGCGGCCTGCAGCAGATCGAGTGCCACGTAGGGGGACTTCGCGACCTCACCGATGCGGTTCACCAGCATCTTGCGGGCGATGCCGATGGCAACGTCCCACTTGACCAGGCGTTCGATCTTGCCGGGCGCGTTTGGACGCGACACCTTCGTGGTACCGGCGATCACCCCGTCGGCCCAGGCGATGGAATCTTCGAGGAACCGCGCCGACGTGAACATGACGTCCGCGATTCCGAGCGCGAGGGCATCCGCTCCGGTGAGGGTGCGGTTGTTCTTGAGCGGGTTCTCGATGATGACCTTCAGGGCATTCTCAATGCCGATCAGGTTGGGCAGCAGGTAGGAGCCACCCCAGCCGGGGATCAGGCCGAGAAAGACCTCGGGTAATGCGATCGCCGGCACGGCCGCGTCGACCGTGCGGTAGCCCGCGTTGAGGCCGATTTCGAGCCCGCCACCGAGTGCGAGTCCGTTGATGAAGACGAACGACGGCACACCCAGCGTGTCGAGCTTGCCGAGGGCGTGGTGGCCGAGCTGGCTGAGCAGCTTGCCGGTGTCGATCGAGGGGATTTCGGCTACCTTACTGAGGTCCGCTCCGGCGGCGAGAATGAACGGCTTGCCGGTGACGGCGACGCCGTGTATCTCGCCGCGCCCGGCGCGAGCTTTCAGCTCGTCCATAGTGGCGGCGAACTCGAGCAGGGTAACCGGGCCGAGCGTGTTCGGCCGGGTGTGGTCACGCCCGTTGTCCAGGGTTACCAGGGCGAGGGTACGGCCGGCACTCAGTGGCACGTCGCGCACAAAAGAGTGCGTGACGACCTCGTCAGCGGAGATCGCAACGAGCGAGCTGAAATCGAGAGAATCGTAGTTGGTCATCGCTTCGCTGCCTTCTTGTTGAAGTGCGGGTTTTCCCAAATCACGGTGCCACCCTGGCCGAGACCGATGCACATGGCGGTGAGGCCGTAGCGCACCTCCGGGTGGCGCTCGAACTGGTGGGCCAGCTGGTTCATCAGGCGAACGCCCGAGCTGGCAAGTGGATGTCCCAGCGCAATCGCTCCGCCGTATTCGTTCACGCGCGGATCCTCGTCATCGATGCCGAAGTGGTCGAGGAACGAGATCACCTGCACGGCGAATGCTTCGTTGAGCTCGAATAGGCCGATGTCGGTGATCGACAGGCCGGCCTTGCGCAGCGCCTTCTCGGTGGAGGGCACGGGGCCAAGGCCCATGACCTCCGGTTCGACGCCGGCGAAGGCGAAACTCGTCATGGTCATTTTCACGCCGAGGCCAAGCTCCTTGGCGGTGGCGCCGCTGGCCAGCAGGCAGGCGGATGCGCCGTCATTGAGCCCGGAGGCGTTGCCGGCGGTGACCCGTCCGTGGGAGCGGAAGGGAGTGCGCAGGCCTGCGAGTCCCTCCATGGTCGTCTCCGGGCGCGGCGCTTCGTCGCGCGTCGCCAGGCCCCACCCTGATTCGCTGCGGGTCGCCACCGAAATCAGGTCGGGCTGAATCGTGCCAGCTTCGTAGGCCGCGGCGACCTTCTGCTGGCTGCGCAGCGCGAACCGGTCTGAACGTTCCTTGGTGTATTCGGGGAACCGGTCGTGAATGCGTTCGGCGGTCGCTCCCATGTTGAGGGCGTCTTCGCTGACCAGACGCTCGGACAGGAATCGCGGGTTCGGGTCGGCCCCGAATCCCATCGGGTGACGGCCCATGTGCTCGACGCCCCCGGCGATGGCGAGGTCGTAGGCACCGAAACCGATCGAGGACCCCATCATTGTCACCGCGGTCATCGCCCCGGCGCACATGCGGTCGATCGCGAAGCCGGGCACCGATTTCGGCAGCCCGGCCAGCAGTGCAGCCGTGCGACCGAGGGTCAGGCCCTGGTCGCCGGTCTGCGTTGTGGCAGCGATCGCGACGTCGTCGATACGCTCCGGGGGTACCCCCGGGTTGCGTTCCATCAACCCGATGATCGCCTTGACCACGAGGTCATCGGCTCTGGTATTCCAGTACATGCCCTTTTCGCCGGCGCGTCCGAACGGGGTGCGAACCCCGTCCACAAAGACGACTTCTGCTCTCTCGGCCACAATGCCTCCAGTACGTGTTGGATCAGATTCGAATCGACCTGTCAGGTCGTTTCGATCCTAGGGTGGTGAAATTTCCCACCCGAATCGTTTGCCGGATCCTACGACTCCAGATCCGACACGGGATCGGCAACTTGTGGAACTGCTACAAAAGCATCCGCTATAAATTGTGCAGTCACGTCAACTTGCCAGCGTCGCGCCCCCAACTGGGTCAGCACTTCTCCGACGGATGCCGCATCCAGCGGCTCCGGCGGCGTCCACGCCACCCGGCGCAGAAAGTCCGGGGTCAGCAGGTTCTCCAGGGGAATCGCCAACTCGTCGCTGACGGTCTGCAGCGCAGCCCGCGCCGCCTTGTAGCGCACGTCCGCCTCGGGGTTGCGGTCGGCCCAGGCGCGTGGTGGCGGGAGGGTGTCGTTGCTCGCCTTGAGCGGTGGCAACTCGGTGGTGACGCGGCCACGTTGAATGGCGGCCCACCAGCGGTCGAGTTCGTTGCGACTCGCCCGCCCGTTGAACTCGCGCAGGTCGGACAGCGCCTGGCGGGTCGCGGGAAGCACCCGTGCCGCGGCGAGCAGGGAGGCGTCGGGAACCAGACGGCCGGGGGAGACATCCACGTCGCGGGCGAACTCGTCGCGGGCCAGCCATAGTTCCCGGGCGACGGCGAGGTTGCGCTGGCCACGCAGCGAGTGCAGGCCGGACAGTCGGCGCCACGGGTCGACGCGGGCGGCCTTGGCCTCCTTGGCCAGGGTGGCGGCGAATTCCTGGTCGGCGATGTCGGTCTTGTCGGATTCCACCAACAGATCGACCATGCGGTCGCGCAGGTCGGGCAGTAGCTCCACGTCGAGGGCGGCGTAGACCAGCCACGATTCCGGCAGCGGCCGGGTTGACCAGTTCGCGGCGGAGTGTTCTTTGGCCAGGTGGATGCCGAGCAACTCTTCTACCACGGTGCCCAGGCCCACGCGGGGGAGGCCGAGTAGCCGGGCAGCGAGCTCGGTGTCAAAGATGCGTGCCGGGTCAAGCCCGACCTCACGCAGGCAGGCGAGGTCCTGGCTGGCGGCGTGCAGAATCCACTCCGTGTCGGCGAGGGCCTCGTTCAGCTCGCTGAAATCGCCGATCGGCGGCGGGTCGAAGAGAAACGTTCCGGCGCCGCGACGGTAAATCTGAATCAGATAAGCGCGTTGCGAGTAGGTGAAACCGGATGCCCGCTCCGCGTCGACCCCGACCGGCCCGGTTCCGGCCGCCAGGGCGGCCGTGGCGGCGAGGTAGGCCTCGCGGGTATCCACGACCCGGTGCAGAGCGATGGTCTGGTTGGATTGCGATTCAGCCACGGGCTGCTCGGCGTGCTGACAACATGCTGACTCCTTCCCCAGCGGGAGGGAGTCCGGCGAGCATGCAGAGCAGCTCGCCCCACCCCTCGACGTGGGCGGTGAGATTGTGATCCAGGGGTGTCCACGACGCGCGCAGCTCAATCTGCGCGCCATCTCCCTGTTTGGCGAGTTCGCCAAAGCCTGACGAGATTATTTTAGTCGCCGTTCCCGACGCCGCGGTGTACTTGGCCTTGCGGGAGTTCAGGGCATCGACCAGCCAGGCCCAGGTGACTTCGGCCAGAAAGGGATCGAGTCCGATTTCTACCTCGAGCGGTGCCTGCGCAAAGCATACGACGCGAAAAGCACCGTTCCATCCCTCGGGCTCATCCGGGTCGTACAGCAGAATGAATCGGCCGGTTCCGAGCTCGGAGTCTTTGCCGGGTCGCATCGGCGTGATATTGGCCGCCAGGGCGAAGGAGTACGGTGCAAGCTGGGCCGGCGCGGAAATCTCGGTGACGACTAATTCGGCCCGACTCGTCGCGCGACGAATCATTGACAAAGCCGCGGCAAACTCCACGGGCAGCGATTGATCTGTTTCGGGCACGTCTGCAGACTAGAGTTTTTTCTGGGTGTTGTCCGTGAGGCACGCCGACCAGTTGGAGGTGCGGGTGAACGAGGCACAGCCCCCAAACGGGCGCGCAGACGCTGCGCAGCGGTCGATTCTGGGGCCGATCCTGGCCGTCACGGGCCTGGCCATCGCCGGTGCGGCCGTCGTCGGTCTCGCCACCAGCGCCATTCTCGCCGCGGTCATGGCCAAAACCATCGTCACACCCCCGGCCAAACGTGCGGATGACACGCGGGTGTTCGCGGTCGACCTCGGGCGCGGCCTGATCACCCTGCAACGGCACCGTGATTCGGTGCTCGCGGGCGACTATAGCTTTTTCTTTGGCAACGACACCGGCCACGCCCGCGTCGGCGCGATCACCGATCGAACGGGCGCCACCGTCACCCGGCGTATCCTCGCTGTGGACTACGGCGACCTCCAGGCCGCCCGGCGCGGCCGGTTCAGCGGCTGGCTCTACACCGGCCCCGACGATCTCGGCTTCCCCTGGCACAGTGTCGCCGTCCCGACCGCACTTGGCCCGGCCCCTGCCTGGCTCATTCCAGCGGATGCCGCAGCTGCGGGTGGTCGCTGGGTGATCCAGGTGCACGGCCGGGCGGTACGCCGGGAGGAGGCGCTGCGGGCGGTGCCCGTGTTTCGAGCGGCCGGCTACACGTCGCTGCTCGTCTCCTACCGCAACGATGGGGACGCCCCGGCCAGCCCCGATGGGCGCTACGGGCTGGGCGACACGGAGTGGGCCGACGTCGATGCGGCCATGAGCTTTGCCGCTGACCAGGGAGCGACCAGCGTCGTGCTGATGGGCTGGTCGATGGGGGGAGCGATCTGCCTGCAGGCCCTCACCCGCAGCGCACAGGCGCCGCTGATCGTCGGGGTGGTGCTGGAATCTCCCGTGATCGACTGGGCCGACGTCGTGGCCGCACAGGCCATCGATCGCCGGCTGCCGAGGCAGATCGCCCGCGGAGCAGTCGCGCTGATGGGGTCACGGCAGGGACAACGGCTGACCGGACTCGGAGCGCCGATCGACTTCGGGCGGCTCGACTTCGTGGCGCGCGCCCGTGACCTGCACCGGCCCATTCTGCTGCTGCACAGCGACGATGACGGTTTCGTTCCGGTCACCGGGTCGCGCCGCCTCGCTGACCGGCGGCCCGACTCGGTGACCTTCGTGGCGTTCACCGAGGCGCGCCACACCAAATTGTGGAACTACGACCCCGGCCGTTGGGAGGCCGAAATCGCCGGCTGGCTGGCGCGGTTGACGCGGCGTTGACCGCGCCGAGCGTCACGCAGCCACACGCTCCCGTAATTGACGCTTGGCCCGGCCGAGCATCGCGCTCATGCCGCGCAGGCGCAGCGGTGAGACGGCCTCACTGAGTCCGATCGACTGCGGGTAGTCATCGGGAACGCCCAGTACCTGCTCCACGCTCAGGCCGTCGAGACCCTGCGCGAGGATCGACGCGAAGCCGCGGGTGGTGGGTGACTCGCGGGGAGCCGTCGCGTGCAGGTGGAACAAACCATCGGCATCCACTTCAACGAAGATGAAGACCGGCGACTGGCATTCGACGACGCGTTCGAGCAGGTCGGGGTGATCCTGAAACTTCTGCGGAAGTTCCGGCAGTTCGTTGGCGAACTCGAGCAGCAACAGCAGTCGGTCCTTCTGCTCGAGGGCGAGGAAATCCTCCCGAATCTCGGCCAGCAGGTCCGCGGTCATCGGCGAGGTGCCGGAGCCGGGGCGTCGCCCGGCTCGGTGCCGACGGCGATCGGCACGGCGACGGCGTTGCCCCACTCGGTCCAGGATCCGTCGTAATTGCGCACATTCTCGAAACCGAGCAGGTGGGTCAGCACGAACCAGGTGTGGCTGGAGCGTTCGCCGATGCGGCAATAGGCGATGACGTCGTCGCCGTCGGTCAGTCCGGCCTCATCCCGATAGATCGCGTCGAGTTCACTGCGCGAGCGAAAAGTCGAGTCGGTGTCTGCGGCGCGAGCCCACGGCACCGAGGCGGCCGAGGGAATGTGGCCGCCGCGCAGGGCACCCTCTTCCGGGTAGGCGGGCATCGTCGTGCGGGCTCCGCTGTATTCCTCGGGGGAGCGTACGTCGATGAGCGGCTGTCCGAAGTGGCCGAGTACGTCGTCTTTGAACGCCCGAATGGGAGCGTCGTCGCGTTCGACGACGGGGTAATCGGTGGGGGTCACGTTCGAAGCGTCCGTGGTCATCTCGCGTTCCTCGGCGAGCCATTTCTCGCGGCCACCGTCAAGCAGGCGCACGTCGTCGTGTCCGAACAGGGTGAAGACCCAGAGGGCGTAGGCGGCCCACCAGTTGCTCTTGTCCCCGTAGATGACGACGGTGCTGTCGCGGGCGATGCCCTTGCTCGACAGCAGGGCGGCAAAGGCGGCGCCGTCGATGTAGTCGCGGTTGACCTTGTCGTTGAGGTCGGTGTGCCAGTCGATCTTGACCGAGCCGCGAATGTGGCCGACTTCGTAGAGCAGCACGTCTTCGTCGGACTCGACCACCACGAGACCGGCATCGCCCCGGTGTTGGGCCAGCCACTGCGTGGAAACCAGTTTCGAGGGGTGCGCGTAGGCGGCGAATTTCTCGGTCGTGTCGAACGGGGCAGACATGTAACCTCCAGGTGGGCAGCGGATGCATTCGCAAGTCGGGTTGACCGCGGATTAGGCTTATCGATGCCCACCAGTTAAACCTACGCGGTGCCGGCACACTGCGCATTTTGGTTACACCGCGCATTTCGCAGATCGAAGAACGAGAACGGGCGTTTCAGCATGGCACCAGAGGCCCACGAAAAGGCACAGCACACGGTTCCGCAACTCGCCGACCGCACGCCGACGATCACCGGTCGCGAAATCGTGGCCGAGCTAGTGCCGCCTCCCCAGTTTGAACACGCTTCGTTTGAGAACTACCGCCCCGACCATGACTATCCGTCGCAGATGACCGCGGTCGAGAAACTCATCGAATTCGTAAACCCCCGGCCGGCCGGGTTCTTCTCCCGCCGCCGTCAGGCCAAGGACGACCTGCCCGGCATCTACCTCGACGGCGGTTTCGGCGTCGGCAAGACCCACCTGCTTGCAGCGCTCTGGCATGCGGCGACCGGCCCCAAGTATTTCGGTACCTTCATCGAATACACTGCGCTGGTCGGTGCGCTCGGCTACCAGGAAACCATCAAGGAGCTGCGCAGCGCGAAGCTCATCTGCATCGACGAGTTCGAACTCGACGATCCGGGCGACACCATGGTGATGACCCGGTTGCTCGGCGAACTCGTCGCCACCGGCACCCGGGTAGCCGCCACGTCGAACACCCCGCCGAACTCGCTCGGCGAGGGCCGGTTCGCCGCGCAGGACTTTCTGCGGGAGATTTCCGCAATGAGCGCCAACTTCGAGACCCTGCGCATCGACGGGCTCGACTACCGTCGTCGCAACGTGTCCGGCCAGGCCGTCTCCGTCGAACCCGAAGCGCGCGAACACCTGGTGAATACCCTCCTTCAGCGCGGTTCGAAGGTAACCGAAGACGACTTCGGTGCCCTCATGCGCCACCTCGGCACCGTGCATCCCTCCAAGTACGTCAAGGTCATTCGCGACGTCGAGGTCATCGCCATCCGCGGGGTGTACCTGCTGACCGATCAAACGGATGCCCTTCGCCTGGTGGCCTTCATCGACCGCGTTTACGACGCTGAAATTCCCATCGTCGCGAGCGGGCGCCCACTCAACGAGGTGTTCGACGACGAAATGATGGCGGGCGGCTACCGCAAGAAATACCAGCGCTCCCAGTCGCGTATGGTCGCCCTCACCACCGGTGAGCTACCGCCGCACACCGATTAGCGCACATTTACCGCGCACGAGGCACGAAACGTGGCGTTAACAATTCACTCGGGCTCGTAACCGGCACGAAACACGTCGGAACGTTTGTTGTAACAGCCACCTCAGATACTTGACTCGTATCCGAGGTGGCTCACTTCGCGTTACACCCTGCACATTCGAGACGCGTGAGGACAATCTATGGATACCGGAAGCATCGCATGGGGGCTGACAGCCACCGCACTGGTGTTGTTTATGACACCGGGTGTCGCCTTCTTCTACGGCGGACTGGTCAAGGCCAAGAGCGTCATCAGCATGATGATGATGAGCTTCGGCGCATTGGGTCTCATTAGCGTCCTCTGGATTCTCTATGGCTTCAACATGAGCGCTGTCGGCAGCCCCACTCAATTCGCCGGAAACCCGTTCTCGGACTTCGGCCTGGGCCAGCTCGCCATGGGCGAGACCGGCAGCATCGATCTGCTCGGTGCCACCTACGGTGCCACCTTCGCCATCATCACCGTTGCCCTGATCAGTGGCGCGGTCGCCGACCGGGCCAAGTTCGGGTCCTGGATGATCTTCGCCGGCGTCTGGGCGACCCTCGTCTACTTCCCGGTCGCTGCCTGGGTCTGGGGCGGTGGCTGGATCATGAAACTGGGTGAGACGCTGAGCCTCCCGGGCGTCATCGACTACGCCGGCGGCACCGCGGTGCACATTAACGCCGGTGCAGCTGCTCTCGCCCTCGCGCTGGTTCTCGGCAAGCGGGTCGGCTTTCAGAAGGGCATCACCAAGCCGCACAACGTGCCGCTCGTGCTCATCGGTGCCTCCATTCTCTGGTTCGGCTGGTTCGGCTTCAACGCCGGCGCCGAATGGCTCAACGGCCTCGCCAACGTTGGCATCATCGTCGTCAACACCCTCGGTGCCACCGCAGCGGCCATCCTCGCCTGGATGCTGGTCGAGAAGTTCAAGGACGGCAAGGCCACCTCGGTCGGTGCAGCATCCGGTGCCGTTGCCGGACTTGTCGCCATCACCCCGGCCTGCGCCAACCTCGAGCCCGGCTGGGCACTGCTGCTGGGTGCCGTCGCCGGTGCCGTCTGCGCCCTCGCCGTCGAACTCAAGTTCAAGCTCGGCTTCGACGACTCGCTCGACGTGGTCGGCATCCACCTCGTCGGCGGCATCATCGGCACCCTGTACCTCGGCTTCTTCGCCATCGGTACTGGCCTGTTCACCGGTGGCGACCTCGGTCAGCTCGCCGTGCAGGCTATCGCGGCCTTCTCGGTCCTCGTCTACTCCTTCGTCATCGCGTACCTGCTTGGTCTCGCGATCGAGAAGACCATCGGTTTCCGCATCAAGAACGAAGACGAACTGGCCGGAATCGACACCAGCGTGCACGGCGAAGAGGGCTACGCCCTCGAGCGTGTCTAGGCTCTGAACAGTCCCGACTGGTCGGGTAACGGGCGGTACGGAAGCGGGATCATCCGCTTCGGTACCGCCTTTCTGCGTAACCGCCCACGGTGCCGCCGGTGAACGGATGCGGCGGGTGAACGGATGCCGCGGGTTCACCGGCAACTGCGGGTGAACCCGCCGCTGACTCACCGAACTGTCGGCGAATGGATGCCGCTGGCTCTTCCGTGACTGCCGACAATCAATAGCTTTGCCGCAACTGCGGGTGAGCGGATGCCGCTGACTCAGCCGCGAACGCAGGTGCCGGACGAGACCGGGGCGTTCCGGCCCGGTGCCTCGTTGATGACCGGCTGAACCTCATCGAGCGCGAGGGCGTAGCCGACATTGTCGGTGTTGGACGCCTTGGCAAAGATGACGCCGACGACGAGGCCGGACTCGTTCAGCAGCGGACCGCCAGACTCGCCCTGCTGCACGTCGGACGCCACGGTGTACACCTGGCGCGGCGTCGGGTCCTGGCCGTAGATGTCGGCGACGCTGATGGTGCCGAGCGAGATAACCTGGGCCGGGTCGGAGACGTACGGACCGCCGAAGGGGTACCCGTCGGCGACCGCGCCACTGCCCGCGGAAAGATCGGCGCCGACAGTGAGTGGGGCTGCGCCGAGTCCAGGCACCGAAATGACGGCGAGGTCATCGACCGGGTCGAAGTAGACGATTTCCCCGGCCAAAGCCTCACCGGACGGCGTCTCAATCACGGGCTGGTTCACCCCGGCCACGACGTGGGCGTTGGTGATGACGCGGCCGTCGGACACCACGAATCCGCTGCCCGACTGGCTCTGGCCACAGGCGTAGGCCGTTCCGGTGATGCGTACGACGGACTGCGCGGCCACGGCCAGGGCCGGGCTGCTGGTGTCGGCCTGGGCAGCATCCGGTGTCGGGCCGGTGAAGGCGTCGACGATGCGCGGCAGACCCTGGGACACCGCAACGGAGCGAAGTTGCGCGAGGAGGGCCTTGACCCGGTCAGGGGTCGCCGAGTCGATGCGAGACACCACGGTAGATTCAGCGATGGCGGGGGAGAGGAATGGTATACCCAGTGCACCGATGCTAAACGCGACCATCGACGCCACGAGCGCCGAGGCGACCGCAGCGAAGGCTGCACCGAGTACGCGGTTGATCGTGCCGAGCGGGGAACGCTTCGATTTGCGGCCGACCATGCTGCCGGCGGAAGCACCGACCGAGTGTCCAATGAGTACGAGCAGAACGGCCACGGCGATCGTGCCGGGGGTGCGCCATTCCGGCGCGGGAATCCAGCCGCCGACCAGCGGTACCACGAAGAAGGCGGCGAATCCACCGGCGACCGCGCCGATTATGCCGGTCAGGCTGCGCAACAGACCGCTGCGGTAGCCGTTGACGAGGGCGACGACCAACAACAGAATGAGCAGGAGGTCGAGCACGGTTGAGCCTGGCATTCGTCTCCCTTAGTTGATGCTGCACGTGTTGTTCGGTCACGATCTCGTATTGTTCATGGTTACACAGGCCTCCTTCGCGATTGCTGAGCGCAGCCGGCGCCCCGCGTGCTTTCCCGGCCGATCAACAGGCGCGGGGCACGCCAAACTGAAGTATCGTGAACCGACAACCGACGTCGGCCCGAAAGGACAGCGGTGACTCCAGCAGAGTCCTTGCCCATCTCCACGATCGCACCGCCCCTGGCCGGGCGGGCCGTGGCCAGCCAGCGCTGGTCGCACCTGGTGTTTCTTCATTGGAGAGTGGATGCTGCGCTGATCGCGCCGCTCCTGCCCAGCGGCCTGGTTCCCGATGAGCATGACGGATCGAGCTGGGTGGGCCTGATCCCGTTCGTCCTCGATCGCGCGACCGTTCTCGGGAGCCCGCCGATTCCGTACTTCGGCACCTTCGTCGAGGTAAACGTGCGCCTCTACGCCGTTGACGCCCGGGGGCGTCGCGGCGTTGTGTTCGTATCGCTGGAGGCCAGCCGCCTCGCTGCCGTGCTCGCTGCGCGTGCGCTGTTCTCGCTGCCCTACATCTGGTCGCGCACGCGGCTCTCGGTTGATTCCGGACAGTACCGGTACACCGCGACGCGCCACCGCGACCGGACCGCGCACACCGAGGTGGTGGCTCGGCCGGGTTCAGTCGCCGTGCTGGATGACCCGTTGGCCGATTTTTTGACCGCGCGCTGGGCCCTGTTCACAAGCATCCGTGGTCGCATCGTGCACCTGCGCAACCATCATGAGCCGTGGCCGTTATACCGTGCTGAGCTCCTGAGTATTGACGACAGCCTGCTGGCCGCAGCCGGTTTCCCCGGTCTGGCCGATCGCGCTCCCGACTCTGTGCTCTACTCGCCCGGCGTGACGACCTGGTTCGGACGGGGCAACTGACCGGGTGGGCGTACTCAGAAAGTTCTGAAAAAATGTTCTGATCGACCACGATACTGAAGGAGTACAGCATGGGATTTCTTGATTTTCTGCTCGGGCGCAAGGAGCAGGCACCCACCGACGATCGGCCAGTGCGGTCGAATAGCGGTCCGGTCCGCAGCGAGGATGAGATCGCCGTCGAGCGCTACCAGTACCTGCTGCGCACCGCACCGCCCGAGACCATCGAGAAGGTGCACACCGAGGCGTTCTCCAAATTGACCGAGGAACAGCGCGATATTCTCTTTCGCCAGCTCACCGAGAACCTCGAACCGAGTGAGCGTCCAGCGGATGCCGCGCCGGCCCACCTGGCCCAGGCGGCGACCCGGGCCGAGCTCCGCGAGCCGGGCACGCTCACCCGGACCTTCGGAAACCAGAACGGCATGGGCTTTGGCAGCATGGTCGGCGGATCACTGCTCGGTACGGTCGCCGGTTTCGTCATCGGATCGGCGCTGGTCAGCTCCTTCATGCCGATGGACGGTGGCGGCACGGATGCCGGTGCCGACGCGAACAGCGAGACCAACGCCGATTCGGGCAGCGACTCCGGTGGAGACGCTGGAGGAGATTTCGGCGGCGGCGACTTCGGTGGAGACTTCGGGTTCTGATCTCCCAGGGCCGTTAGTGGACGGCGGCGATGGCCTCACCAACGGGAACGTCGCCGTCGGTGAACTCAATGAACTTCCCGATGCTGTTGTCGCTCGCGAGCACGGCTGCGGCGACGAGCGCGACGTTCTCGCGTGAGGTGTCGCCGCCCGTGCCGTCGGACCCCACCATGATGGAACCGCTCGCGGCGTCGAGGGTCAGCGCGCTCGGTCCGAGGATGGTCCAGTTCAGTGAGGTTGCTCGCAGGTAGTCGTCGGCTGCCGCCTTGGCCTCGTAGTAGGCGAACATGCCGTCGTCGGGGGAGGCGCCGTGGTCGGCGCGCGATCCCTTATAGGAGACCATCACGTAACGGTAGATGCCGGCCTGCGCTGCGGCGACCATTGAGCGGATGGCCGCATCTCGGTCGACCGCATAGGTGCGCTCAGCGCTTCCCCCGCCGGCCCCGGCGGACCAGACGATGGCGTCGTGGCCGGCCAGGAGGGCCGTGAGCTGATCGGTGGACAGATTCTCGACATCCGCTTGCAAGGGGGTTGCGCCGGTCGCCAAAACGTCGGCGGCATGCTCGGGGTTGCGGACGAGGGAGCTGACCTCGTGGCCGGCAGTCGTGAGCAGACGGGCCAGGTGGAGGGCAACTTTTCCGTGCCCGCCGATGATTGCAATATTTGTCATGTGATTAAGCCTGTCACGATTGGCTGCCGGCAGCGCTCAGGGTTGAAGAAAACCCAGCAGTATCGCGGCGAGCGTAACGCAGCCCAGTTGGACGCCGAGAAAGACGGCCACCCAGAACAGCCCCGGAATGTGGGTGAGCCGAGCCAGCTGGTCGGCGTCAGACGATGACTCGGCCCTGCGCGACCGGGACTGTTGCAGCTCGAGGGACGTGCGCAGTGCACCGAGCAGGAGAAATGCCGTGACTAGTAGGGCGAACACGCCCTGTAGCTGCGGCGTGCCGAACCAGGAGACACCGAAGACGATGGCACCCGTGACGGCGACCGACCAGAGCCCGAACCAGTTGCGAATCTGCACGAGCAGCAGCGCGAGCGCCGCGAGCAGCGCCCAAAGCAATCCCAGGTCGTACCCCCGGCTGAGCAGCCAGGCAGCGCCAAGGCCGAGCAGCGCGGGGGCGGGGTAACCGGCCAATAGGGTGAAGATCATGCCCGGCCCGCTCGGGCGACCGCGGCTCACGGTGAGTCCTGAGGTGTCCGAATGCAAGCGGATGCCGCCCAGCCGCCGCCCACAGACCACCGCGACGACTCCGTGGCCGCCTTCGTGCACGATGGTGATGGCGTGCCGGGCCAGGCGCCATACCGGCGGAAAAAACACGATCGCCGCGGCCGCCGCCACGGTCAGCCACGCGGTGAGGGGGGCGAGCGCGGCGTGCGGAGTCGTCATGCGCTGCCAGATGTCGAGGAGCAGGTCCATGCGTCTCAGACTAGGTGTCTGCCGAGCAGCCCTGGATAGCTGGGGCGGCGAGCAAATGCCACCGTGCGACGGCGTGGTTCGGGAGGAACACGCACAGGGGGTGCGTAAGCGAGATGGGCCGCTGGACACTGGTTCCATGGAGAAACGCACGGAACGGCAGAATATCCACGAAATTATCGAGCGGCTGACGGCGCAGTTTCCGCTGGTTACGCGATCGCGAGTTGACCACGTCATTGAACTCGAATACGTGAAATTGAATGGCAGGCCGGTTCTTCAGTACGTTTCCAATCTGGTCGAGCACGCTGCGAAGGCCCGCCTCGCCCGGGTTGCCGTGGTCAACGTTGCTGCCTGAGGACGGCGTGAATCAGGCGACTTAACCATGAAAAGCCCCGATTTCTCGGGGCTTTTCGTGTATTCGCGGTGGGCGATGCGGGACTTGAACCCACGACCTCTTCCGTGTGAAGGAAGCGCGCTACCAGCTGCGCCAATCGCCCAATTGCACTCACACCACAAACCAAAGTTGCTGGTGCGACTTTTGATACTAGCCCAGACTGGCGGGTCGTCGCACATCGACGCCGCTCTCGGTGTGGCGCGGACCACCCCCGCACCAGCTCGACGGCACAGCCACGTCACGCGGGAGCTTCGCCGCTGCGCGGGAGACGGCGGAACTGGCGCAGGTCCAGCGCAGCGTGTTGCGCGCGGGTTGTGGCCAGCGCGCTTACTCCTGGCGCAACTCCCGTGCCGCCCGCACCCCACCCACGCCACCCGGCGCAACACGCCGTAAAAGCCTCGGTTTGGTTTCCGTCTGGCTATTCAGCTAGAGTCTCTGAGTACGCAGAAATGCGAACAGTTGCGGATGTGGCGCAGTGGTAGCGCATCACCTTGCCAAGGTGAGGGTCGCGAGTTCGAATCTCGTCATCCGCTCGAATGAACTGGAATCGCACCTTTGGGTGCGGTTCCAATTCGTTTGGTATGAACCCAACTGGTGGATTGGCCGAGAGGCGAGGCAGCGGCCTGCAAAGCCGTTAACACGGGTTCGAATCCCGTATCCACCTCAATTCCTGGTGCACTCGCCGAGAACTGTATTGCAGAGACACCGTAATTCCCAGAATCTTGGGCGATTGGCGCAGCGGTAGCGCGCTTCCCTGACACGGAAGAGGTCACTGGTTCGATCCCAGTATCGCCCACACAGCATTTGAAGAAACATGAAAACCCCGGTCAGCCGGGGTTTTTTTGTACCCAAAACCGGCCGTGCACTATCTGGGCAACACGCCGGCTGGTGTGCCCTTGTGCAGCATCCACTGCCCGCGTAGTTTTGCGCGCAGGAGGTGAGTGCAATGCGCGCCACAGAGGGAGATCGGATTGTCATTCGCGGCAAAACGGTGGAACGTCCGGACCGTCGCGGCGAGATACTCGAGGTTCGCGGGATCGACGGCGGGCCGCCGTACCTCGTGTTGTTCGACGACCGGCACGAGAGCATCGTGTATCCCGGTGCCGACTTCGTGATCGAACGTTCGTCGGAGTCGGTTTAGGTCAGCGCCTGATTTGCGCGTCTGCCAACCCGCGAATGCGGATGCCGCGCCCAGGTCGCCGGGAGAGGGTGAGAGTTCAGCGACGCTGAACTCTCACCCTCTCCCGTTACCGAATAACCCGCACCAATCGCGGCAGGGCCAACGCCGGAGCGTACTTCGTCGTACCCAGATAGCGGGCCACGAGCGCGTGCGTGCCTACCTTCAATGACGTGTACTTGAACGTGGCTGAACCTTTCGAAAGCGCTACCGGCTGGCCGACCTTGGTCGTCACGTCATAGAACTGCACGAACCCGGTCACCGTTCCGGCCGCTGACGTGAATGTCGCTGTGGCCGAGACGGGCGTTCCCACGTGCACATCACCCCGGGGCATGACGGTCAGCGTTCGACTTACCCTGGCCGGCTTCGCCACGACCGTGACAACCACTGTTGGTGAGGTCGATGGGTTGTAGAAGACGGCGAAACTCTCCGCCGTGATTCGGTGCACCCCCACGGACAACCTCGTCGTCGTGATCGTCGAATGCCACTCGCCGAATACCTGGTCGCCGACCAGCGGTCGGCCATTGTCGAAGAAGGTGATCTCTTCGCTGGAACGATCACCGTCCAGGGCGCGGCCCTGACTGTCCGTGACGTCTGCGGTGAAGGTGATGCGCTGACCGGCCGTGATGGTGCCGGACGGCGTCGCGGTCAGGGTCGTTTTGGTGTCGGGTCCGGTCGGCACGAAGTAGTCAAAGGTTTTCGATGCCGGGGCAAAGTTTCTATCTCCGAGATAGTCCACTCGAAACTGGCGCGTGCCCGCCTTGCTGGGGTAGGCATCGGAGAAGAAGATGCCGGCCGTGTCGCTCGGCAGGAGCGCGGGTGTCTCGGTGCGGTTACCGGGCTCAAGCGACACGACGCGCACACTTCCCGTCGGAACGGCAGTGGCGGGGGCAACGGCCGAGATCTCGCCGTAAACGGATGCCGCCTGGCCGGCAAAGTAGAAGTCAAAGGTGCCAGCCTCAATGCTGACCGTGCCCCGCCCCGTGGAAAGGGCCGGGGCATCCGTTGCTGCCGATGCGGCGGGTGCGACGATCAGGGCACCGAGCACGGACGCAATCACCAGTGCGGGCAGGCGCCAGGAACGCTTCACGCCGCTGCGGGCGGCTGGGGTTGGGTGCAGTAAAAGTGTCATGGCTCGCTTCTTCGCGGTCGGTGGTGCTCGGACCCCCAAATCACGGACAAAGTACTCCCATATCGGCTCGGTTTGTAGGGCGTGCGAGCGCTATCGCGGTCTCTCGGTCGCTCAACCGACGATCAGCCCGGCGCACGCCGCTAAAGTTGACGGGTAGGCAAACAACAGGGAGTAGTACACGTGGCTGACGGCTTTGCGCTTTTCACCGACCGATCCGTTGTCGCAATGCGCGTCAACGGTGAGTTGAAAGATCTGGCGGCCACCGTGTTGCCGACGGATGCTGTCGAACCGGTCACCATAGATTCTCCCGATGGCCTAAATATTCTGCGCCACTCGGCCACCCACGTGCTGGCCCAGGCCGTGCAGACCGTCAACCCGGCCGCCCGCCTCGGCATCGGCCCATTCGTCACCGACGGCTTCTACTACGACTTCGATGTGGCCGACCCGTTCACCCCCGAGGACATCAAATCGCTCGAAAAGGCGATGGACCGCATCATCCGCCAGGGCCAGCGGTTCGTGCGTCGCGTCGTCACCCACGACGAAGCCCGCGCCGAACTGGCCGCCGAACCCTACAAGCTCGAGCTCATCGGCATCAAGGGCGGTCCCGGTGAGGGCGACGCTGCCGCCAACAACAGCCCGACCGCCGACGACGAGTCGGTCGAGGTCGGCGGCGCCGAACTGACCATCTATGACAACGTCGACCCGAAGACCGGGGAAACAGTCTGGAAGGACCTCTGCCGCGGCCCACACCTGCCCAACACCCGCATGATCGGCAACGGCTACTCACTCACCCGCCTGGCCGCCGCCTACTGGCGCGGCTCAGAGAAGAACCCGCAGCTGCAACGCATCTACGGCACCGCGTGGCCCACCAAGGACGAACTGCGCGCCTACCAGGCCCGTCAGGAAGAGGCGGCCAAGCGCGATCACCGCAAGCTCGGTGCCGAACTCGACCTGTTCAGCTTCCCGGAGGAGATCGGCTCCGGCCTGGCCGTATTCCATCCCAAGGGCGGGATCATTCGGCAGGAGATGGAGAGCTACTCCCGCAAACGCCACGCCGAGGCTGGCTACGATTTCGTCTATTCACCGCACATCACCAAGTCGACGCTGTTCGAAACCTCGGGCCACCTCGACTGGTACCGCGAAGGCATGTTTCCCCCGATGCACCTCGACGAGGAACGTGACGATACCGGTCACGTCACCCGCCAGGGCGTCGACTATTACCTCAAGCCGATGAACTGCCCGTTCCACAACCTCATCTTCAAGTCCAGTGGCCGCAGCTACCGTGACCTGCCGATGCGCTTGTTCGAATTCGGATCGGTCTACCGGTACGAGAAGTCCGGCGTGCTCAACGGCCTTACCCGCGTTCGCGGCATGACCCAGGACGACGCCCACATCTACACCACCAAGGAAGGCATGAAGGAGGAGCTCACCAGCACCCTCAACTTCGTGCTGCAGCTGCTCGCCGACTACGGCCTCGAGGACTACTACCTCGAACTGTCCACCAAAGACCCAAAAAAGTTCGTCGGCAGCGACGAAGCCTGGGACGAAGCCACCGAGACGCTCCGCGAGGTCGCCGAAGTCTCCGGTCTCGATCTGGTCGCCGACCCGGGTGGAGCGGCCTTCTACGGCCCCAAGATCTCGGTGCAGGCCAAGGACGCCATCGGGCGCACCTGGCAGATGTCGACCATTCAGCTCGACTTCAACCTGCCCGAACGGTTCGACCTCGAATACACCGCGAATGACGGCAGTCGCCAGCGCCCGGTCATGATTCACCGCGCCCTGTTTGGCTCGATCGAGCGCTTCTTTGCCGTGCTCACCGAGCACTACGCCGGGGCGTTCCCGGTCTGGCTGGCCCCGGTGCAGGTTGTCGGTATTCCCGTCTCCGAGCAGTACGGCCCCTTCCTCGACGACGTGATCGCCACCTTGAGGAAGGCCGGCGTGCGCGCCGAAGTCGACCATTCTGACGATCGCATGCAGAAGAAGATCCGCACTCACACCAAGGCCAAGGTGCCGTATCAGCTCATCGTGGGCGAAGATGACCAGGCCAACGGCGCGGTGAGCTTTCGCTTTCGCGATGGGACGCAGCAGAACGGGGTGCCGGTAGACGAGGCCGTGCGCATCATCGTGGAGTCGATCGAGAACCGCGCGCAGGTGAGCACGACCCCGGTCGCCCCCGCTGTGGCCGAAGTGCAGGCCTAGCGTGCCGGCGATTCCGGCCGATCGGCTGCGCGGTTCCGACGCGCTCGGCGCGGGTGCCAACGAAACCGATGCAGAATTCGCGGGTGTTCCGGATGCCTTCCAACGGCTCTGGACGCCGCACCGGATGGTCTACATCCAGGACGGGCAGCAGCCGCACCCCGACGACTGCCCGTTCTGCATCGCGCCGACCCTGGACGACGAGAAGGCGCTGATCGTGGCGCGCGGCACCCATGCCTACGTGCTGCTCAACCTTTTTCCGTACAACAGCGGCCACCTGCTGGTCTGTCCGTATCGGCACGTCGCCACCTACGACCAGGCCACTCCGGAGGAGATCGCCGAAATCGGCGAGTTCACCCAGATCGCCATGCGGGTGCTCACCCAGGTGTCGAACTGTGACGGCTTCAACATCGGTATGAATCAGGGACGTATCGCGGGGGCTGGCATCGCCGAGCACCTGCACCAGCACATCGTGCCGCGCTGGGCCCTGGACTCGAATTTTTTTCCGATCATCGCTGGCACCAAGGCCATCCCGCGCCTGCTCGGCGACGTTCGCCGCGAAATTGCCGACGGCTGGCCGGGCGCGTTGACTCCCTCGGCCGCCACGGCAGCTTCCCTCTAGTTTTGCTCTAGGCCGGGCAGCGTGCTGGCACGCCCCGGTCATCCGTTCAACCGACACCAGCCGCCGACCAGATCACCACCGCGCAAGGAATATAATCGTAGCTATGACTCAATCAAACTCTGCCGAACAAGTTGGCTCGAGCCGCGTCAAGCGGGGACTCGCCGAAATGCTCAAGGGCGGCGTCATCATGGACGTCGTCACCGCTGCCCAGGCTCGCATTGCTGAAGACGCCGGCGCTGTAGCCGTCATGGCGCTCGAACGCGTTCCCGCCGATATCCGCTCGCAGGGTGGAGTTGCCCGTATGAGCGACCCTGACCTGATCGACAGCATCATTGCCGAGGTCAACATCCCGGTCATGGCGAAGACCCGCATTGGGCACTTCGTTGAGGCGCAGATTCTTGAGGTGCTCGGCGTCGACTACATTGACGAGTCCGAAGTGCTCAGCCCGGCCGACTACGTCAACCACATCGATAAGTGGAACTTCACCATTCCCTTCGTCTGTGGTGCCACCAATCTCGGTGAGGCGCTCCGCCGCATCAACGAGGGCGCGGCCATGATTCGTTCCAAGGGCGAAGCCGGCACCGGTGACGTCTCCGAAGCCACCAAGCACATCCGCACCATTAACGGAGAAATTCGTCGTCTCGGTTCGCTGAGCAAGGAAGAGCTGTACGTTGCCGCCAAGGAGCTGGCGGCGCCGTACGAACTGGTGGCTGAGATCGCCGCAACCGGAAAGCTGCCCGTTGTTCTCTTCACTGCAGGAGGTGTGGCCACGCCGGCCGACGCCGCCATGATGATGCAGCTCGGTGCTGACGGTGTGTTCGTTGGCTCCGGCGTCTTCAAGTCGGGCAATCCCGAACAGCGTGCCGCCGCCATCGTGAAGGCTGTCACCTTCTACGACGACGCCAAGGTCATCGCTGAGGTCTCCCGCGGCCTCGGTGAGGCCATGGTCGGCATCAACGTGTCGGACATCCCCGCACCGCACCGCCTCGCTACGCGCGGCTGGTAGCCCGACCGTTCGTGACGATTCTCTCGAAGGGCACCCGACCGGCAGAGGCCGCTGTACCGGCAGGTCTGCGGGTCGGGGTGCTCGCCCTGCAGGGCGACTTTCGTGAGCACGCGCAGGTATTGCGCGCGCTCGGCGCGAACGTCGCCCTGGTGCGCCGTCCGGAAGAATTGCTCCAGGTCGACGGTCTGGTCATTCCGGGCGGCGAATCGAGCGTCATGGACAAGCTCGCCCGTACCTTCGGCCTCGCCGAACCGCTCCGCGCAGCCATCCGCGGCGGGCTGCCGGTCTATGGAACCTGCGCGGGGCTGATCATGCTCGCCGACACGATTCTCGGTGGTATGAACGGCCAGCAGAGCCTCGGCGGACTCGACATCGCCGTGCGCCGCAACGCCTTCGGTTCGCAGACCGCTTCCTTCGAGACTGACCTGGACATTCCGGCGCTCGGCGAGAAGCCCGTGCACGCGGTGTTCATTCGGGCGCCGATCGTGGAGACCGTCGGGCCTCGGGCGACCGCACTGGCCACCCTCGCCGACGGCCGCTGCGTCGCCGTGGAACAAGGCAACCTGCTCGGCACCTCTTTTCACCCGGAAATCACCGGCGAATACCGTTTTCACCAGTATTTCCTGCAGAAAATGGTCGCCGCCGCCCGCTGATGCCAGGCCTAATTGTGCCGCGCGCGCGAGTGTGGCTAGGGTTCAGACATGACTCAGACAACCGGTGGTCAACGATGACCCGATATGTAGCACTGCTCCGTGGCATCAACGTCAACGGCATCACCATCGCAATGAGCGATCTCGCCGACACCTTTCGTGAACTCGGCTACACCGACGTCAAAACGGTGTTGGCGAGCGGCAATGTGATCTTCAGCATCGACAGTCCGCTCGTCGATACTCCGCTGATTAGCAAAGTGGATGCCGCAGCCCTCAAGGCGCGCATCGAAGCGGCCCTGACGGCTCGCTTCGAGTACGAAGCATGGATCGTGCTCGTCGACGCCGAATCGCTCGACCGCATCGTGCGCTCGTACCCGTTCGACGCCGACCGCGACGGCTGGCACCCCTATGTCATGTTCTCCTCCGACCCCGGCCACCTCAGCGAGCTGGCCGGACACGCCAAGGAACTCGATGCCACTGACGAGCGCATCGAACTCGGCCACGGCGTGCTGTACTGGGAGGTGCGCAAGGCCGTCGGCATCAAGAGTGCCTTCAGTAAGAAGAGCGCCAAGCTCAAGTACCGCGACACCACCACCACCCGCAACCTGCACACGCTGCACAAGCTGCTGGAAGTCACACCGGGATAGACTGGGTCGGCACCAAGTGTGCACCAACTTCGCAGCGATCATCAGAGCTTGATCGAGCACAACTCATTCGAACACAGCTAGTTCGAGCACAACAACGGGAGATGTATGTCCGGGCATTCCAAATGGGCCACCACCAAGCACCAGAAGGCGGTCACCGACTCCAGACGGGCCAAGGCGTTCGCCAAGCTCATCAAGAACATCGAGGTTGCGGCCCGCCTGGGCGGCGCTGACCTCTCGGGTAACCCGACGCTGGTCGATGCCATTCAGAAGGCCAAGAAGACCTCCGTGCCCAACGACAATATCGACCGCGCCGTCAAGCGTGGTGCCGGGCTGTCTGGCGAACAGGTCGACTACACGACCATCATGTACGAGGGCTATGCCACGCACGGTGTCGCGATCATGATCGAGTGCCTCACCGACAATAAGAACCGTGCTGCCGCCGAGGTACGCACCGCAATGGCCCGCAACGGGGGAGCCATGGCCGACCCGGGCAGTGTCGCCTACAACTTCCACCGCAAGGGTGTCGTCGTGGTCAAGCACCTGCCCACGATCACCGAAGACGACATTATGCTCGCCGTGCTCGACGCCGGCGCCGAAGAGGTCATCGACGAGGGCGAAACCTTCGAGATTCACTCTTCCGTTGGCGACCTCGTTGCCACCCGCACCGCGCTGCAGGCCGCCGGCATCGACTATGAGTCCGCCGATATCGCCTTCATCCCGTCGCTCAAAATCGAGGTCGACGCCGAAACCGCCCGCAAGGTGTTCCACCTGATTGACGCGATGGAAGACCTCGACGACGTGCAGAACGTCTATTCCAACTACGACCTGTCGGCCGAGGTACAGGCCGCACTCTCGAGCGAGTCCGAGTAGTTCGATGGCGGTCCGGGTTCTCGGCATCGACCCGGGCCTCACCCGCTGCGGTGTCGGCGTGGTCGATGTCGAAGGCAACCGTTCGGCCCGCCTGGTGGACGTGACCGTGCTGCGCAGCGCGCCCGACCTGCCCCTGGAGCAGCGGCTGCTGCTGCTGTCGCAGGGCCTCGAAGAGATGCTCGACCGGCACCGGCCGCAATTCATCGCCATCGAACGGGTTTTCGCCCAGCACAACGTGCGCACGGTCATGGGAACGGCCCAGATCAGTGGGGTGGCCCTATTGCTCGCCGCCCAGCGCGGACTACCGGTGACCCTGCACACCCCGAGCGAGGTGAAGGCGGCCATCACCGGGTACGGGTCCGCCGACAAGCAGCAGGTCGGCACCATGGTCGCGCGCATTCTCGGGCTCACCGAAATTCCTAAGCCCGCCGATGCAGCGGATGCCCTGGCCCTCGCGATCTGCCATGCCTGGCGCACCGGCGCCTCCGGCGGCACGCTGCCGACCGTCGTCTCGGTCAAAGCGGCCACGGGAACGCCTGCCGCGCTGACCCCGGCGCAAAAGGCCTGGCGTGCCGCCGAACGCGGGTCGGTGCCAGCGGTGTCGGCGGTGCCCCGTAGTCTTAAGCGGTGATCTCTTCCGTACGTGGCCTTGTCCTGTCTGCCGTAGGCTCAACCGCCAGCTCATCAACGGTGGTAATCGAGGTCGGGGGAGTCGGCCTCGGGGTGCAGGTGACGCCGGCTACCGCCCTCGGCGTGCGCATCGGTGACGAGGCGCGCCTTGCGACCACGCTCATCGTGCGCGAAGATTCCCTTACTCTCTACGGTTTTCCCACGGCTGATGAACTCGCCGTGTTCGAACTGCTGGTCGGCGTCACGGGGGTTGGCCCCAAATCCGCCCTCGGCGTGCTCGCCGTGCTCAGCCCCAACCAGATCGGGCAGGCCGTCAATGCAGACGACGACGCAGCCTTCCGCAAGGTCAGCGGCATCGGTCCCAAGACCGCGAAACTCATCGTGCTCTCCCTCGCCGGAAAAATCGCCGTCACCGCCGAAAGCGCCCCGACTCGCCGACCCGGCGCTACCTCGGTCGCCGCGAGCGTGCAGGCTGCCCTGATCGGTCTGGGCTGGTCCGAACGGGTCGCCGCTGAGGCCGTCGATGAAACCCTCACCGAGCTGGCGGATGCTGCCGGTGCCGATTCCGTGCCGCCGACCGTCGCCGCTGTGCTCCGGCTGGCCCTCGGCCGCCTCGGCCCGGCGGCGCACCATGCCACCGGGTCTGCAGCTGCGTCGACCGGATCGGGCCGTTCGTGACCACGGACCCGGGCGTCGAGCTCACCAACCCCTCGCTCGAAAGCGAATCCGAGCTCGCCTTCGAGGGCGCGCTGCGCCCGGCGAGCCTGGCCGAATTCGTCGGCCAGAAGAAGGTGCGCGGGCAGTTGCAGCTGCTGCTGACCGCCGCGACGATGCAGAACCGCACGCCGGACCACATCCTCCTGGCAGGCCCGCCCGGCCTCGGAAAGACTACCCTCGCCATGATCGTCGCCTACGAGGGCAACCGGCCGCTGCGCATGTCGAGCGGACCGGCCATTCAACACGCCGGTGATCTCGCTGCGGTGCTGTCCTCACTGGTTCCCGGTGAGGTGTTGTTCATCGATGAAATTCACCGCATGGCGCGATCGGCCGAAGAGATGCTCTACCTCGCGATGGAAGACTTTCGCATCGACATCATGGTGGGCAAGGGCGCCGGGGCCACCTCGGTGCCTCTCGACCTTGCCCCGTTCACCCTGGTGGGGGCCACGACACGCTCCGGCCTGCTGCCGAACCCGCTGCGTGACCGATTCGGCTTTACCGCGCACCTGGAGTTTTACGCCGAGAGCGAGTTGGAACAGGTGCTCTATCGCGCCGCCCAGCTCATCGACCTGCCGATCGAACGCGACGCGCTGGCCGAGATCGCCGGCCGGTGCCGGGGCACACCCCGCATCGCGAACCGCCTGCTGCGCCGGGTGCGCGATTACGCGCTCGTGCACGGGGGCGGCGCCAACATCGCCGCGGTGCACGCGGCGCTCGAACTCTACGACGTCGATCCGATCGGCCTGGATCGTCTGGACCGGGAAGTCATGAAGATCATCCTGACGCGATTCGGTGGTGGACCGGTCGGCCTGAACACCCTGGCCGTCTCGGTCGGCGAGGAGTCCGAAACCGTCGAAGCGGTCGTCGAGCCGTTCCTGGTACGGATAGGATTCCTCACGCGTACCCCGCGCGGCCGTGTTGCGACCAGCGCGGCCTGGCAACATTTTGGTCTCACACCGCCCCTGGGCATTACCCCACAGGGAAGTGCGACCCTTCTTGACCTATAATTCAATTTGGCCCGCCTGTCTAGAGGCATATTCTCTCTAGGCCTACTGGCGGGTCTTCACCCACAAGCTTCGGCCACCCGCGCCGCAATCGGAAGGTTTTACCGCTCCATGGATTCTTTGACTCTCGTCATGCTGGCCGTTTTGGCCGTACTCGTCTTCTTCATGTTCCGCAACGGCCGCAAGCGCAAGAAGGACCAGGAAGCCCTGCAGGCGACCATGGTTCCCGGCGCCGACGTCATGACCAACTTCGGTATGTACGGCACGATCATTGCCATCGACGAAGAGGCCAACAAGGTCGAACTTCAGATCGCTCCCGGCGTCATCGTTGAGATCCACCGTCAGACCATCGCTCGCGTGGTGGAGCCGATTGTCGCCGACGACGTCGAAGATGACTCTGCCGTTGAAAGCATCGACTCACTGCGTGAATCGGAACTGTCTGAGCCGGAATTCGGCCAGCGCGTGGTCGAGAGCGACACCGACACCACCGAACAGCCCAAAAAGGGCGACGCATAATCTAGCTCCCGCACCAACAACGCACGTACTGCAACACGCGGCGCGCCCACACATTCTGGTGTGGGCGCCAACAGAAAGCTGAGTTCATAGGTGGCTAAGTCGTCGTCTCCGGCCAAAAAGGCCTGGCGTTCCCTGACCTGGCTGGGCGTGCTCATCGTCGGCCTGATCGCTCTGAACGCGTTCGGCGTGTTCACTCAGAACGGGTCGTGGACGCCGAAGCTGGCGCTCGACCTCGAGGGTGGAACGCAGATCATTCTCGCCCCGCAGGTCGAGAGCGGCGCGACCGTCACGTCTGAGCAGCTCACCGAGGCCGTGGGCATTATTCGCCAGAGGATCAACTCCTCGGGAGTCTCCGAAACCGAGGTCAACACTCAGGGCGGCCAGAACATCGTCGTATCGATCCCCGGTACCCCCGATGACGCCACCCTGGAGCGCATCAAGTCTTCGGCCAAACTGGAATTCCGCGCCGTGCTCGTGGCCGGTCAGCCCTCGGGCCAGACCGTCGGTGCCGACGGTACCGCGACCCCCGCACCGGAGGCAACCGTCGACCCGAGCCTGTCCACGACTCCGACGGTCGAGCCCACCGACGCGAGCGACCTGAACTACGTCACCCCGGCCCTGCAGGCCGAGTATGACGCCTTCGACTGTGCCGCGATCAACACCACGAACGTCGCGCCGGCCGATGAACCCCTCATCACCTGCGAAACGGATGGCTCGATTAAGTACATCCTCGGCCCGGTCGAGGTTGACGGTTCCACCATCACCGACGCGACCAATGGTCAGCGCACCACCTCGTCGGGCGCAACCACCGGCGAGTGGGTCGTCAACATTGTGTTCAACAGCGAGGGCACCACGAAGTTCGCCGACGTCACGACGCGGCTGAACAGCCTGACCGGGGCGCAGAATCAATTCGCCATCGTGCTCGACGGCGCTGTCATCTCGGCGCCGTCCAACACGCAGGGAGCCATCCTCAACGGCAAGCCGGAAATTTCGGGCTCCTTTGACCAGGACAGCTCGAAGGCCCTCGCTGACCAGCTCAAGTTCGGCGCTCTGCCGATCAGCTTCACCGTACAGAGCCAGGACACCATCTCGGCCACCCTGGGATCGACGCAGCTGCTCAACGGACTCATCGCCGGCTTAATCGGTCTGATCCTCGTCGTCATGTACTCGCTCGCCCAATACCGTCTGCTGGGCCTCGTGACCGTTGCTTCGCTCGCAGTCGCGGCCGTGATCACCTACCTGCTCATCACGATCCTGTCCTGGCGTGAGGGCTACCGTCTGTCGCTGGCCGGTGTTGCCGGCCTGATCGTGGCGATCGGTATCACCGCCGACTCCTTCATCGTGTACTTCGAACGCGTACGCGATGAACTGCGTGACGGTCGCGGGCTGGAGTCGTCGGTCGAGGCCGGCTGGAAGCGTGCCTTCCGCACCATCGTCGCCTCTGACGTCGTGAACTTTCTCGCCGCCGCCGTATTGTTCGTGCTCGCCGTCGGAAACGTGCGCGGCTTCGCTCTGACCCTCGGCCTCACCACCATCGTCGACCTGCTCGTGGTGAGCATGTTCACCCACCCGATGTTGCAGCTGGTTGCGAAGACCCGGTTCTTCAACGAGGGCCACAAACTCAGCGGCCTCGATCCTCGTGCCCTCGGCGCGGTTTACCGTGGCCGTGCCCGCTTTGAACCCTCGTCGACCATGTCGGCGACGAAGGTGGCGTCCTCGAGCAAAGAGGCGGCCAAGCGACAAACGATCGCCGAACGTAAGGCGTCTGAGCTGGTAAGTACCAGTACTGATCGATCGACAGACGGGAAGGATTCCTGATGGCCAGCTTCTCGCAGTTCGGAAATGACCTCTACACCGGGGCACGGTCGCTCAATATCGTCGGGCGCCGCAAACTCTGGTACCTGATCGCCGGTGGCATGATCCTCATTGCCCTGGTCGGCCCGTTCCTGCTGCGCGGTGGTTTCGTGTTCGGCATTGAATTCACCGGCGGCAGCGAATTCGTCGTCTCCCAGACGACGAGTCAGTCGCAGACCACGGCAACGGATGCCGTCGCGAGCGTCGCTCCCGACGTCGTTCCGAAGGTCTCCACCGTCGGCTCAGACGGTGTTCGGATCCAGACCGACCAGATGTCTGAGGGGGAGACGACGGAAGTACGCGACGCCCTCGCCGCCGCCTATGACGTTCCGGTCACCGAAGTGGCCACCTCCTTCATCGGAGCGACCTGGGGGCAGGACATCACCGGCCAGGCGCTGCGCGCCCTGATCGTGTTCCTCGTGCTCGCCGGTATCATCATGGCGATCTACTTCCGCACCTGGAAGATGTCGGTCGCGGCCATGGTCGCGCTGCTCCATGACCTCGTGATCACGGCCGGGTTCTACGGCATCACCGGATTCGAGATCACGCCGGCCGCGGTGATCGGGTTCCTGACCATTCTGGGCTACTCGCTCTACGACACCGTCGTGGTCTTCGACAAGATTCGGGAGAACACCAACTTCGATGGATCGGGCTCGAGCCGCACCTTCGCGGAGTCGGTCAACCTCGCCGTGAACCAGACGCTGGTGCGCTCGATCAACACCTCCGTCGTCGCCGCCCTGCCCGTGGCATCCATTCTGTTCATCGGTGCCTTCGTGCTCGGTGCTGGCACCCTGCGCGACATTTCGTTGGCTTTGCTCATCGGCATCCTGGTCGGTACCTACTCAACGATCTTCATCGCTTCGCCGCTGTATGTTCAGCTGCGCGCCGGCGAGGCCGCCATTCGCAAGCACGACAAGCAGGCTTTGGCGGCACGCGCCAAGGCTTCGACGCCGGCTGCGGAGTCCGTTACCGCGTAGCATTCGCTCCGTGATCGAAACGGTCAGCCCCGATGGGCTGGCCGTTTCGCTGCATGTGGGCAGGGCAGATCGCTTGCAGCGTACGGGAGAGGCGTCGCGAACCGGCATAATTGAGGGAACGCAAACACAGCCCGCGCGGTTTCAACCGCTGTGAGTTAAGAGGTGAGACTATGACGGACACGACGACGCCATCTCCAGCCTCGCTGCGCCGTTTGGTTCCGCGCATCTTCTCTCGGGCCCAGCCCGCTGGTGCCGTCGACCGCCTGATCAAGACGGTGCGGCTGAACCACCCCAAGGTCGACCTGTCGATCATTGAGCGTGCCTACACGGCCGCCGAGCGTGCCCACGACGGGCAGATGCGGCGCAGCGGAGAGCCGTACATCACCCATCCCGTTGCCGTGGCCCAAATTCTGGCCGACCTCGGCATCGGCACCAAGACCATAGCCGCTGCGCTGCTGCACGACACCGTCGAAGACACCGACTACACGCTCGACGCCCTGCGGGCCGACTTTGGCGACGAAATTGCGATGCTGGTCGACGGCGTCACCAAGCTCGACAAGGTGAAGTACGGCGACTCGACTCAGGCCGAGACCGTGCGCAAGATGATCGTCGCCATGTCCAAGGACATCCGCGTACTCATCATCAAACTGGCCGACCGGCTGCACAACGCGCGCACCTGGGGCTTCGTACCCAACGAATCCGCCGTGCGCAAGGCTACTGAAACCCTTGAGATCTATGCACCGCTGGCTCACCGCCTGGGTATTCAGACCATCAAGTGGGAACTCGAAGACCTCTCTTTCGCCGTGCTGTACCCCAAGCTTTACGCCGAGATCGAAAGCCTGGTCAAACAGCGCACCCCGCAGCGCGAAGAGTTCGTGCAGCAGATCATCGACACCATCAGTGACGACCTCAAGTCCGCTCGAATTCGGGGAAAGGTTGCCGGGCGCCCCAAGCAGTACTACTCGATCTACCAGAAGATGGTCGTGCGCGGCCGCGAATTCGACGAAATCTACGACCTCGTCGGCATCCGCGTTCTCGTGAATTCGGTAAGGGACTGCTACGCCGTGCTGGGTTCCATTCATGCCCGCTGGACTCCACTGCCCGGGCGGTTCAAGGACTACATCGCCACCCCCAAGTTCAACCTCTACCAGTCGCTGCACACGACGGTGCTCGGCCCGAGCGGTCGCGCGGTCGAGATCCAGATTCGTACCACCGAAATGCACCAGCGCGCCGAATTCGGCGTCGCCGCGCACTGGAAGTACAAGGAGCAGGTCAACGGCAAGAGCGCCGGCGGCCCGGGCCCGCAGAGCGACACCGATATGGCTTGGCTGGCTCATATCTCCGACTGGCAGGCCGAAACCGCCGATCCCGGCGAGTTCCTCGACTCACTGCGCTACGAGATCGGTGCCAAAGAGGTTTATGTCTTCACGCCGAAGGGCCGCGTCATCGGGCTGCCCTCGGGCGCGACCCCGGTTGACTTCGCCTACGCGGTGCACACCGAGGTCGGCCACCGCACCATGGGCGCCAAGGTCAATGGCCGTCTGGTTCCGCTGGAGAGCGAACTTATCACCGGAGACGTTGTCGAGGTATTCACCTCGAAGAACCCCGACTCCGGGCCCAGTAAGGACTGGCTCAATTTCGTCAAGAGCCCCCGCGCGCGCAACAAGATTCGGCAGTGGTTCACCAAGGAGCGCCGCGACGAAGCCATCGAGCAGGGCCGCGACGCCATCGCCAGGGCCATGCGCAAGCAGAACCTTCCGCTGCAGAAGCTGATGAACCAGGACTCCTTCGCGGAGGTCGCGGCTCAACTCAAATATGACGACGTGTCGGCCTTGTATGCGGCGGTCGGTGAAGGCCACGTCTCGACCCAGTCCGTGCTCGAAAAGGTTGTGTCCTCGGTGCAGAGCATCGACGACAACGACAGCAACGATTTTCCGGTTGCTGCCCGCGGCCGGCCGCAGACCACCCGGAACACTGATTCTGGTGTGCTCGTGCGCGGTGCCCCGGACATTCTGGTCAAGCTTGCCCGTTGTTGCACGCCGGTTCCCGGCGATAAGATCGTCGGGTTCGTCACCCGTGGTGCTGGTGTCTCGGTGCACCAGGCGGCGTGCCACAATGTGCAGTCCCTGCTCAAGGAACCCGAGCGCATGATCGAGGTCGACTGGGCGCCAACGTCGAAGAGCCTGTTCCTGGTGCACATCCAGATCGAGGCACTCGACCGATCCGGATTGCTTTCCGATGTCACCCGGGTGCTGTCTGAGCATCACGTGAACATTCTCTCGGCCACGGTCAACACGTCGAGTGACCGCCTGGCGCTCAGCCGGTTTGTGTTCGAGATGGGTGACACCACCCACCTGGATCGCGTCCTCAATGCCGTGCGCCGCATCGATGCTGTCTACGACGTCTACCGGGTCAACGACGGCTAGACGCCCACTGCTTTCTCGGGTGCTGCGCTCGACTGGTGCAGGGAGCGCAACGCGTCGCTGACCGCCGCGAACCTGGCCACGGCGACGACGCTATAGGCCGGGCTGCCGCGCTGGCAGAGGCGCACGGCCGCGGAGATCTCAGGATACCCGCCGTAGTGCAGCAGCCGGGCTAAAAGCGCGATGATCTCGGCCCCCGAGGTCGCTGACGGATAGCGCGCCAGGTCGACGGCGGTACGCAGGGGAGTGGTCACCCGGACATTAGCGATGGTGCGCACGTCATCGGGAGAGCGCACGATTTCGCGCAGCTGAACACGTGGTGACCAGACGGCCGTCGTGCGCGCACCAATGAGCACACAGAATTGGTGGCGACGGGGCTCAGGTGCGACGCCGTAGATCCACGCGGCGGTGAGGCGCTCGGCGATGGCGCGGGGTGGGACCAGCCGGCTGGCGGAGACGGCCCGTGTGGAGCATCCGTCTATTTCATCGATCACACACCAGGAGTCGGCGAGTTGAAAGACCTGCCCGTCGAGCCGGGCGCTGCACAGCTCGGCCAGGGGCAGGTCGTTGATCGTGCGCGTTGGTGCCCGGGGATTCATCATGCCGCCATGCTGTCCCTTAACCAGATCCAGGCCCCCGAAGGAGCCTGGATCTGTGGAGAAAATGACCACCGGTGCGGGGTGGGGATAGTTCCTGCCGGGTGTTGCAGTCGTGCCTACTGGCCCATCGCCTTGAGCCAGGCCTTGCGGGCCTCGAGTGCTTCGTTGGCGTCTTTGATGGCGCGGGCGTTCTGGCTCTTCTGAGCGGTGGCCAGTTCATCTTCAAGCTTGGCGATCGCGTCATTCAACTGGCCGGCGAAACCCTCGGTGCGGGCCTTGGTCTCTGGATTATTGCGCTTCCAGTGGTCGTCATCGAGCTTGCGCACGACGGCTTCGACCTTGCGCAGGCGATCCTCGATCGGCTTGACCTGGTCGCGCGGAACCTTGCCGATGACGTCCCATTTGCGCTGGATGACCGTGAGCGTGTCGCGAGCGGCATTGCGGTCGGTGGTTGTCAGCAGAGTCTCGGCCTCGGTCAGGAGTTCCAGCTTGAGTACCAGGTTCGCGGAGAACTCCTCGTTGTCCTGAGCTTCCACCTCGCTCTTGACGGAGTAGAGCACGTCGCCGGCGGCCTTGAACTTCGCCCACATGGCGTCGTCCTGCTTTTTGCCGCTGCGGCCGGCCTGCTTCCACTCGTCGAGCAGCTTGCGGTAGGCGGACACCCCGTCGGCACCCTGCGGCGCGAGCGCCTCAGCCTGCTCGATTAGGTGCTGCTTCTTGGTGCGAACGTCCTTGTGCGCGCTGTCGAGCTCGGCGAAGAACGCCTTGCGGTTCTGCTCAATCGTCGTGCGGGCCGCCCGAAAGCGCTTCCACAGGTCGTTGGCCTCGCCCTTGGGAATGCGCGGGGCATCGTGCTGGTGCGCCTGCCACTTCGCAAAGAGGGCGTCGAGGGCAGCGCTGGTCTGCTTCCACTGCGTCTTGGCCGGATCTTCGGCGGCGAGGCGCTCGGCCTCGGTCACGATCTCGGCCCGTTCGGCGACGGCGGCAGCGGATGCTGCTTTGGTCTCGATGCTCTGCTGCTCGGTGAGTTCGGTGACGGCTCCGCCGAGCGCGCCGAGGCGTTCTGCCAAGGCGGCCAGGTTGCCGACGGCGTTGGCGTTGGCAACGGCGACGGTGAGATTGGCCACCGATTTGGCCACGTCTGCGGCCGGAGCGCCACCCTTCGCACGCTGCTCAAGCAGGGTGACCTGCCCATTGAGTTCAACGTACTTGCGTTCGAAGTAGGCCAGGGCCTCTTCCGGAGTGGCATCCGGGTATTGGCCGACGGCGCGTTCGCCATCCGCCTCGCGCACGTAAACCGTGCCGGTTTCGTCTACGCGACCCCATGGTTGCTGATCTGTCGTAGTCAAGAGCCTCACCTTTGCTGAGTTGTTGTGTGGGCGCCGCGGGAAGAAAAAATGCGGAGCCAGGAAATACCCTGATAAGCCTATTGCAATAGCGCAGGGGGATCGATCGATCCTACTGAACTGTTATGCCGGTAATCGTGGTCGGTACGACGGGCGAGGCGCCGCCTGCCGTGATTCCGGCATCCGTGATCTCGGTTTTGATCTGGTCGAGGCCACTCGTGACGCGCCCGAGCACCGTGTAGCCGCCCGCACTGTCGGCGGGGATGGTGCTGTCTTCGTAGACGATGAAGAACTGGCTGCCGTTGGAGAAGCCGTCGTTGCCGGAACGTGCCATGGCGAGGGTTCCAGCTGGGTACACGTCGTCGATCGGTGCATTCTCCACCGGTCCGTAGCTGTAATCGGGGCCGCCGGTGCCATCGCCCACCGGGTCGCCGCACTGCAGCACGAAAATGCCCTCCACCGTCAGACGGTGGCAGGTGAGGCCGTCGTAAAACCCGGTCTGAACGAGGCTGATGGTCGACGAAACCGCCTGCGGCGCCAGGGCGCCGTCGAGCTCGATTCCCACCGGAATGTCATTGAGGGTCATGGTGCCGGTCCAGGTTCGACCTTCGGCCAGCGTGCTGGCGGGCACCACACCCGAATTGGCACCGGCGGCAGCCGTCGGCGTCGTGGTCGGGGTGTCGGTGGCCGCAGTGGTCGCTTCCGGAGTACCTGGTCCGCCGTTGAAGTAGAAGACCTGCGCCACCACGATCAATGTGAGTACGACGAGCAGCCCCCCGCCGGCGATCAGGTTGTCCCGCACACGCCGCTTCGACTGGTGCTCGTGCACCGCCCGTCGGGCCTGGTAGGAACGAACACGTCCGCGCTCTTCACGTGCTGCACGCTCGAGCTTGTAATTCGAAGCCACTTGGAACCCCTCCAGGGCCGTCGGGGTTGGCGACGACCGGACAAAAGCAGTCGGGCGCCAACGCTCCCGACCTCGTAGAACTCTACGCACAAACTACGCTGGAGGAATGTCGGATGCTCAACCGGGTCTGCGGAGTGGCCAGGCCCCCCTCGCCGTACGAATGCGCCCGAAAACCCTGGACGAGGTGGCCGGCCAGCGTCATCTGCTCACCCCGGGGTCGCCCCTGGTCAGTCTGGCCAGCGACAAGACGGGGGAGCGCGGCAGCGTGTCGGTCATTCTTTGGGGACCGCCCGGCACCGGCAAGACCACGCTCGCGCAGGCGATCGCGCACAGTTCCGGACGTCGTTTCGTTGAACTCTCTGCTGTGACGGCCGGCGTGCGCGACGTGCGGCAGGTGATGGAAGACGCCCGAACCAACCGCGACCTCTACGGTCTCGCGACGGTGCTCTTTCTCGATGAGATCCACCGCTTCTCCAAGGCTCAGCAAGACACCCTCCTGCCAGGGGTCGAGAACGGCGTCGTCATCCTGGTCGCCGCGACGACCGAAAATCCGTCGTTCTCGATCATTTCCCCTTTGCTGTCTCGTTCACTGTTACTCACCCTCGAAGTTCTGAGCGACGACGACCTCGGGATCGTCGTTGATCGTGCGGTCACCGATTCGCGCGGCCTCGCTGACCGGTTTGAACTCGAGGCCGAGGCTCGCGGCGCGATCATTCGCCTGGCCTCGGGGGATGCGCGGCGGGCGCTGACGGCGCTGGAGGCGGCATCCGTTTCGGCGGAATCGACGCTCGAACCCGGCGCGACCGGCAAGCCTGTCATCACGACCGACATCGTCTCGCTCGCCGTTGACCGTGCACTGCTGCGCTACGACCGCAACGGTGACGAGCACTACGACGTAATCAGCGCGTTCATCAAATCGGTGCGCGGCAGTGACGTCGACGCGGCGCTGCACTACCTGGCCCGCATGATCGAGGCCGGCGAAGACCCGCGCTACATCTGCCGCCGCATCATCGTCCTCGCCTCCGAAGACATCGGCATGGCCGACCCGCAATCGCTCCTGATCGCCGTCGCCGCCGCCGATGCCGTCGCGCTGATCGGCATGCCTGAGGGGCGAATCCCGCTCGCCCAGGCCGTTGTGCACCTCGCGACGGCCCCCAAATCGAACGCCGCCTACATGGCGCTCGATGCTGCCATAGCGGATGTCCGCGCCGGCAAGATGGGCCGCGTGCCCAAGGGCATTCGCGACGCGCACTACCCCGGCGCCAAACGCCTCGGCCACGGCAAGGGCTACGTCTACCCGCACAATGACCCGCTCGGAGTGGTCACCCAGCAATACCCTCCAACGGAGCTGAAATCCACCCGCTACTACGAGCCGACCGAGCACGGCCACGAGCGCGATATCTCCGCCCGCCTCCTAAAAATCCGCCGTATAGTCCGCAACGAATAAATGCGCATCCAGTTTTCCCGAGAGGGCTCGCGACCGACGCTGCCCGCATCGGGAACTCGCGCTGGTCTGCAGAGCCTGAGCAGGGCATCCGCTGTGCTAACCTTGACTCTGCCTACAACTGGTTTCGGCATGCGGCTGCGTCCGTTTCCAGTTTGGAGGGGTTTCGTTCTGTAGCCGAACGTCCCATGGCACCCAATCCTCTGATCTCCCATGACGACTGTGTCGATTAGACACTGTGCTGAAAAGACGCACTCGCCCTGGTATCCCTGTTATTGAGTCCGATTGAAAGGAAACCGTGTCTACCAAGTCACGTACCCGCAGTAAAACTCGCCTCTCGCGCGCGCTGGGCATTGCCCTCACGCCGAAGGCAGCCCGCTTCCTTGAGAAGCGCCCCTATGCACCCGGTGAGCACGGCCGCACCAAGCGCAAGACCGATTCGGACTACGCCGTTCGTCTGCGCGAAAAGCAGCGCTTACGCGCCCAGTACGGCATTCGCGAAGCCCAGCTCAAGATCGCCTTCGAGCAGGCTCGTCGTCGTCAGGGACTGACCGGTGAGAACCTCGTCGAGATCCTCGAGACCCGTCTCGACGCCCTCCTCGTGCGTTCAGCCATCGCCCGCACCACCGCCCAGGCTCGCCAGATGATCGTGCACCGTCACATCCTCGTTGACGGAGAGCTCGTTGACCGGCCCTCCTTCCGCGTGAAGCCGGGCCAGCTCATGCACGTCAAGGCTCGCAGCGAGGGCATGGAGCCCTTCCAGGTTGCAGCAGCCGGCGGACACGTCGACCTGCTCCCCAAGCTCCCGCCGTACCTCGAGGTTGAGCTCGACAAGCTTCAGGCCCGCCTCGTGCGCGCACCGAAGCGCATCGAGATCCCCGTGACATGTGAAGTTCAGCTCGTCGTGGAGTACTACGCAGCTCGCTAACCTGTGCGGTTGGATAGTTAGTTAACCGGTCTTTGACCGGTACGCTGAAGGGCGGATCATCTCTGGGTGATCCGCCCTTTTTTGTATTCCCGGGCGTCCCAGGGGCCCATTGATCTGAGTGGAGTCACCGTGTCGGGTGGAGATATTGCAGGGCTGATCGCCGCCGGCGTATTCGCGATTCTGGTGGCGGTCATCGCCGTTCCACTGGTCAAGCTGGGCCGGGTGTTCGATGAAACCACCGCGGCCATCCACGATCTCAGCGAGGGAATCACCCCGATGCTTGCCGAGACGACCGAAACCATCCGATCCACGAATCAGCAGCTGGCGAGGGTCGACACGATCACCAGCAACGTAGCGGATGTCACCGGTAACGTCTCAGCGCTCGTCGCGCTGTTCGCGGCCACCGTCGGCGGTCCGCTGATCAAGCTCGCCGGATTCTCGGCCGGCGTGCGAGCCGCCTTTCGTGGCGGGCGGGCGGGGTCGGGGCGAAATCGGGGTTGACCGGCTACGCTGGAGACGGCGTTGATATTCTCGCGCCCGACTTATCGATAGCTGCGGCTAGCGGTGCCAGGCTCCATTCAATTCGGTTCTATTGACTGAAAGCACAGGCCGCGCAGATTCAGGGAGAAGTGCCATGAAGAACGTCATCTGGTTGGTCATCGGTGTGGCCGCTGGCTTCGTCGTTGCCCACGAGGTCAACAAGACTCAGCAGGGTAAGCAGTTCTTCACCGAACTTGACACCAAGGCGCGCGAGTTCGGCGAGGCCATCTCCGAGGGGTATCGGCAGCGCGAGGCCGAGTTGCACGCAGCGCTCGGTGACGTTGCGGATGCCGTTGGCGACGCGCCGGCACCAAGCGCGTCCTGAGCATCCGCTTAAAAAGGGCACCACGCTCCACCTCACTCATGCACTTCAATAGCTATGGACACCATGCAGACTGCTGACATTCGCGGGCGCTGGCTCGACTTCTTCGCCGATCGTGGACACACCGTTGTGCCGTCCGCTTCCCTGGTGAGCGACGACCCCACCCTTCTCTTCACCGTGGCCGGCATGGTGCCGTTCGTGCCGTACCTGACCGGGTTGGTTCCGGCACCGTATCCGCGCGCCACGAGCGTGCAGAAATGCATTCGCACCAACGACATCGAAGAAGTGGGCAAGACCCCGCGCCACGGCACGTTCTTTCAAATGAACGGAAACTTCAGCTTCGGCGACTACTTCAAGGAAGAGGCCATCGGCTTCGCCTGGGAACTGCTGACTACCCCGGAAGACCAGGGCGGGTACGGCTTTCGCGAGAGCGACCTCTGGGTCACGATCTACCTCGACGACGATGAGGCGCACCGTTACTGGCGCGCGCTCGGCGTGCCGGACAATCGCATCCAGCGCCTCGGCATGGACTCCAATTACTGGTCCACGGGCCAGCCCGGCCCGGCCGGCCCCTGCTCGGAGATCTTCTTCGACCGCGGCCCCGCCTACGGCGCCGATGGTGGCCCGGCCACCGACGACGACCGTTATGTCGAAATCTGGAACCTCGTCTTCATGCAGTACCTGCGCGGCGAGGGCAACGGTAAGGGCGACTTTCAGATTCTGGGCGACCTGCCGAAGAAGAACATCGACACCGGCATGGGCCTCGAGCGCGTCGCCTTTTTGAAGCAGGGCGTCGAGAACATGTACGAGATCGACCAGGTGCGCCCGGTATTGGACCGGGCCGCCGCGCTCTCCGGACGACGTTACGGCGCCGACCACGCCGACGACGTGCGCATGCGCATCGTCGCCGACCACGTGCGTTCCTCGCTCATGCTGATGAGCGACGGCGTCATGCCGTCGAACGAGGGTCGCGGCTATATCCTCCGCCGCCTGCTGCGGCGTAGCGTACGCGCCATGCGCCTGCTCGGCGTCGACACCGTGAGCATGCCCGAACTACTGCCGGCTTCCCGCGACGCCATGAGCGCCGCCTACCCGGAGGTGAAGAGCGACTTCGGGCGCATCAGCCAGGCCGCGTTCGCCGAGGAAGAGACGTTTCTGCGCACCCTCGCGAGCGGTAGCGCGGTGCTCGACCTCGCCGTGGCCAAGACCAAGAAGGCCGATAAGACCGAACTGGCCGGACCGACCGCTTTTCTGCTGCACGACACCTACGGTTTTCCGATCGAGATCACCCTCGAAATCGCCGAGGAAGCCGGCCTCAGCGTCAACCGTGACGCCTTCGACGTGCTCATGACCAAGCAGCGCACCATGGCCAAGGCTGATGCGAAGTCCAAGAAGACCACCCTGGCCGACCTCGGGGTCTACAGCGCGTTCCGCGCCCTTGGCGAGACCGTGTTCACCGGTTACGAGGACCTGCAGAACGAGTCCAGCGTGCTCGGTCTCATCGTCGATGGTGAGTCGGTGACGAGCGCCGTTGCCGGAGAAACAGCCGAGGTCATCCTCGCCGAGACGGCGCTCTGGGCCGAAGCGGGCGGGCAGGTAGCGGATGCCGGCCTTATCGTTGGCCCCGGCTACGAGCTCAAGGTGCTCGACGTACAAAAGCCGGTTAAGGGTCTGATCAGCCACAAAGTGCTCGTGCAGTCCGGCGAGGTCGGCGTGGGCGAGCGCGCCACGAGCGTGGTCGACGAAAACTGGCGCCGCGGCGCCCGCCAGGCGCACTCCGGCACGCACGTGCTGCACGCGGCCCTGCGCCAGGTGCTCGGCCCGAACGCGCACCAGTCCGGTTCGTACAACAAGGCCGGCTTCTTTCGCCTCGACTTCTCCTGGAACCAGGCGCTCTCGCCGGCGACTCGCACCGAGATTGAAGAAATCTCCAACAACGCCATTCGCGACAACCTGCCGGTGACCACCCGGGAACTGCCCATTGCCGAGGCGAAAGCGCTCGGTGCCATGGCGCTGTTCGGCGAGAAGTACGGTGACGTCGTGCGCGTCGTCGACATCGGCGGCCCGTGGTCGCGCGAACTGTGCGCCGGTACCCACGTGGGCAGCAGCGCTGAAATCGGCATGATCAACCTGATCAGCGAGGCGTCGGTCGGTTCGACCAACCGTCGCGTCGAATCCCTCGTCGGCCTCGAAGCCTTCCGCGACCTCGCCGCCGAGCGCATGCTGGTGTCGCAGCTGACCTCGAGCCTGAAAACTCCTCGCGAGCAGCTTCCCGAACGCATCAGCGATCTGGTAGCGAGCCTCAAGAGCGCCGAGAAGAAGATCGCGGCCTTCGAAGCCCGGGCCCTAACCGACCGGGTCCCTGCTCTGCTGGCCACGGCCCGCCGGGTCGGGGCAGTAACGATCGTGGCCGAAGACCTCGGCGTGCTCGGATCCCCGGACGACGCACGGATGCTGGCCCTCGCGACCCGCGAACGCCTCGGGACCGACGCCGTCGTCGTGGCGCTCTCGGCGATTGCCGCGGACAAGCCCGTCGTGATCGTCGCCACCAACCAGGCAGCTCGAGATGCCGGCCATAAGGCCGGTGCCCTTGCCAAGACCGTCGCCGGAATCCTCGGTGGTGGTGGCGGCGGCAAGGACGATCTGGCTCAGGGCGGCGGCCCCAACGGCGCCGCCATCCCGGCCGCTCTCCAGGCGGTTATCGCGGCGGTCAGTCGCTAACGATGAGGTCCGACCGCGCTCGCTCACGCTCTGGCTCCGCCGACCCTGGTCGTTCGGCGGCGCTGTCCGGCTGGGTCGCGCCGGGTGCGGTCGCCGGCACGATGCGCTCAGGCGTGCGCCTGGGTGTGGATGTGGGCAAGGTGCGCATCGGCCTGGCCCGCAGCGACAACCACGGCATGCTCGCGACCCCGGTGGAAACCGTCGCCCGCGACGAGGCCGGAGTGACCGATCTGGCCCGCATTCTCGCGGTGGCCCTCGAGCTTGACGCCGTCGAGGTCATCGTCGGCCTGCCGTTGGCGTTGTCAGGCAATGAGACCGCCTCCACGGACGACGCGGTCGGTTTCGCCGCGCGCCTGGCCGCAACTCTGGCCGTGCCGGTGCGGCTCGTCGACGAACGTCTCTCGACGGTGTCGGCGCAATCCGCGCTGCGGGCATCCGGTCGTGCCGCGAAAACGCAGCGGCCAGTAATCGACCAGGTGGCCGCGACTATTATTTTGCAACATGCGCTCGACAGTGAGCGTTCCTCCGGGCGACCGCCAGGGTCGCCCGTCGAACCGACCGAGAGGCCGTAATCGTGCCCAGTACCCCGGAAGAGCCCCTGCCGAGCCGACGCCAGTTACGCGCGCAACAGGCCGCTGCGGAGCAGTCCGCCGCGGAACAGGGCGCGACGGAGCGAACTGGCGCCGGGCAATCCGGAGCCGGGCAATCCGGAGCCGAGCCGGCGGCAGCGTCCGGGGGGACGGCATCCGTTCAACCGCCGTTGCTGCCGCGACAAGCGGCCGAGTCGGCAGAACCGGGCGATGATGCCGCCGCGTTCCTGACGGCGAGCAACGTCGGTGGCTCCGGTCGGGGACGCACGAACCGTCGCTCACTGCTCGCGGACGAACCGCCGCGGGAGAAGAGGAGCTACAAGGGAGCCTGGGGCTGTCTGATCGTCTTTGTCGTTCTTGCCGCTCTCGTGGCCGGAGTCGCACTGTTTCTGCAGGGACCCATCTCCCAGATCATTGCTGCCACGCAGGGGCCGGCCGACTTCACCGCGGAGGAAGCGGCGACCGGCGAAGACGTGATCGTCATGATTCACGACGGCAACGGTGGCTCAGAGATCGCCGCGACACTCGTCGAAGAGGGCGTGGTCAAGAGCTTTGATGCGTTCTACTCCATCCTGTTGCAGACGGCCCCGGAGCCGGTGTTTCAGCCCGGTGCATACCAGCTCAAGACGAAGATGGTCGCGAGCACCGCGCTGGACGCCCTGCTCGATGAGGACACTCGACTGAACCAGACCGTTATCGTGCCTGAGGGGACCGCGGCCGTTGACGTGCTGGCGTCGATCTCCGAGGGAACCGACATTCCTCTGGCGGACCTGCAGGCGGCGGCCGCCAATGTGGCCCAGTTCGGCCTGCCCGCCGAAGCGACCACCCTTGAGGGTTTTCTCTTTCCCGCGACGTACACCTTCTCGCCGGAGGCCACCGCCGCCGTCGCGTTGCAGACCATGGTCAACCGGCAGTATGAGGCCCTCGATGCGGCCGGTGTCGCCGTCGCAGACCGCTGGTCGACGATCGTGTTCGCCTCGTTGATCCAGCGTGAAGCCGGCCTGCGTGATGACTATTACAAGGTGTCGCGGGTGTTTCTGAACCGGCTCGACCCGGCCCAATGGGACAGCGGCCTGCTGCAATCGGACGCGAGCGTCGCCTATGGCACGGGCAAAACCCACCTGGTTACCACGACCGACGCCGAACGTGCCGATGCCGGCAACCCCTACAACACCTATGCGCACCCCGGCATGGTCGTCGGCCCGATCTCGAATCCCGGTGATCTCGCGATCGATGCGGCCCTGCACCCGGTCGACGGATCCTGGCTGTTCTTTGTGACGATCAACCTCGACTCCGGTGAGACGGCTTTTTCCACCACGGTCAAGGAACATGATGCTGCCGTTATCGTTTGGCAGAACTGGATGAGGGAGCACCCCGAATATGGTTGATCTGACGCTAAATCGGGCCCCATCGAACAGGCTCGCGGTGCTCGGTTCGCCGATCAAGCATTCCCGTTCGCCGTTACTGCACCGGGCCGCCTACCGGCAGCTGGGACTCGACTGGTCCTACGATGCTGTTGAGGTGAAGGCCGGTTCGCTCGCCATGTTTCTGAGCTCCATCGGGCCGGACTGGCGTGGTCTTTCGCTCACCATGCCGCTCAAACACGAGGTGCTTCCGTTCATCGACGACTGCGACCGGGTGGCACAGCTGACTGGATCGGTCAATACCGTGCTGCTGCGCCAGGTGGCCGGGCGCGGCACCCTCACCGGCTATAACACGGATGTCGCTGGTCTGGTGCGTGCGTTGGCCGAGGGCGGCGTCACCCGGGCGAAGCACGTGACCCTGCTCGGAGCCGGCGCGACGGCGGCATCCGCTTTGATGGCCGCCGCGGAACTCGGTGCTGAGTTCGTCAGCGTGCTCGTGCGCGACCTGCCGAAGGCGCAGCCGCTCGTTGAACTCGGTCGGTCGCTCGGAGTCGTCGTCGACCTCAGTGATTTCAACGGGTCCGGCGGCAACGGAAGCGACCTCGTGATCAGCACTCTGCCCGGCGGGACGGTGCTGCCTGCCCCGCTGCCGATCGAATTGCGTGAGCGTGCGACGCTGTTCGACGTTGCCTACTCACCGTGGCCAAGCGGGGTGGCACGCGAGTGGGAATCGGCCGGCGGAACTGTGCTGAACGGCCTCGGCATGTTGCTGCACCAGGCGCTCATCCAGGTGCGGGTGTTCGTGACCGCTGACCCCTTTGAACCACTCCCCGGCGAGCCGGACGTGCTCGCCGCCATGCGTAGTGCCCTGACCCGCGACGCAGCCCCCGGTGACACTGGCTCGCACGATGCTGTGGAAAGATAGGAACTATGCTTCGTTGGCTCACCGCCGGAGAATCCCACGGCCCCGAACTCATCGCTATTGTCGAGGGTTTGCCCGCAGGGATCCCGGTCTCCCTTGATTCGATCCGCCTCGATCTCGCGCGCCGCAAACTCGGCTACGGCCGGGGCGCGCGCATGAAATTCGAAGAGGACGAGCTCACCCTCTCCGGCGGCGTTCGGCATGGCCTCACCCTCGGCGGCCCGGTCGCACTGCGCATTGGCAACTCCGAATGGCCCAAATGGGTCGATGTGATGAGTGCCGCCCCGGTCGACCCGGCCACCCTGACGCGTGGCCGCGGGGCACCATTGACCAGGCCCCGCCCGGGTCACGCCGACCTCGCCGGCATGCAGAAGTACGGTTTTGACGAGGCGCGCCCCGTGCTGGAGCGCGCGAGTGCCCGCGAGACCGCCGCCCGCGTCGCGCTCGGCGCCGTCGCCCGCTCATTCCTGAACGAACTCGGAATCCACCTGGTCAGCCACACCATCGCCATCGGGCCGGTCCGCGTGCCCGACGGCGCGCCGCTTCCTGAGCCTGAGGACGTCGACACGCTCGATGCTGATCTGCTGCGCTGTTTTGACGCCGCGACATCCGCTCTGATGGTGGCTGAAGTGGATGCTGCCCATCACGACGGCGATACCCTCGGCGGCGTCGTCGAGGTGCTCGCCTACAATCTTCCCCCCGGGCTTGGCTCCTTCGTGCACTGGGATCGTCGGTTGGATTCCCAGCTGGCCGCCGCGCTCATGGGGATCCAGGCGATCAAGGGGGTCGAGGTCGGCGACGGCTTCGAGACCACGCGCCGCCGCGGCTCCGAGGCACACGACGAACTCGTACAAGCGGATGGCGCCATTCAGCGAGTCAGTGACAAGGCCGGCGGAACCGAGGGCGGCATGAGTACCGGAACCGTGCTGCGCGTGCGGGCCGGCATGAAGCCGATCGCGACCATTCCGCGGGCGCTGCGCACCGTTGATGTCGCCACGAGCGAGCCGGCCCCGGCGCACCACCAGCGCTCCGACGTCTGTGCGGTTCCGGCGGCCGGCGTTGTGGCCGAGGCCATGGTGGCGCTCGTGCTCGCGAACTCGGTGCTGGAGAAGTTCGGCGGAGACTCGATCGGGGAGACCCGGCGCAACCTGGAGTCGTACCTCGCCAACATTCCGGCGAACCTGCGCACGGGCGCGTCGAGCGACGCGTCGCTCTAGACCTGCGATGCTGACTCTGCGGAACGCCTTGTTACCGATCGTGTTCATCGGTCCGATGGCCGCCGGCAAGACCAGGATCGGTCGACGAGTGGCGCGCGACCTGAATTTGCCGTTCATCGACACCGACAAGCGCATCGTCGAAAGTTACGGTCCGATTCCGGAGATCTTCGCGCGTGAGGGCGAAGAGTACTTTCGCATCGTCGAACGTGAAGCGGTGGACTGGGCCCTCGGCGAGCCGGCCGTCATCTCCCTCGGCGGGGGAGCAGTGCTGCACGCCGAGACGCAGGCCGACCTCGAATCCGCGACCGTGGTGTACCTCAGCGTGACCACCGCTGCCGTCGAGGCCCGCCTCGGCGGCAATAAACGGCCTCTCCTGGCCGGCGGTATCGGCGACTGGGAACGCATCTACAACCAGCGCCGTCCCATCTATGAGGCCCTCGCGACGATTCGCCTGGATACCTCCAACCGACCGATCACCGGCATCGCCGATGAGATCGTAAATTGGGTACAAGAAAGAAATGATGATTGAGAAGTCAGGGACAACACAGATGACCGAACAGACCAGTACCACCGTGATCACCGTGACCGGGGTCGACAGCTATCCGGTCAGCGTGGGGCGTGGCCTGGTCAACACCGTCGCCGAGCAGCTCGGCACCGGTGTCAACAAGGTGCTCATCGTGCACACCTCGACCGTCGGCGCCCGCGCGGTCGCCCTGCGCGACAGCCTGCTCGAAACCTACGCCGAGGTTTTGCTGGCCGAAATTCCCGACGCCGAAGCGGCCAAGCGGGTTGAGGTTGCCGCGTTCTGCTGGGGCGTCATGGGCCAGTCCGACTTCAGCCGCACCGACGCCGTGATCGGCCTCGGCGGTGGCGCAGTGACCGACCTCGCCGGATTCGTGGCCGCTACCTGGCTGCGTGGCGTGAAGCTCGTGCAGATTCCCACGAGCGTACTCGGCATGGTCGACGCGGCCATCGGCGGCAAGAACGGCATCAATACCGCCGAGGGCAAGAACCTCGTCGGCACCTTCTACGCGCCGGCCGCCGTATTGTGCGACCTCGACCTGCTCGACGCCCTGCCGAAAAACGAGATCCTCGCGGGCTTCGCCGAAATCGTCAAGGCCGGCTTCATCCAGGTTCCCGAAATTCTCGACATCATCGAAGCGGATGTCGAGCGGGCCACCGACCCGACCACCCCCGAATTCCGTCGGCTGATCGAACTGTCGATTGCCATGAAGGCGCGCATCGTGGGGGAGGACTTCAAGGAAGCCGGCCTCCGCGAGATCCTCAACTACGGGCACACCCTCGGCCACGCCGTCGAGCACGCCGAACGCTATGGCTGGCGCCACGGTGCGGCCATCGCCGTCGGCATGATGTTCGCTGCGGAACTGGCCGCGCTCAGCGGACGGCTGTCGGTGGAGGTCGTCGACCGGCACCGCAGCATCCTGGAATCGCTGACCCTGCCGACCGGTTACCCGGTCGGACGCTGGCCCACCCTGCTGGCCACCATGCAGCGCGACAAGAAAAACCGCAGCGGGATGTTGCGCTTCGTGGTCCTCGACGATGTGGGCAAGCCCACCATCCTCGAAGGCCCGGACGCCTCGTTGCTGTTCAGCGCCTACCAGGCGATCGGGCAGTAGCCGCTACGCCGGGATTGTCGCCTGCGCGGGCGGGGCTTCGGCATCCGCTTCGATCTGGTCAGTGCCGGCAAACGGGGTCATCGTGGTCATGAGCTCGGAACGGATCAGAAAGCGCACGCCGCGCGGGGCCTCTGCACTGAAGCCGCTGCCGCGGCCGGGCACCACGTCGACCGTGAGAAAGGTGTGGCTCCAGTAGTTGAACTGTTCGGCTGACATCCAGAAGTCGAGCGGCTGGGCGGGGTCGCCGGCTGGAGCGAGATCGAATTGGCCGAGCCGCACGTCCTGGTCGGAGGTGATGAACTCGTCGGCCATGAACAGCATCGGCGAACTGCCGTCGCAGCAGCCACCGGACTGGTGGAACATGAGTGGGCCGTGTTCCTCCCAGAGGCTGCGGAGCAGGTCAACGGCGACGGGTGTGAGCTCGACGCGGGGAACGGTTTCGCCGGCGATCGTGACCGACGCGGTTATTGTGGTAGTCGACATTGACGGAACTTTCTGCTCATGGCGGACCCTTCTACTGCTGAAGGGGGGCTGCCTACGACGTTACGTCGTCGACAGCCCCCGGGCCAGACCTTCAGCGAACTCCCACCGAACGGGTGGGCATCCTCTGGTCTAACGGTTCGGTTTAGAAGAAGCCGAGCTTGTTCTCGGAGTACGACACGAGCAGGTTTTTGGTCTGCTGGTAGTGACCGAGGGCGAGTTTGTTGTTTTCGCGGCCGATTCCAGAGCTCTTGTAGCCTCCGAAAGCGGCACCGGCCGGATAGGCGTGATAGTTGTTGACCCAGACGCGACCGGCCTGGATATCACGGCCAGCCCGGTAGGCGACGTTGCCGTTGCGCGACCAGACCCCGGCACCGAGACCATAGATGGTGTCGTTGGCGATCGAGATGGCATCCTCGTAGTCGGTGAAGCTCGTCACGGCAAGCACCGGTCCGAAGATCTCCTCCTGGAACAGGCGCATCTTGTTGTGGCCCTCGAAGATGGTCGGCTGCACGTAGTAGCCGTCGGTGAGGTCGCCGCCGAGGTCGGCACGTTCGCCACCGAGGGCCAGCTTGGCACCCTCCTTGGTTCCGATGTCGATGTAGGAGAGGATCTTCTCAAGCTGGTCGTTGCTGGCCTGCGCGCCCATCTGGGTGTCGGTGTCGAGCGGGTTGCCCTGAATGATCTTCTTAGCGCGGGTGACAGCGTCGCTGAGGAAGCTGTCGTAGATCGGCTTCTGCAGCAGGGCGCGGCTTGGGGCCGTGCAGACCTCGCCCTGGTTGAAGGCGAACAGCACGAAGCCTTCCTGGGCCTTGTCATAGAAAGCATCCTTCTCCTGCGCGACGTCGCTGAAGAAGATGTTCGGGCTCTTGCCGCCGAGCTCAACGGTCGACGGAATGATGTTGGCCGAGGCATATTGCAAAATGAGGCGACCGGTCGTGGTCTCACCGGTGAAGGCGATCTTGCGGATGCGGTTGCTCGAGGCGAGCGGCTTGCCGGCCTCCAGGCCGAAACCGTTGACGACGTTGACAACGCCCGGGGGGAGGATATCGCCGATGAGTTCCAGCAGCACGAGGATCGAGACCGGGGTCTGCTCGGCGGGCTTGAGGACGACGGCGTTGCCGGCGGCGAGGGCCGGGGCGAGCTTCCAGACGGCCATCAGGATGGGGAAGTTCCAGGGGATGATCTGGCCGACGACGCCGAGCGGTTCGTGGAACTGGTACGAGACGGTGTCGCCGTCGAGCTGGGCGTGGTCGCCGTCCTGAGCGCGGATCGCCGAGGCGAAGTAACGGAAGTGGTCGGCGGCGAGGGGGATGTCGGCGTTGATGGTCTCGCGCACGGCCTTGCCGTTGTCCCAGGTCTCGGCGACGGCGAGCATTTCGGTGTTGGCGTCGATGATGTCAGCGATCTTGTTCAGCACGGCTGCGCGCTCGGCGGGGCTGGTCTTGCCCCAGGCCGGTGCGGCCTTGTGCGCGGCGTCGAGGGCCAGCTCGATGTCTTCGGCCGTTCCGCGAGCGACCTCGGCGAACGGCTTGCCGGTGACCGGGGTGATGTCTTCGAAGTACTGGCCCTTGACCGGGGCGACCCATTCGCCGCCGATCCAGTTCTCGTACCGCGACTTAAAGGTAACTTTGGAGCCGGGTGTTCCGGGGACTGCATAGACGGTCATGTCACTCCTATATATCGACGACGGTGTCGGGCTCGCAATGCTGCGGCCTGCTTCGACTCTAGGAGCGGGAACGTTGCAGAATGTTGCGATGCCCGCCGATTTCGTCTTCAATGCGCGCCAGGTGCGCCACGACCATTGCGCGTTTGGGTGAACGGGCCGGGAGCAGCTCCAGGCAGGCACGCCACACCTCGGTGTCCCAGGTGGCCTCTTCGGTGCGCGCGTAGCGCAGCAGCAGGTCGACCGACGCATCGGCGAGCATGGCCTCGCGCAGCCGGCTGCTCACTTCCTGGCGAATTTCGACGATACCGGGCGCTGACGATGCCGGCAGCACAGCTCCGCGGTAGGCGCCCAGGGCGACGCGGTGGGCGCCGCGCTCGAGGAAAGCCAGCACGCGTTGGGCATCGAGCTCGAGTTTGGATTCCAACCGATACGGGCGGGACGTGATCGTGATGGGGGAGTCGAGGAGCGCGAGTACCTTCCGTACCCGCACCATTTCGGCGCGCAGCGTCTCCACCGCAGTGTCCTGGTCCGAGAGAAAGCTGGCCAGGCGATCGGCGGAAAGTCCTTCGCGGTGCCAGGCCAGGAGCGTGAGAATCTCGGTGTGGCGGGGCGAGACATCCACTGTGCTGCTGCCGCAGTGCAGCTGGCCGTGATCGGTACCGAGAACGCTCAGGCCGGCCGGTGCCAGTCGCGGCACGCTCAGCGACACCGATGCCCGCGACCGCGGGGCGGGCGGTGAATCGGCCGGTCGGTCGAGGCGTTGGATGCGCAGCTCCGCTTCCATCGCGGCGACGGCAGCCTCGACCAGCGGGAGGGTCTGTGGTGCGACAGCCTGGTCGCCGCCGGTGATATCGATGACCCCCAGGATCTTGCCGGTGTCCGGGTCGTGAATGGGCACCGCCGTGCAGCTCCACGGGTGCGCCAGAGCGTTGAAGTGTTCAGCGCGCCGAATCTGGATTCCGCGGTCGAGGGCGAGCGCCGTTCCCGGTGCGCTCGTGCCGACCCGGCTCTCCGACCAGTCGGCGCCCTCGACGAAGAGCATCTCCTCAACCCGGCGGCGCAGCACTCGATCGCCGTCGATCCAGAGCAGCCGACCGGATTCGTCACCGATTGCAACGATCAGCTCGGCGTCGATGGCGTGGCGGATGAGCAGGTTGTGCACGACGGGTAGCACTGCGGCGAGCGGATGCTGATTGCGCAGGTCGCGCAATTCGCTGTCGGTCAGCGTCCGCTCAGGAGCCACACTCGACGGGTCGAGGCGGAGCGACAGCGAACGCTGCCAGGAGTCCTGCACGAGCTGGCGCACCCCGGTTTTAAAGACCCGATCGGTGATGGCGGATTCGTGGGCCCGCTCCAGGGCGACAATGCTCTCTCGCTCGTCGCCGGTCGGGACCGACGAAGAACTCTTCAAGCCGTATCCCATGAGCGTCTGCCTCCGTTAGCAGTGGACGGGTTCGTGCTGCCGAGATCGGCGTCGGTGTCAGTCTAGGGTAGCTGCTAGAGATTTCCCGGAGTGCTGGGCAGTCTCTGCCCTTTTGGACTCTGAACCACGGTTGTTCGATCCGCCGACAGGCGCGAGGTCTCCGAACCTGCCACGGGAGCGACGGCCCCGATTTCGTCGCCGGAAGATATCCACAGGCGAGGAGCGGCACATATTTTCTGTGCATTACCTCGGTGCAGGCGGATGTCCCGCCCATTCTGGGCGCATGACGATGACAACGAAACTCGAAGACGCCCCGCCCGTGACCACACTGCAGGAGGCCCGCACGCGAGTCTTCGACTTGGTCGGTCACGCCATCCGTCCACAGCTCTGGCTCATGTTGCTCGATCCGTATGGCCAGCAGTTGTCCGTGCTAATCCCGATTGACGGCATTCCGGTGCGGCCCGAGCCCGGGTCAACCCAGCCCTTCGCCGTGCGCATCAACGACATGCTCGCCCAGGAGGCCCCTGGCGGCAGCATCATTCTGACTCTGGAGCGGCCGGGCTCCGCCGCCCTGACCGCACCGGACCAGGCCTGGGCCGCCGAATTGACCCAGTCCTTCGGGAAGCTCATGCGCATCACGGGCCTGTTCGTCGCGCACGACGACGGAGTCGCGGTTCTCACACCCTAGGCTGAGGCGATGAATACAGTGCTGGTTCTGAACGGTCCGAACCTCGGGCGCCTGGGCAGTCGTGAACCCGATGTCTATGGGTCGGCCAACCTGGACGATCTGCGTGTGCTGCTCGTCGCATCCGCTCGTGATGGAGTAGTGATTGACCTGCGGCAGACCGACGACGAGGCCGAACTCATCCACTGGCTGTATGAGGCCGTCGATGAGCGGATGCCGGTGATCCTGAATCCCGCCGCGTTTACCCACTACAGCTACGCCCTGCGGGATGCCGCGGCCCTCGTGACCAAGGCCGGCCTGCCGCTGATCGAGGTGCACATCTCGAACCCGCACGCGCGCGAGACGTTTCGCCACACCAGCGTCGTGAGCGCCATCGCGACCGGCGTGATCGCGGGCCTCGGCTTCGACTCGTATCGCCTGGCGCTCGACTTCGTCACCCAGCCGTAATCGACAATTGCGCGGCAGCGACTTTGGAGCCTGTGCCTCTGAAACCCGTGCCTCTGAAACCCGTGCCTCTGGAGCCTGCGCCTTTGAAACCTGTGGCTTGGACACGTAGACTCGATAAGGTGCCATTTGCACCCGCGCACCTTATCAATTGAACGGAACACCCCTCCCATGGCTTCTACCGCTGATATCAGAAACGGCGTCGTACTCAACATGGATGGCCAGCTTTGGGCCGTCGTCGAGTTTCAGCACGTCAAGCCGGGCAAGGGTGGCGCCTTCGTTCGCACCAAGATGAAGAACGTCGTCTCGGGCAAGACCGTTGACCGCACGTTCAACGCCGGCGCGAAGATCGAGACCGAAAACGTCGATCGCCGCGACTTTCAGTACCTCTACAACGACGGCGACGCCTACGTTTTCATGGATGTGGCCGACTACGACCAGATCACCGTCTCCGCCGCCGTCGTCGGCGATGCGAGCAACTTCATGCTCGAAAACCAGGCCGTGACCGTGGCGCTGCACAACGGCAACCCGCTCTATGTTGAGCTGCCGGCATCCGTTACCCTCGAAATCACCTACACCGAGCCGGGTCTGCAGGGCGACCGTTCCACCGGCGGCACCAAGCCGGCCACCGTTGAGACCGGCTACCAGATTCAGGTTCCGCTGTTCCTCGAGCAGGGCACCAAGGTCAAGGTCGACACCCGCACCGGCGACTACCTCGGTCGCGTCAACGAATGAGCGCTCGTACCAAGGCCCGCAAGCGCGCCATCGACATTCTGTATGCCGCCGATGTGCGTCAGATCAGCATTCCGGAGTCGCTCGCAACCGAGGCCGAGCGTGCCGCGAGCGAGCCGGCACGTCTGGCTTCCTGGCTCTACGCTCGTGAGCTCGTTGATGGGGTCGTCGACCATCGCGAAGAGATCGATGAACTGATCGAAACGTACTCGCAGGGCTGGTCCCTCGCGCGCATGCCCAACATTGATCGCGCCATTCTGCGCATCGGAATCTGGGAGATTCTGTACAACGACGCCGTTCCGCACGCCGTCGCGATCGATGAGGCCGTTGAAGCGGCCAAAATTCTCTCAACGGATGACTCGGGCGGGTTTGTCAACGGATTGCTCGGCAAGATCGCTCAGACCGCTCCGTCGGCCTAACTCCAATACCGTTCAGTTAAGCACTTGAATGGTGATTTCTGGCTCGTGACCGGGTTGTGGCCAGTGGGCGTGGTGGAAGCGTTTGGCGGGCCATTTCGAGACCTTGCGTTT
>NZ_SOGF01000012.1:0-41791 GCF_004402355.1 Cryobacterium sp. TMS1-20-1 | reverse complement strand
TCACCAGCTTCACGGCTTCGTCTTTGTACTCAGGAGTGAACTCCCGACGTGTGTTTCCCATGTGAACATTCTCTCTTGTGAGGTGTCCAGTCAACGGGGGCAGGGCCACGCTGACCTTCGCAGGCGATGGGTGCCACGATCCCGCGCTGTTGCGCACGCACCTGGGTGAGTTCTTCCGTTCACTGCGCTCCTCGTTGGGTGGCAAGCCGTTGCCGTACGTCTGGGTTCCGGAGTGGCACAAGTCCGGCCATGGCCTGCACGCGCACTTCGCCGTGGGCCGGTACATCAAGAGGTCGCTGATCGATGCCGCGTGGGGGCATGGATTCGTGCACATCAAGTTGCTCGCGGACTTGCCGGTTGGCTCGGGGTCTCTTACGGAGGCACGGCGGGTAGCAGGCTACTTGTCCAAGTACGTGGCGAAGACGTTTACGGATCTGGATGCCCGCGTGTTGGGTCTGCACCGGTATGACGTAGCCCAAGGCTTCAAGCCGGAGGTGTTGTCGCTGTCGGGCACTACTGCGGGCGATGTGTTGGCGCAGGCTTCGGACTTGTTCTCGTCGGCTCCGGTGCATCAGTGGTCGTCGACGGAAAATGAGGACTGGAAGGGTCCGCCCGCTGTATGGGCGCAGTGGGGTCGATGATGGGCATCGATCAGGTTACGGTGCGGGTGTGGCTCGAGGCGTCATGCCGGGCTCAGGGTGTGCCCGTTGGGGTGACGAATCCCGCTGTGGTTGCCCTTGTTGGCGTGCTGATGAGGAAGGGGGTGCAGCGGGACGGGCGCGGAGCGCCGGACGCGGCACGCCGTCTCTCACAGCTGCCAGCTGGGGACGACACGGGACGGGTCGACCGTTCGAGCGCCTAAGACGCCGGGAAGAATCGTCACGAAGTCCAGCACGGCCCGGACGATCGCTACCTGTCGGTCGAGGTTCAGGCCGTCCCAACCCGCTGCCAGTTCCTCACCATGACCGACCAGACCATCGAGAGCATTCGTGCCCGCGATTTGATCGAGCTGTCGCTGTGCGTTTTCGACTCGTGCTTCGAGCGGTGTCCGTGCGGCCTTCCATTCTGGTCGGGAAATCTCTCCCGCTGCCCACATCTCGGACAACTCGGTCATTTTCGACTGAGCGCTTTGCAACTCAGCCAAAAGGGCCGCTTGGCGTTCGTCAGCTGCGGCCCGTCCGGATAGGGCGTCGCCCATTACCGGTGTGTCCAGGCGCATCAGCACGGCGCTGGCGATCAGTTCCTCCACGGGCTGCGCGACAACGGTAAGCCGCCCGCAACCGCGGTGATCCGGGCCGGACAAGCACACGTACCGGCGGCGGTCGGCACGGGCCGCGCTGTAGAGCGGGGCACCGCACTTTCCACAACGCAGTATTCCGGACAAGAGATACCGGCGCGGAGCACGCCTTCCGGAGCTCTTCTTCGTCTCGAACATTGCCAGAATCTGGTGGTGTTTCGCTTCGCTGACGAGGGCCGGCCACGCAGCCGGCCCCGCCGCCTCGCCGTGATGATCCCGCAGGCCGGCAATGCGTCCGGAGCGGAGAATTCCGCGGAGAGTAGTGGTGCGCCAGTTCACGCCTCCCGCAGCCGTCGGGATCTCCTGCTCGTTCATCCAGGCTGCTAAAGACCGCACCGACTCGCCCGCAAGGAAACGGTCCACAATTTCGCGCACGACCTCGGCCTCGGATTCTCGAATGGTCACCTTGTCCCGATCGTATCCAAATGGGCGTTGTGCACCGCCGTTGGGTTTGCCCTGTTCCACGTTCTGCTGGATTTTGCGGTTGATCCGAGCGGACTTGCGTGCGGACTCGTTCGCGGCGACGGCGGCTGTGATTCGGGCGATGAGCATGCCGTTGTCGTTGCCGAAGTTGATATCCGAGGTGACCGTGGCCAACTGCTCGACACCTGCAGTGTCGCAAAGATCGACAAACTGTTCCCATTCCATTGGGCGGCGGGTCAGACGGTCCTGGTGATAGGCGATCACGGCGTCGCGGCGGCCGCCAGCGATGTCGGCGAGCATGCGCGCGTACTCCGGGCGCGCCTTGCCTCGATATGCCGAGATATCGTTGTCGACGTACTCCTCGGCGATCGTCCAGCCACGCTCCGCGGCAAGCTTCCGACAGTCTTCGAGTTGGCGTTGAACTCCGAGTCCCTCGCCCGTCTGGTCGGAGGAAATACGTGCATACACAGCCGCAGCCGTCACTGTCTTCATAGGGGTCACATTAGCGTTGTGTGGACAACGCCGTCCTGATCTGTAACGCCGGGCATGCGAGCATCGAGACCTCCGGCTGGGACATTGACATGAGAGACGGCCGCCCCTGGGTTCGCGGACCCCTCATCTTCGACCCCACTCAAACCTGGCGCCCCGCCGGACAAAACCGTGCCGCCACCCCGGCCGAGAAACCCAACTGGGAAAAGTAGGCCCGCGCGGTCGCGTGCGCGGCCAACGGGATGGCCGGGCTGAGCAGACAGCCAGCGCAGGGCTATGGCGGCCTCGACCCGGTTGTCGAGCCTGTCGAGAGACGACCGACGGAATGGTGGCGTTGTCGAGATTGGTAAGTTTCGTGACTGTGGCGGTTTCGGCAGCCTCGGAGAGTGGAAGGGCGCCGTTGTCGAGACCGGCCGAATCTTCGGCTTCTCACATCGCTCGCTCACGTCTGGCGGGCGCACTCTGCCCTCCAATACCAAAGGCCGCAAGCCCCCACCCGAGAGAGTGAAGGCTTGCGGCCTGTGTGGTGCGGTCTGGCTACTCGCCGAGCAGGGCCAGCATGCTCGCGATCGTGTCTTCGAGCTTCGCGTCGGCGGTGCCATAGTCGGCGAAGTTACCGGCGGCGAGTGCGGCCGCCTTTTCTGCCAGCGCCGTCTTGGCGACGGCGAGCAGCGACTTGAGCTCGGCATCCGTTGTGGCATCGCCGGTCGACCCGGTCGGTACGTCGGTGCTGCCGCCGGTCGAACCGTCGGTGCTCGGGTCGGTGGAGCCACCGTTATTCGTGGTGGCATCTTCGGGCACGTCGGTATCACCAGCGGTGGCACCAGAGTCACCGCCGAACAGCACATCGAGGGCGCCGTCGAGGGTGTCCTCGAACGCGATCTGGTCACCGAAAGCCACAAGCACCTTCTGCAGCAGCGGATAGCTGGTCTCACCCGTGGACTGCACGTAAACCGGCTGCACGTAGAGCAGCCCGCCACCAACCGGAAGGGTCAGCAGGTTACCGTTCAACACGGTCGACGAGCCCTGACGCAGCAGGTTGAGCTCGGTCGACACTGTCGGGTCGGCGTTGAACACGTTCTGCACCTGACCGGGGCCAGGTACCGTGCCGTCCTTGGGCAGGTTGAGCAGCCTCAGCTGGCCATAGCCATCCGCTCTGACGCCGTCTACCGATCCGGCGTCTGCGTCTACAGCGAGGTAACCGTAGAGCACGTTACGGCTGGATTCACCCGTCGCTTCCGGCTGGAAAGTGGAGTACAGCGAGAACGACGGCTGGTCCGAGCCGGGTACCTGCATGGTGAGGTAGTACGGCGGCTGCAGCGTCGGGTTGGTCGCCGGCGAGTCAGGGTCGTTGGGCGAGATCCAGGCGTCGTCCTTCGAGTAGAACGAACCGGGGTCGGTCACGTGGTACTGACCAAGAATGGAACGCTGCACCTTGAACAGATCGGCCGGGTAGCGCACATGGCTCATCAGGTCCCCACTCATCTCGCTCATCGGCTTGAGCGACGACGGGAAGATCTTCTGCCAGGTCTGCAGCAGCGGCTCCTCGTCGTCCCAGGCGTAGAGGGTGACCTCGCCGCTGTAGGCGTCGACGGTGGCCTTGACCGAGTTGCGCATGTAGTTGATGCTGTCCAGCGCATACGGCTGGGCCGGTGTCTGCGTGTCGGCGATGGCCTCACTGAGGCTCACCGGGGTGGAATAGGGGTAATCCGCCGAGGTGGTGTAGCCGTCAACAATCCACATAACCCGACCGTCAACGACCGAGGGGTAAGCGTCGGAGTCGAGCGTCAGGTACGGCGCGACTTTCTGCACGCGGGTGACCGGGTCACGGTCGTAGAGAATCTCCGACTTGTCGTTGACCGAGGCGGCGAGGAAGATCTGCTCCGACTGGAATTTCAGCGCGTAGATCAGCTTTTTGAACGCATTGTCCAGTTTCGGTCCGCCGTCTCCGGAGAACGTCGTGTAGGTCTGGCCAGCGCCCTCTTCACCCGACGGATAGTCGAGCTCGATCGGGTTGGCGCCCTCTTCGTCACCGACGATGGAGTATTCGGGCGAGGTCTCACCAAAGTAGATGCGCGGTTCGAACTTGCCGAGCGCACCGCTGGTGGGAATGCCGGATTCCAGGAACACCGGCTGGCCGTCGACCGAGCGCTGGTTGCCGTACGCGGCGACCATGCCATAGCCGTGGGTATAAACGGTCTTCGAGTTGACCCAGGTGTTACCGGTGTTCAAGCCGTCAATATTCAGGTCACGCACGGCGACGACGGTGTCCTGCGAAGTACCGTCGATCACGTAGCGGTCAACGTCGAGGTTGTCCGGGAACTGGTAGTACTGGCGGAACTGCTCGAGCTGGCCGAAGGAGTCACTCACCAGGGCCGGGTCAAGAATACGAATGTTGGCAGTGGTCGCGGCGTCGGCGCGCAGCGCGCCCGGCTCGGCGGTGGTCTTCGCGTCGTAGGCAATTTCCTCGATGTCCGCGACGCCGTAGGCATCCCGGGTGAGGTCGATATTGCGTTCGATATATTCGGCCTCGAGTGCCTTCGCGCTCGGCTCCACCTGGAAGCGCTCCACGACCCACGGGTACAGCGAACCGATGAGCAGGCTCGACACGATAAGCAGCGCCGTGCCGATGACCGGCAGACGCCAGCGGCCGATGATGGCCGTCAGAATGAAGAGCAGGGCGACGACGGCGGCAATGCCGGCAAGGATCGCGCGACCAGGAATGGTCGCGTTGACGTCGGTATAGCCGGCGCCGGTGATCAAGGCGTTGTTGTTGGTCAGGGTGGAGTACTGGTCGAACCAGATACTCACGGCCTGCAGCAGCAGATAGAGGGCTGCGGTGATGGCGATCTGCACGCGCGCGGCCTTGGAGATGAGCACTTCACGCCCGGACACCCGAATGGATCCGTACAGGTAGCTGGTCGCGACCGAGACGAGCGCCGAAATCAGCACAACAGCGGATGCGAAGGCGAGCACGGCTTGGTAGAACGGCAGGTCCATCAGATAGAAGGAGATGTCGAAGTTGAACTGCGGGTCAACCCGCCCGGTTTCGGTGCGGTTGAGCCACATGAGCACGGTCTGCCAGCGGGTGGCAGCGGCCACACCGGCAAACAGCCCGAGGAGGGCCGGGATGCCATACATCGCGAGGCGACGCAGCGGCTCGATGACCTGCTGGTAGCGATCAAGCTGCGAGTTGAGCTTCGCGTAGACCGGGCGCAGACGGTAGGCCAGCTGAATACTCACCCAGACCGGAACGGCCATCGTGACGAAGCCGATCAAAAACAGCACGGTGCCGGCGATCCATTGGGTGGTCAGAACGTTGACGAACCCCAGCTGGTCGAACCACAGCACATCGGTATACAGTCCGGCGAAGATAAAGAACAGGATCACCAACCCTGCGATAATGGCTGCGGTAATTGCTAGCGGGGCTCGGCTGCGCCGTGGGACGTTGTCGGCTGATGATGAAGTCACGAATTGGCCTCTTGCGCTCAGTTATTAGATACAGGGTGATCATTTGCTGCAGGATCAGGGTCTGCCACCATCATACTTTGGCGGCCCTGAGAGAGTCATCACTACTGCTCGTTCGCCAAAGGTCAACTGGCCGGGCAGCTCGGCAGGTCGCTCGTGTCGGCACCGGTCTTGATCGCGTCGAGCGCGTCGAGCGCTTCGTCGAGGGTGGCGACTGAGAACACGGTCAGGCCGTCGGGGATATTTCCGGTTACCTCGCCGCAATTCTCGGCGGGAGCGAGAAACCAGGTCGCGCCGCTCTCGAGCGCGCCATAGAGCTTCTGCTGGATGCCGCCGATCGGGCCGATCGCGCCGGATTGGTCGATGGTTCCGGTGCCGGCCACGTTCTCGCCGCCCTGCAGCTCGCCGGGAGTCAGCTTGTCGATGATTCCGAGGGCAAACATCATGCCGGCGCTCGGGCCGCCGACCTTGTCGAGCTGGATCTGCACCTCGAACGGAAATTCGTAGGCGACCGACACGTTCACACCGGCCACGATCGTGCCGTTGTTGTCGATCGGGGTGACCTCGACGGTCCGGGCAAGGCCGCCCCGCACGATGTCGATGCTCGCCGCGGTCTCGGCACCGTTGTCCTGCAAAGCCGCGCGCAGTTCGGCGACATTGGCCACCGCGGTACCGTTCACGGCGGTCACTTCATCGTCGGGTTCGATCACGCCCGCGGCCGGAGAACCGTCGGGCAGGCTCACCACCGACACCGTCGTGGGGTAGTCGTAGCCGAGGTGGGTGAGGGCGGCGGCGATGGCATCCTGTTGGGAATTAATCATGTCGGCGCTGCTGCGAGCGTCGCGCTGCTCGGTGCTGACATTGTCGGGAAAAACCTGGTCAATGGGGAGGACGGCCTCGCTCGGGTCGAGCCAGGCACCGGCCACGGCGAGCCAGCTCGGCCGGTCTTCCCGGTTACCGAAGAGCGACACGGTGAGCAGATCGAGGGTGCCGCCGGTCGGGTAGACGGTCTCGTCGGGGATGGTGATGAGAGCGGTTTCGACGTCGTCGTAGGTGGCGGTGCCGAGGGTGTTGAACACCGGACCCGGCTTCTCGATCACGTAGGGCGCCGGCATGATGCCGAGAATCACTCCGGCGACGAGGGCGATCAGCAGTGCCGTCCAACCGAGGGACGGGCCAGAGCGTCCGGCACGTCGAGGTGCCGGTGCATTGGTGAAGAGCGCCATCGTGGTCCTTTGAGTGTTGATTCGTGCCAGGTTGCGGGTCGTGTTCGCGACGGGCGCACAGCAAGCCATTCAGCCTAGGATGTTTCCCAGCCCCGAGCGGGCTACTCGCACTAGCGTAGAAGTATGCGACTGAGAGGGGCCTGAAGTGGCCGACGACTCCCTACCCCCGAACGATCAGAACCCGAACAATCAGAATCCCGGCGAACCCAGCGACGAGTTTCGTGACATGCTGCGCGACATTCTGAGCGGCAAGAGCGGCATCGACCCGAGCCAGCTCGCCGGCGCTGCCGGTCTGCCCAACGACCCGGCCAGCGTCGCCGCGCTCATGCAGCAGCTGCAGGGCGCCATGAACTCCCAGGGCACCGGCGTCGACTGGAAGATCGCCCTCACCCAGGGTGAACAGCGAGCAGCCACCGGTCAGCTCAGCGCGACCGATGAACAGCAGACCCAGCTGCGCCAGGCCTTTCACATTGCGGCCCTCTGGCTCGATGACGTCATTACCGTGGCCGAACTCACCGTCGAACCGCGCCTGATGACCCGCCGCGAATGGGTCACCGTGACCATGCCGCTCTGGACCCAGCTCGCCGAACCCGTCGCCACGAGCATCTCCGACTCCCTCACCCGGGTCTTCGCCGAACAGGTTCCCGAAGAGATGCAGGGCATGGTCGCCAACGCGAGCCAGCTCGTGCGCAGCATCGGCGGCACCCTGTTCGCCATGCAACTCGGCCAGGTCGTCGGCCAGCTGGCGAGCGAGGTCGTCAGCGGCGGCGATGTCGGCATTCCGCTGCTCGGTGAGCAGCAGGCCGCCCTGCTCCCCCAGAACGTTGCCGACTTCGGAGCCGGCATCGACGTTCCGGCCGACCAGGTGCAGATCTACCTCGCCGTGCGCGAGATCGCCCACGCGCGACTGTTCCGCCACGCCCGCTGGCTGCGCCTGCACCTGACCAGCGCGGTCACCGCCTATGCACGCGGCATCAGCATCGACTCCAGCCGGCTCGAAGACTTGGCCGGAAGTTTCGACCCGTCCAACCCCGAAGACCTGCGCCAGGCGATGGTAGACGGTTCCCTCATTCAGCAGAAGTCCGAGTCGCAGCTTGCTGCTCTGTCCCGCCTAGAAACGATGCTCGCCCTGGTTGAGGGCTGGGTCGACGTCGTCACCGCTCGTGCCACGATTCGACTTCCCAAAGCGGATGCCATCGCCGAGACGGTCAAACGCCGCCGGGCCTCAGGCGGTCCGGCGGAGTCCGCTTTCGCGACCCTGGTCGGTCTCGAACTGCGTCCGCGCCGGCTGCGGGAGGCCGCAGCGATGTGGCAGGCCGTGACGGATGCCGTTGGCAATGAGGCGCGCGACGCGCTCTGGTCGCACCCCGACCTGTTGCCCACTTCGGAAGACATCGACGATCCCCAGCCGCTGATCATTCGGCTGACCAGCGCAGCCCGCGGGGGCCCCGAGGTGCTCGACGACGTCGACCAGGCTCTCGAAGACCTGCTGCGCGACGACGGAGCCGAGCGCCCGCACGAGGAGTAGCGGCGCGCAACGTTGCCGCAACCTGTGCCGATCTACCGTCGTTCAACGGACGAAATGTCCCAAACGAAGGAGTTTGGCAATGACGATAACGGAGACCACCACCGGCGCGACGGACGAGTTCAAGGCGCGCTACGAATCCACCCGGGTGCCAACGACCATGCACGCGGCCGTCGTGCACGAGTTCGGCCAGGGCCTCACCATTGACGAAGTGCCCGTTCCGACCCCCGGCCCCGGCCAGGCCCTGGTCAAACTGATCAGCAGCGGAGTTTGCCACACCGATCTGCACGCTGTGGAAGGCGACTGGCCGGTTAAGCCGAGCCCACCATTCATTCCGGGCCATGAAGGGGTCGGCGAAGTCGTCGCCCTCGGTGACGGCGTCAAGGACCTCGACATCGGCGACCTGGTCGGTAACGCCTGGCTCTGGAGCGCCTGCGGCAGCTGCCAGTATTGCCGCACCGGCTGGGAAACCCTGTGCGAAGCGCAGCAGAACGGCGGCTACAGCGTGGACGGTTCGTTCGGGCAGTACATGCTCGTCGACGCCCGCTTCGCCGTGCGCATTCCCCACGGCGCCGACCCGATCGAGATCGCCCCGGTGCTGTGCGCTGGCGTCACCGTCTACAAGGGCCTCAAAATGACCGAGGCCCGCCCGGGCCAGTGGGTCGTCATCTCCGGCATCGGCGGCCTCGGCCACATCGCCGTGCAGTACGCCAAGGCGATGGGGCTGCGCATCGCGGCCGTCGATATCGCCGACGACAAGCTCGCCCTGGCCCGCAAGCATGGCGCCGAGCTCGTAATCAATGCGCTGGACGAAGACCCGGTCGCCGCCATTCAAAAAGCCACCGGTGGTGTGCACGGCGTGCTCGTGACCGCCGTACACCCGGCCGCATTCGGCCAGGCCATCGGCATGACCCGCCGTGGCGGCACCATCGTCTTCAACGGTCTGCCGCCGGGAGACTTCCCCGCCCCGATCTTCGACATCGTGCTCAAGGGCCTCACCATTCGCGGCTCCATCGTGGGCACCCGCCAGGACATGGAGGAAGCCCTGCAGTTCTACGCGCGCGGCCAGATCCACCCCACGGTCTCTGAGCGCCGCATCGACGAGGTCAACGAGGTGCTCGACGAGATGAAGCACGGCAAGATCGACGGTCGCGTCGTCATCCGCTACTGAAGACACCTGACGGTGCGGGCCGCGTGACCACCGAATCCCAATATTCGGTGGAAGCGGGCCCGCACCCGTCTGTGGATAACTTTTACGCGCGACCGCCAGACGCGTCATCATGTCGGCATGGCCCTCAGACTGAATCCGCGGTATCCGCTGGTGTGGCGCACACCGAATTGCGTGCAGCTCGGCATCGACCAAGCCATTGTCACGATCGGCGGGTTGACGCCCGCTCACGAGGCTGTGCTGTCCGCGCTTTCTGCGGGGGTGCATCGATCAGGCGCGATGCTACTCGGAACGGCCGCCGGGGCATCCGCTGTCGAAGTGACGCACCTGCTCGACCTGCTCGAACCGGCACTGTTGTACGTGCCAGACGATGCGCCGGCACCGGTAACCCCGCTGCCCCGCACCGTGCTGGTTGACGGCCACGGACCGACCGCGACCCGGCTGCGCGCGCTGCTGGCCAACCTCGGAATCGAGGAGCCGGCTTCCGGAGACGACCCCGAGCTGGCCGTGTTGATCGGCCAGTACGTCTTCGCGCCTGAACGGCACGGGCATTGGCTGCGCCGCGATATTCCGCACCTGCCGGTGGTCTTCAGCGACAGCGCCGCGCGGGTGGGTCCGCTCGTCGAACCCGGCCGCGGACCCTGCCTGACCTGTCTGGAGCTCGCCCACGTCGACACGGATCCGTCCTGGCCCGCCATGGCCTGTCAGCTCGTGCTGCGCGAGGCCCCAAGCGAAACTCCGCGGCTGAGCTTCGAGCTCGCCGCCCGGGTGGCCGGACTCGTTCAGGATCGCCTGGAAACAGGCCGATCCGTGTTGTTCACCCGGTCAGTGCGCCTGGACGCGCGGGGCGGTGCGGTCACGGGCTCCGTACACCGGCTGCACGAGCGGTGCGGCTGCCAAGCTCTTCCAGAAAACGCGAGCGTTCGCGAGCTGCCCGCGCCTGTGCCCCAGAGGATGACCAGCTCAGCGCGAGTCGCTTCCGGGCGCGGGTGATGCCGACGTAGAGCAGCCGGCGTTCCTCGTCGATCTGCTCGAACGTGCTCGCATAGCTGATCGGCACCAGGCCCTCGCTCAGGCCGACCACGAACACCGCGTCCCACTCAAGGCCCTTGGCGGAGTGCATCGTGGCGAGCGTCACGGCCGACACCGTCGGTTCGTGCTGGCCGGCCTGACGTTCCATCAGCTCGTCGGTGAACTGTCGGAACGTGGTTCCGGCAGCGGCCTGGTCGACCAGGCCCATCAGTGCGTTGAGCGATTCCCACCGCGCCTGCACGGCGCCGCGGGTCTCCGGGGCGGTCTGGCTCCAGCCCAGCGACCGCAGCACGTCACTGACCGATTTGAACAGTGGTTCCCCAATGATTGAAACGGATGCCGCCCGCAGGCTCATCACCGCCTGCTTCACCTCTGGGAGGTCGAAGAACCGTTTGGCACCGCGAATCTGGTAGCTCACCCCCACCTCGGTCAGAGCCGTTTCGAGCAGCGCGGCCTGCACGTTGACTCGGAACAAGATGGCCACGTCTTCGGGTTTGGTGCCAGCCGAGATGAGCTGCAGAATCTGCTCGGCCACGCCGCGGGCCTCGGCCATGTCCGAGGCGTAGCCGCGCACCGTTGGGTCGGGGCCGCTATCGGTCTGGGCAGCCTGCAGGGTCAGGGCGCCGGACCGGCCACGCATCAGCTGGTTCGCGGTGGCGACGATCGGCGCGGTCGAGCGATAGTTCTGTTCGAGCCGCACCACGGTGGCGTCTTCGTAGTGCTTCGGAAAGTCCAGCAGGTAGTCGCTGCGAGCACCGGCGAAGGAGTAAATGGTCTGGCTCGCGTCGCCGACGACGCAGAGATCGCGGCGGTCGCCAAGCCAGAGGGCGAGCAGGTCGTGTTGCAGCGGCGAGACGTCCTGGTATTCGTCGACGACGAAGAACCGGTACTGCTCGCGCACCTGCAGGGCCACGGAGGGTTCGGCCTCGATCATGCCGGCCATGGCGAGCAGGACGTCTTCGAAGTCGATCTGCTTGCGATCGTCTTTGAGCTTCTCGTAGGTCTGCTGCAGGGCGACGACCTGGTCGACGTCGAGTCGGCCCGGCAGGCTGCGGCGGGCTATGCCAGCCGCGTACTGCTCGATACTCAGGCCGCTGGTTTTGCGCCATTCCACCTCGGCGGCGAGGTCGCGAAGCGTGGCGGTGTCGAGTTTGAGGTGCAGAGCCACGGCGGCGTGCCCGAGAATGCGGCCCTTGCCGTCGAGGATGCGCGGCGCCTGCCCGCCGACGACGTGCGGCCAGAAGTAGTTCAGCTGGGACAGCGCTGCGGCGTGAAAGGTGCGCGCAGCCACTCCCCCGGCGCCGAGCTGACGCAGGCGCCCGCGCAGTTCGGCGGCCGAACGGCTCGTGAAGGTGAGCGCCATGACCCGGTTGGGGGCGTAGGCGCCGGTCAGCACGCCGAGCGCGATGCGGTGGGTAATGGCGCGCGTCTTGCCGGTTCCGGCGCCGGCAAGCATACAGACCGGACCGATCAGCGCCTCGGCGGCAATGCGCTGCTGTTCATCGAGGCCTTGGAGCAGCGAGTCGGCGGTGGCCGTCACGGACGAATCAATTCCGTCGCGGCGGGCAACGGCGCGCCGAGCCAACGCTCGATCATGGCGTGCGCGATAGAGGACGGGCCGGGCAGCAGCATCCACTCACCGGCATCGAGCAGGTCTTTTCGGCTGAACCAGCGCAGCGCGAGAATCTCGGCGCCGTCGGGCAGCAGCTCATGGGCCGCCTGGTCGTCGGCGAGGCGCGCGGTGAAGCCACACATGACCGAGGCCGGGAACGGCCACGGCTGGGAACCGACGTAGGCCGGATCGGTCACGCGCAGACCGGATTCTTCGAACATTTCGCGGATCACGGCCGTTTCGAGGGCCTCGCCGGGCTCGACGAATCCGGCCAGGAGCGAGTACCGGTTGTTCTCCCACATGGCGTTGGAGCCGAGCAGAATGCGGTCGTCGGAGTCGGTGATAAGCACGATGACGGCCGGGTCGGTGCGCGGAAAGACCTGGCTGTTGTCGACCGGGCAACGGCGTACCCAGCCACCTTCCTCGACCAGGGTGGCGGTGCCGCAGCGCGGGCAGTGGCCGTGCGAAGCGTGCCAGTTGAGCACGCCGAGGGCCTCGGTGAACAGGCCAGCGTCACGGTCATCGAGCACGGTCGCAACGGTGCGCAGGCCCACCCAGCGACTCTCGTCGGGCTCCAGCCGGGCTGCAGCGTCATCATCGAGCTGCACGGCAACGATGCGGGTACCGGCCGTCTCGGGCAGGTCGGCGGGCAAAGACCGGCCGAGGTAGACCCGCAGGCCGGCATTGTGCAGACTCGTGGGCGGCAGCAGGGCGAGGTGCACACCGGTGTTGGCCGGGTCGATGCTGGCCGGGTCGATGCTGGCCGGGTCGATGCTGGCCGGGTCGATGCTGGCAGCATCGTGCGGCGCGAGCAGAATTTTGCCGTGCCAGACGGGCAGAACGCGGGTGGCGGCATCCGCCCAGAGCTGGTCGAACAGGTCCGGCAGGCCGCGGGTGAGGTGGTCACGGTCGACCGCCTGGCGAGACAGCGGCAACCGCGTCGTGAAAGTGAACGACATGGTATATCTCCGAGCTCTGCAAGAACGTGGGTGGAGGCGTGGCGAATAACCGCCAGACCGCAAGTCGATCTAACCTAGTAGGCATGGCCAGAACTCAACTCACTCTAGCCGCGTTAGCCACCTCCGCTGTTCCGGGGCTCGACGTGGCCTACGCCCGCAAGCACAGTGCCGGCGCGCACGGACTCTTCGACTCGGCGCTCGTCATCGACAAGGCCGGTCGGGCGCTCATTATTCGCGTTCCCACCAGTCAGTCGGCCGAAACCGAGCAGTCCGCGGACCTCGTGGCGCTGCGCGCGCTCACCACGGGCAATCGCAGCCGGCTGCCGTTCGACGTGCCCGAGTATGTCGGCCAGACGCCGATTCAGGGCACCCGTGCTGTGGTCTATGAACTGCTGGCTGGTGACAGTTTTGATGCGGATGCCCTCACCGGGCATGAGGGCGTCGCCGGGTCGATCGGGCGCGCGATCGCCGCCATACACTCGTTGCCGAGCGCCTTCATCGGCACCGCCGGGCTGCCGCAGCAGAGCGCCGAACAGTGCCGCAAGGACGCCATCGACCTGATCGATCGAGCCGCGGGCACCGGCTACCTGCCCGCCGCGTTGCTGCGCCGCTGGGAGCAGGCCACCGACGACGAGGCCCTGTGGCAGTTCGCGCCGGCCGTGGTGCACGGGTCGATGTCGGCCGATTCCATTCTGATCACCGACGACGCCGTGTCGGGGATTCTCGGCTGGTCCGGGCTGGCCGTCGGCGACCCGGCGCGCGACCTGCACTGGCTACTCGCCGCGCGCGGTGACGCCGCCGAACTGGCCATCGACGCCTATTCCAGCGCCCGCCAGGGCAGCGACACGCACATCACCCAGCGCGCCATGCTCTATGCCGAGCTGGAACTGGCCCGTTGGCTGCTGCACGGCTCCAGCAGCCACGACCAATCCATCGTCGATGACGCCGTCGCCATGCTCGACGGCCTGGTCGACACGGTGCACAGCCACACCCAGCAGCCGCTCTCCCCCGAAACCGGCCCGATCATGAGCGTCGGCGACGTGGAGAATATGCTCGACCACATGCCGCGCGCCGCCCGCGATTACGACCAGCACGCGGCGATGCACACCGACAGCTACAACTTTTCGGGACTAACCGTCGATTCTGATTCTGATTCTGACGATTCCAGCACCGGGGCCATCGCCCCTGACCAGGCCGCCAAAAGGTCAGCCTCCGAGTAGAGCCGCTCGGGGGCGACGACGGTGTCGTCGGCGACGAAGTAGAAGACGGCGTCGACGATGCTCGGATCGATCCCCTTCCAGCGGGCGTAGGCGAGCCGGTACAGCGCAAGCTGAGTCTGCTTGAGTTCCAGGTCTGCAGCGCTCTTGGGTGCCCGCCCGGTTTTCCAGTCGACGACCTGGTAGCCGGTTTCGGTGCGGTAGACGGCGTCGAGCTTGCAGACGAAAACCTGCCCGGCGAGCACATGGTGAATTTCAATCTCCACGTCGACGGGTTTTCGCTCGGCCCATTCGGAGCGTTCGAAGGTGGCCTGGAGAACCGCGAACTGCTCTTGCTCCGGCACGTCAAGCTGCTCGAGTGTGCCGGTGCCCTGGTCTTCGTCTGCCAGATCGAGGTCAAACAGGCTGGCATCGACGCGGTCGGTGCCGGTGGCTCCTCCCGCCCGACGCTCGACCCAGGAATGGAACAGCGTGCCGAGCCGAGTGGCCCGGTACGGACGCTGCGGCATCGGGCGGCGCAGCTCCGCCGCGACACCGGCTGGATCGTCGACGTAGTCCTTGAACCGGGAGGCCGGGATGCGGGTGGGCACCGGGGCGCCCTCGCCGCCGGTCAGGCGCAGGGCTCGCTCCGTAAGCAGCAGGGTGACGGCGTGCGACCAGCGAGTGGGGACATCCGCTTCGCTCGCGCTCACCCTCGCTGCGGCAGCCTCGACCAGCGCCCGTCGGCCGCCGAGTGGGTCGAACGGCCACAGTTCGGTGCCACTGGACGCCGAGGCGGGTTTCTCAGACTCGGCGGGCGCGTCGGGGATCTTAGCGATCAGCCCGGCCAGGGCGAGTTCCGTGAGGTAACGGCTGGGCTTGCGAGCGGTGACTCCGGGGCCCCAGAATGAGCCGGTCAACAGCAGTTCGCGCTTGGCGCGGGTGGTCGCGACGTAGATGAGGCGGCGCTCCTCGTCGTCGTGCCGGTCGGCCAGCTCGGCCTTGTAGGCCTGGAACGCCAGGTCGAAGTCGAACTGGGTGTCGTGGCCGACGATATCGAGTTCGGGCAGCTCGGACCGGTCGCCGCGGAACGCATAGGGCAGTTCGCCGAACCGCAGCCATCCGCTCGTATCGCGAGAGGCGGCGGGCAGGCTCTTCTCGGTCAGGTTGGGAATGGCGACGAAATCCCATTCGAGGCCCTTGGCGCCGTGAACGGTCAGCAGCTGCACGGTGCCCTGCTCCGACAGTTCAGCGCGCGGGCCGAGATCGTCCTGCAGTTCGGCCCGTTTGAGCCAGCGCAGAAAGCTCGCCAGTGTGCCCTGCTCGTCGCTGTCGAGAAAGGCCGAGACGGTGTCGTGGAAGGAATACAGATTGGCCAGGCCGAGGTCGTTGGCCTCGTTCGCGATCAGCTCGACGTCGAGCCGAAATTCCTGCTCGATCAGGCGTACAAAGTCGAGCAGAGGCAGGCCTGCTCGGGAGCGCAGCCAGGCCAGCTGACGGCCGGCCGATTGCACCCGGGCCCGGCCGAGGTCGCTGAACCCGGCGAGCTGGCCGTGCGAGTCGGGCGCTGACCCGAGAAAATCGAGAGCATCCACGAGTGAGCTGCCCTCATCGCCGGCGACGGATGCCCGCAGCTTGCCGCGCAGATCGGCCGAGATCGCTTTCTGGGCCCAGTCATGCCCGGCCAGCCAGCGCGCCACGTCGGCGAGCGCCTGCAGGTCGCGCGCACCAACCCGGTAGCGGGCACCGCTGAGCAGACGCACGAGTTCGCTGCCGGCGGCGGGGTCGTGCACCACGCGCAGCACGCTCACAACGTCGGCGACCTCGGGGGTGGAGAGCAACCCACCGAGTCCGAGCACGTGGGCACGCACGCCGTGCGCCCGCAGTACCTCGGCGAAGTATTCCATCTCGCGGCGGGCCCGAAACAGCATCGCGCCGCTGTGTTCGCCGACCAGACGGGTGGCGAACCAGTCGGCGATGGCTCCGGCCTCCTCAGCGATGGTTTCAGCCATGAGCGCGTCGACCGCGCCGGGCCGGGTGCCGGCGGGAACCTTGAGCGTTTCGACCTGGATTCCGCCCGGTTTTGCGCGAAGCGCGGCGCTCAGCGGGGCGACGAGGGCGTTGGCAGCGTCGAGGACGAGCGCCGGGTTGCGCCAGGTGAAGGACAGCGACATGGTCGGGGCTGCTGCTGCTGGGCTGAAGTCTCCGGTGTTGAAGTCTCGGCCGAAGCCGAGCAGGTTTGCACTGCTGGCGCCGCGCCATCCGTAGATGGATTGGTGGGGATCACCGACGGCCATCACCGGGTGGTTGCGAAACAGGGTGTGCAGCAGCTCGGTTTGCAGGACCGAGGTGTCCTGGTATTCGTCGAGGAGCACCACGCGGTACTGGTCACGGTAGCGGTCGACGACGGCGTTGACCTTTTGGCAGACCTGCAGGGCCAGGGCTACTTGATCGGAGAACTCGATGAGTCCGAGGCGACGCTTCTCGCTGCTGTAGCGAGCGGCCAACTCGGCCAGCACCGGAAGCGGGGCGACCGCGGCCAGGGAGTCAGTGACCGACCCGTACGGTGTCTTCTTGCGCGGATTACCGTAGGGCAAATCGGGCAGGTAGCCGAAACTGTCGACCAGTGCCCTGAGGTCGTGGGAAGCTCCGGGCTGACCAAGGTGAACGGCCGGCGGATTCTCGGCCAGGGCACGGCTGAGCTGCAGCACGGCATCGGTGACGAGGTCGAGGCTTTTGCCGAAGGGCACGAGCCGCCCGTCGCCGAAGTCGATGACGACGCGACGGGCCAGGAGCCAGGCGCTGGTTTCGCTCAGCAGCACCGACTCGGGTTCACGGCCGAGCAACAGGGCGTTGTCGGTGAACAGGCGGCTGGCGAAGGAGTTGTAGGTGGACACGCTCGGGGTGTTGAACAGGTCGGACGACTCGGCGGCCGTGCCATGGGCGGAGTCGGGGTCGGCGGCGATCGGCATGAGGCCGGCCGTTTCGAGATCGCTGATGCGTTTGTTGATGCGCTCACTGAGCTCGCCGGCGGCTTTGCGGGTGAAGGTGAGTCCGAGAATCTGGTCGGGGCGGGCGTGGCCGTTGGCGAGCAGCCAAAGCACCCGGTTGGCCATGGTCTCGGTCTTGCCGCTGCCGGCTCCGGCGACGACGAGGGTCGGCGTGAGCGGCGCTTCGATGACCGCCTGCTGCTCGATAGTCGGCGCAAACATGTTGAGCGCCGCCGCGATATCGAGGGCGGAGACCCCAGCGGTCGTGGAGACAACACTCATGAGCTGACCTGCTTGATGACGTGGATGCGGCAGGACCCGTGGGATCTGGGGTCGAGACAGTGCGAGGTGATTTCGGCGATGAAGGTGGCGCCGCCCATGCCGGCAGCGTCGTCACCGACGCGGGTGCGAAAGGCCTCGAGCTGCTCCGGAGTGAAAGCGGGCTGGGTGGGATTGCGATAGTTCTGCTTGACGGTACCCGAGGAGACGATGACCAATCGTGCACCGGCCAAGGCCATGTCCGAGGACACACCGTCGATGGCGCCTTCTTGAAAGGCCAGCTGGTAGGCGCCGAGCTGCGGATGCTCCGCGACTCCGGTATCGCTCGTCGCATCGCCCTTGCCCGTTTTGAGGTCGACGATCACAGCCCGGCCGTCGGCCTGGCGTTCGACTCGGTCGATGGTGCCCGACAGCACGGCACCGCTCACTTCGAGCTGAAAGGTGCCCTCGGCGCTCAATAGCTCTCCGCCGCCGTTCTCGAAATCCAGCAGGTAGGAGGCGAGCCGATCGGTGAGCTCCCTGGCTGCAACTTTCTGCACCCGGGACTGCCAGTCGGCGTCGAAGTCGAGCTCGTTCCAGCGGGCCTCCACCCCCTGCCACAAGGCTTCTGGGCGCCGATCGGTGGCGTCTTCCATGACCTTGTGGATGATCGTGCCGAGGTTGGCCGCGGTGTTGGAATCGCCGCCACCGACCTGACCGATCAGCCAGTGCAGCGGGCAGGTTTCAAAGGCTGCCATGCGCGACGGCGATACCCGCACCGGTTGGTCGCCGGCCTCCGGGTCGTTGAGTGGGCGCACGGTGCTCGGGTCGGCCAGGCCGTACCACTCGTCGGGCGAGGCACCTGGCACGTTTTCGTCGGCGAGCCGGGCAAGCGTGGCTGCGGCATCCGCTGCCCGGGTGGCGGAGTCGACCCGACCCGGCGAGTGGATGGCGCGGGTCAGGTCACGCCGCAGCCTTCCGGTCAGACCGCGAAGCGACACGGGGTAATGCGCGGGGTCGTCGGCGCCCAGAGCGGGAGCAGGCTGCGGCAACAGGCGAAAGAACACCGATGGTTCGTTCTCTTCGTTGTTGACGGCGGTGACGAGTAGTTCGGTCGTGGCCCGGCTGGCCGCCTGAGCAAACATGCGCAGTTCGTCGTGCAGCACCGCGGTGCGGGCGTCGGTACCGGATGCGTCTTGCCCGGAGGCGATGAGGGCGAGGTCGCCGGCGCCGAGCAGGGAGCCGCGAATGCGCAGGTCGGGCCAGACGTTGGCCTGTACACCGGCCAGCACGACGATGTCGAAGTCGCGCCCGATGGTGCCGCTCGGCGTGGACACGGTGACGGCCGCGCCGACGGCGCGCGGCGCCAGGGTGTCTTCGGGCACGTCGGTGTCGACGAGGTGTTCGAGGAACAAAACCGGCGGGGCCGACGGGGTTCGTTCGACGTAACGCTGGGCCGCGGAGAACAGGGCGACGACAGCATCGAGGTTGTGGTTGGCCTCGTCGGCGACGATTCCGGTGCCGGTGGATTGCTCCTTCCAATCACGGTCGAGACCGCTGCGCTGCCAGAGGCCCCAGAGCAGCTCTTCGATGGTCGCGCCGGCCGCGTACTCGATGGCGGCCTGGCGCAGGCTCGCTCCGCAACCGGCCGCACGGCGGGCGGTGCGGTTGTCGATGGTGGCGAGCAGCTCAGGGTCGTGCAGGGCGGCGACGAGCAGGTCATCGGCGCTGCGCGGGGTGGGGGTGTCGGTGGCCAGCTCCTGTTGACGCAACGCGGCGCGCAGCCGACGCAGGGTAATCGGGTCGAGGCCGCCGAGCGGACCGCGCAGCAACTCGATTGCGGCCTCGGGGGCGAGCGGTTTGCGGCCGAGGGTGACCTCGAGGGCGAGAATGAAGGCTTTCACCGCGTACTCGTCGCGGAGGGCCGTGCTCGCCGTGGACACCTGGGTCGGCACTTCGAGCGCGGCGAGCCCCTTGGAGATCGAGGGAACGAGTGATCCGGTGCGCACGATCACGGCCATGCGAGACCACGGAGTTTCGTCGATCACGTGGCGTTCGCGCAGCAGCCGGGCGATCACCGCGAGCTGGTCGGCCGGGCTGGTCGCGATGACGGTGTGCACGGACGGTTCGGGGACGGCGTCCGGCGCGGTCAGCGTCTTGGGCGCGGTCACGGCGCTCGGAGCCGAGAGCGCAGGATCATCGGAGCCGTCGACGGCAATCTCGCTCACCGCGTCGGGTTCGGCCTGCGCGCTGGCCGCCGCACGCTGGGTTCCGGCCGCGGCCGCGCCGATGCGACTCGTTATCTGCTGAATCACCTGACGGATGCCCGCGCCGTGTCGGTAGACGGTGCCGAGTACTATCGGCGGTGCGATCCCGCCGGACGGCGAAGCCGCCGCGGGGCCGGCCGATGACCCCACCGGCGCCCCGACCGGGCCCAGGCCGAGGTACTGACCGAGGCGACCGAGGGCATCCGGATGCGCACCGTGGAATGATCCGGTGCTGATATCCGGGTCGCCGACGGCGATGATCGCGACCCCGCGCGCCTGAAACTGGGCCAGCAGAGTGAGCGTGGCCTGGGTGACTTCCTGGGCATCGTCGAGCACGATCAGGCGCAGTCCGGCCAGGGTACCGAGCGTCGCCGCCCCGGCCGGGCCTACCTCGGCTCCGGCCACGATAGCCGCGGCATAGCGGGCCAGCTCGGTGGAGTCATACTGCCCGGGGCGGGCCTGGTCCTTGGCCTCCTCGTAACCGCGAATGAACTCGGCAGCGGCCACCCACTCCGGCCGCCCGAGGCCGAAACGCTCCAGCTGGTCCGGAGTGACGCCATATTCCACGGCGCGCATCATCAGATCGCGCAGTTCGGTACGAAATCCCCGCAACTGGCGTACGTCGGCGCCCAGGGTGTCTGGCCAGACCGGGCCGCTCGGCGCTCCGGCCGTCTCGTCGTCCAGGTGGCCCTGCAGCAGTTCGGCGATAATCTGGTCTTGCTCGCCGCCAGTGAGCAGGGTCGGAGTGGGCCCACCGCCCTGGGCGACCGCGGAGCGCACGATCTGAAAGGCCACGGAGTTGGCGCTGCGAGCGAGTGGCCCGTTGGTCGGCACGGCCAGGCGCAGCGCGATTCGGTCGCGCAGCGCGGTGGCACCGGCGCGCGTCGGCACCAACACCAGCACCGCGCTCGGCGAATACCCCCGGTTCAACACCCGGTCGGCGACGAGTTCGACGAGCGTATTGGTCTTGCCGGAGCCGGGCGCGCCGATAACGGCGGCGCTCACCGCGTCGGGGAGATCGAGAACAGCCTGCTGGTCGGCGTCGAGGTCGTGATTGGTCACATTTCAACGGTAACGGGTTGCGCCGACAGTGAAATCGGTCAGGGCGAGGGCGCGTTCTGTCGTAATCTGGGCGCAAGGCTACGAAAGGCAGTTCGGTGGATATTCGCATTGGTATTTTCAACTCTCCCCGTGAGATCGGTTTTGAGACTTCGCAGCCAGCGACCGAGATTGAGGAGACCGTTGCGGCGGCCCTCTCCGGTCAGACCGGCTATCTGAAGCTCAGCGACAGCAAGGGTCGCGTCTACATCGTTCCGACCGTGGGGCTCGCCTACGTCGAACTCGGCAGCGAAGAATCGCGCCGCGTCGGCTTCGTCGCCTAAAACGCCATGGAGCTGTTGTTCGTCGCGCTGTTCGGCACGCTCATCGGCCTCGGCGCACGGTATTTCCTGCCCGGACGCTCAACCCAGGGCTCGGTGCTGGTCCCCGCGATCGGAACGGCCGCGGCATCCTTGGTCTGGGTCGGGCTGACCTGGCTCGGCTGGAATTGGGCCGGGGGGTGGATCTGGTGGGTGTCTCTCGGTGCCGCCGTCGCTGCATCCGTTGTGCTGAATCTTATGATCAGCCGGCAACGCATTCATGCCGATCAGCGGATGCTGCAGGCCCTGGCCAAAACCGGCACGGCCTAATCTCACATTCTTAAGCCGTGAGGCCGAGGCCGTCCATGCGGCGGGTGTGCGCCGCGATGAGTTCGGTGAAGACCGGTTCGATGCGTGACTCAGTGCTGCCCGCGCGATCGTTCGTGGGATCCGTGGCCGGCATGGCCGACCGGGCCACGAGCAGGGTGTCACCGACGAGCCGACGGCCCCACATCGCCAGCTGTGAGCCGAGCGCCTGGTCGTTTTCGATCGCGGTCTGGAGCTCGTGAACGAGCACGTCGGTACCGGAGTCCTCGCCGAGCAATTGCGCGACGCGAGGCCCGATATCCCGCGGCAGGCCGTCGGACAGCCGAATGAAGAAGTCATCGAGCAAGCCACCGACGAGGTAGCAGCTCAGCAGTAATTCGTGCCAGTTGACACCGGCGGTCTTCGCGCGGAACGCATCGAGGCTCACGACGAACGGGGCCATCTCAACGGCCGGCTCGTGGCCGCGGCGACGAATCTCGGTGATCAGTCCGTGGTGCTTGCTGAGCGCCCGACCGGCAGCGGCGCTGAGGCCTTCTTTAACGGCGAGGTTCGGTGCGGTCGCCACCGCACGGGCGAGGCTTTCGAATTCACCGAGCTCGCTATACGCGGCCTGACCAAGAAAATGCTGCACGCCCGGCGCGAGCGAACTGATGTCCACTTTTTCGGTTGGCCGGGGTGCCCCGCGGGCCGAAAGCCTCGGAGCTTCATTGCGCTGCGGGCGCCGACCGAACCACGTGACCACGGGCTTAGCTTAGAACAGCGCGCCTGTGGCCGCTGTCCAGACGGGGCAGTAAGGTGGAATTACGTCGCCGACAAGGATCGGCGGCCGCTGCCCGAGACGCAAAAACGGGCGCACTTCGCTTCCAGTTAATGACAGGCATACATTCGTGACTTTCTCCGAACTTAATATTGACCAGGACATGGTCGACTCCCTTGCTGCCAAGGGCATCCTCGAACCGTTCCCCATTCAAACCCAAACCATCCCGCTCGCTCTCGCCGGCCAGGACATCATCGGCCAGGCCAAGACCGGCACCGGAAAGACCTTCGGCTTCGGGCTTCCGGTGATTCAGCGCCTCGGACTCGACCCGGAGCCCGGTGTGCAGGCGCTCATCGTCGTTCCGACGCGCGAACTGTGCGTGCAGGTCTCCGAAGACCTCGAACTCGCCGCGGCGAACCGTAATACCAAGATCGTCTCCATTTACGGCGGCAAGGCCTATGAGGGTCAGATCGAACAGCTCAAGGCTGGCGCTCAGATCGTCGTCGGCACCCCCGGCCGTCTGCTCGACCTCGCCGGCCAGCGTTTGCTCACCCTCGCCAACGTGCGCGAGATGGTGCTCGATGAGGCCGACAAGATGCTCGACCTCGGCTTCCTCTCCGACATTGAGAAGCTGTTCGCGCAGACCCCGGCGACCCGCCACACAATGCTGTTCTCGGCGACGATGCCCGGACCGATCGTTGCCCTGGCCCGCCGCTTCATGAACCGCCCGATTCACATTCGCGCGACCGACCCCGACGAAGGCCTCATGCAGGCCAACATCGAACACTTGGTCTACCGCGCGCACAATATGGACAAGGATGAGGTCATCGGCCGCATCCTCATGGCTGAGGGCCGTGGCAAGACCATCATCTTCACCCGCACCAAGCGCGCCGCCGCGAAGCTCGTCGAAGAACTCGGCGACCGTGGCTTCAACGCCACCGCCGTGCACGGCGACCTGAACCAGGAACAGCGCGAACGCGCCATGGCCAGCTTCAAGAGCGGCAAGAAAGAGATTCTGATTGCAACGGATGTCGCCGCTCGCGGCATCGACGTGGAAGACGTCACCCACGTGATCAACCACACCATTCCCGAAGACGAGAAGGCGTACCTGCACCGCGTCGGCCGCACGGGTCGCGCCGGCAAGACCGGAATCGCCGTCACCTTCGTCGACTGGGACGACCTGCACAAGTGGTCGCTCATCAACAAGGCCCTGGACTTCGGCCAGCCGGAACCGATGGAAACGTACTCCTCGTCACCGCACCTCTACACCGACCTGAATATTCCAGCCGGCTCCAAGGGCCGCCTGCGCGCCACCCCGGTGAAGGAGGTCACCGCGGGTGACGCTCGCACCGGCGGGGCCGGACGTACCGGCGGGTCGCGTTCCGCCGGAGCGGGCAGCCGATCCGGCGCGGCACGATCTGGTCGCTCGGAGAGCGGGCGCTCCGAGGGCGGTCGTGGCTCCGGCCGTGGCGACTCTGCGCGCACCGGTTCTGACCGGCCAGCGACGAGCCCGGTTGCCGACGACGCCAGTCGCCCCGCCCGGTCACGCACCCGCGTCGGCTCCAGCACGAACCCGGACGCCCCGGCGGCAACTCCGGCCGCCGGCACGCACGATGGCGGCGGAGCCGAGCACCACGACGGCAACAACGCCCCGCTGCGTCGCAGCCGCACCCGTCGTCGCTCACCGCAGACCGGCAGCGCGATCTAATAGCTGCTCAGCACCGCTCGCGCCCGGCACCCGGGCTGCCCTCGCTTCGGCTTCGGCAGTCTCGGAGGTCGGGCGCGTTTGCGTTCAATGCTGCGGCATCCGCTTCAGGGGATCAACCGTAAACCGGAGCCGCGCCGCGGCCCTCGGCGATGATGCGGTCGAGAACGTCGGGGGCTGTGGTGTTCTCGCCGAGCAGGTTGGGCTTGCCGGTGCCGTGATAGTCGCTCGAACCGGTGACGGACAGCCCGAATTTGGCGGCGAGCTCGTACAGCCGTTTGGTGGGTTCCGGATTATTCTCGCGATGCTCCAGTTCAAGCCCGAACAGTCCGGCCTCAACCATCGTCTTCAAGCTGGATTCAGCGACGACGTCGCCGATTCCACGGGTGGCGGGGTGGGCGATAACCGGCACTCCCCCGGCGGCGCGCACGAGCTCGATCGCTCGCACCGGATCTGGAGCGTAGTGCGGCTGAAAGTAGCCGGCCTTCCAGTGCAGAATGTCGGCGAAGGCCGCGCTGCGATTGAGGGCGTGCCCGCGGGCCACGAGGGCATCGGCGATATGTGGCCGGCCGACCGTGGCCTCAGGGGTGGTCTGGGCGAGCACATCGTCCCAGCTCAGGTCGTAGTCCGCGCCGATGCGGGCGACCATCTGTTCGGCCCGGCTGAGCCGGGCTGCGCGCACGCGGGTCATCTCCGCCAGCAGCGCCGAATCGTCAGGGTCAAAAAGATATGCCAAAAGGTGCACACTGGCGTACCGCACGCGGGTGCTGAATTCCATTCCCGGAATAAGTGTGAGGTGCTCGGTGCGTGCGGCCGCGGAAGCCTCGGCCCAGCCGACCGTCGAATCGTGGTCGGTGAGGGCGATCGTGCCAAGCCCCGCCATGGCTGCGGCGTGCACGAGCTCCGCCGGAGTCTCGGTGCCGTCCGACACGCTCGAGTGTGCGTGAAGGTCGATCGGACCCCGAAATTGCCGCGCGACTGCCATGCTCCCATGCTAGTTGGACACCTGCGCCCGTTCATTGCTGACCCGGCACTGGGGATTCCCCAGAATACTGATCTAGGGTTCAGAACAATGTTCTCCAGACTCCTTCGGGCACTGATTCTGATCGGTGCCGCCGTCATCCTGCTGGTGGTGACCTGGCCGCAGGCGTTCGGCCTGCACAACAGCTGGGTCGTCGCCCATCTGGTGTCCTTTCGCGCCGTGGCCGTCATCGGCGCGGTCGTCGGGCTCGTCCTGCTCGGGGTACTACGGTTTATTCGCCCGCTGCGTCGAACATTGGGAATGGCCATGGTGCTGCTCGCCCTGTTCGGTATCGCCAACGTCGGCATTCTGGCCTCCCGCGGTTTCACGACCACGGTTTCGCCCACCCAGGGTCAGCTCAGCGCCGAAGCGGATGCCGACTCCGTCACCGTACTCAGTTGGAACACGCTCGGAGACGCTCCCGGCGCCGCGGTCATCGCCGCGCAAGCGCTGGCCCAAAACGCCGACGTCGTGACCCTGCCCGAAACGACGGAAGAGACCGGCATTCTGATCGCCGAAGCAATGCGCGACGCCGGCCGCCCAATGTGGGTGCACACCCTGGCCTTCGATCTGGTCTCCAAGGCCCGCTCCACCACCGTGCTGATCAGCCCCGACCTGGGGGACTACACGGTCACCAACGCGGCCGGGTCCGGGCCGCCGGGCAACACCAACGTGCTGCCGACCGTGGTGGCCGAACCGGTCGACGGGACCGGCCCGACCATTGTGGCGGTGCATGCCGTTGCGCCGATTCAGTATGAGATGTCGAACTGGCGCAGCGATCTCGACTGGCTCGCCACCCAGTGCCTGGGCGACGACGTGATCATGGCGGGCGACTTCAATTCCACGCTCGACCATATGGCGGGGCGCGCGAGCGTCGGCGGCGGCTCGGTTCTCGGCAACTGCTCGGATGCTGCCCTGTCAATCGGTGCGGCATCCGTCGGCACGTGGCCGACCGCGATGCCCGCGCTGCTCGGCAGCCCGATCGATCACGTGATGGCCACCCCGAACTGGCGGGTCTTGGACCTGCAGGTGATCGAGTCACTGGACGAGGCCGGAAGCGATCACCGACCGATCGTGGCGACGCTGACGCCGGCCAGTTAGCTTCGGACAGCCGCGCAGCATCCGCTCGTCGCAGCATCTGCAGCACCCGATCGGGCGCCGCCCAGAGTGCGGTGTGAGAATGGGGGAATGGCTGATACTACTGCTCCCGCACTTATTCCTGCCGCGCGTTCGAACGAGAACCGTTCGACCACTCCCGGGTCTACCGGCTTCAAAGCTTTCATCGCGAGCGGATGGGCCGAACGCACCGACGTTCTGCCTCCAGCTCGCGAGCAGGCACCGTTCGCCGCCGCACGTCGCGCCCGGCTATCCGCGCAGTACCCGGGCCAGCGACTGATCATTCCGGCCGGCCGCCTCAAGCAGCGCTCCAACGACACTGACTACGCCTTCCGCGCCCACTCGGCCTTCGCCCACCTCACCGGCTGGGGCAGCGACAGCGAACCCGGTGCCGTGCTCGTGCTGGAACCAGCGGCCGCTGTCGGCCACGACGCGACCCTGTACTTTCGCGAGCGGGCCGGCCGCGACTCCGACGAGTTCTACGCCAACCCCGACATCGGCGAATTCTGGATCGGACCGCGTCCATCCGTCGCCCAGGTCGCCAGCGACCTCGCCGTCGAGGTGCGCGGCATCGCCGACCTCGCCGCAGTGCTGAAGGCGGTCGACAGCGAAACCCTCGTGTTGCGTGAAGCCGACCCGACCTTCACCGAGCAGGTCGACGAGGCCCGCCTGCGTTTCGCCGCCGAGCGGGTGCTCAGCAGCAACGCCACCGACTCTCCGTTCAGCATCGAGATCAATGCCGAGCATGAGCCCGACGCCGGCCTGGCCCGGGATCTGTCCGAACTGCGCCTCGTCAAGGACGCCTGGGAGATCGCGCAAATGCGCCTCGCTGTCGCCGCCACCGCCCGCGGATTCGACGACGTCATCGCCGACCTCCCCCGCTCCAGCCAGCACGCCCGCGGCGAACGCCTCGTCGAGGGTGTGTTCAACACCCGCGCCCGCAGCGACGGCAACACGGTCGGCTACGACACCATCGTCGCTTCGGGCCCGCACGCCTGCATTCTGCACTGGACCCGCAATGACGGCGTTGTCGCCGCCGGTGACCTCATTCTCATCGACGCCGGCGTCGAACTCGACAGCTACTACACCGCCGACATTACCCGCACCCTCCCGGTGAATGGCGTCTACAGCGACGTCCAGCGCCAGGTCTACGAAACCGTGCGCGAGGCAGCGGATGCCGCCCTCGCCGTCGTTCGCCCCGGTGCCATCTTTCGCGACGTGCACGCCGCCGCGATGCAGGTCATCGCGAGGCGCACCGCGGAGTGGGGAATGCTCCCGGTCACCGCGGAGGAGGCTCTTCTTCCGGACAACGGCCAACACCGCCGTTACATGGTGCACGGCACCAGCCACCACCTCGGCATCGACGTGCACGACTGCGCGCAGGCACGCCGCGACATGTATATGGACGGCGTGCTCGAACCGGGCATGGTCTTCACGATCGAACCCGGCCTGTACTTTCAGCCCGACGACCTCACCGTGCCGGCCGAATTCCGCGGCATCGGCGTGCGCATCGAAGACGACATCCTGGTGACCGCCACCGGAGCCGAAAACCTCTCCGCAGCTATTCCCCGCACCGCGAATGAAGTTGAAGCCTGGATCGCCGCGAAGCAAAGCTAAACAGGTTCGCGAGAGCGCAAAAAGTGCCCGATTGGGAGTCCCAATCGGGCACTTTTTGCGCTCTCGCGTGACTATTGGGAGGGGACCGGAGGATCTACCGGGGGCGCAGCAGGCGCTGTTGGCTCGGCCTCGCGGAATCCCGAGAGTAGGTTGCGGGCCCGGTTGACCAGTTCGACGTCGACGATGATCTGGTAGTTGGTCGCGATGACCTGCATGGTCGAGGTGAAGTCGCGGCGGCGGCGGTTGATCGCGTAGCTCGCAATGCCGAGCAGCATGCCGAATCCGGCACCCATGATCAGGGCGGCGAAGACGAACGGTAGGCTCGATCCGGTCGGCGAGAACAAAAAGAACAGAATCCCGAAGAAAATTCCCAACCAGGCACCAGATGCCGCGCCAGCGAGCGCGACCCGGCCGTAGGTGAGTTTGCCGGTCACTCGCTCGACACTCTTGAGGTCGTTGCCGACAATCGCCAGCTGCTTCACCGGAAAGTCCGCCTTGGCGAGCGTGTCGACCGCGCTCTGCGCATCGGCGTAGGTGCTGTACGTCGCGAGCACCTCTCCGCGCGGCAACACGGGAGGCAAAACTGGGCGACGCCGGGGAAACAGACTCTGGTTGCTCATTCCGGTATTCTTTCACGCAGACCTGTTGACATGCCCGATCGTGCCACCTCAGGTAATCCATTCAATGGACTCGGCGAACGTCTCCGCACCGTCGTCGTCGTCAAAGACATTGGCCACCATGTGGGTGACGAAGAGCGCAAAGCCCAGAGCAATGTCCTTGAAGAGCTCGCGGTCGAACGGGCCGTACCACGAGACACCGCCCGGGCTTTCGGGGTCCAAGTCGAGCCGGTTGATGGCGAAGTCACCCTCCAAAGAGAGGATGACGATTCGGAGCGAGCGAAACGGCGGGTTCCCGCCGATCAGGTCGCCGAGACCCCGTGCCTCCTCAGCGTTGACCGCCAGGAGGTGGGACAGCGAGACGGCATTGTCTGCGGTGCGATCGGTTGCTACCGCAAATTTCAGGTAGCTCATCCGGTCGCCGGAGACCAGGTGGATTGATTCGGCCTTGACCGATAATTGCCGATAGGCGAGGATGTCGTGCGCTGCGTTCAGGAGACCGGTGAGCGCCCGGCGGGCAGCGGCGCTGTCTTTGACTTTGCCGTAGTCGGGTGCCACTCCGCTCCAGATCAATTTCACGGCTCGCCTCGCCGGTGGAATGCCGTCCTTCGCCGGAAAGCTCAACGTTCGCCCTGCGCCCGGAAAGCGGGCCCGGCCAAGCGCCGCGCAGTGAACTTTTGTCGGGAATCATGGGCAAGTTCGCAAACGGTCATGAGCGCAACCCTATTCCGTGCCGGCAATTCGTGCCTGGTCACCATCGTCGGGCTGGTGGCCGACACGGGAAGTCGTGCCGGACCACCAATGTCGGGCCAGTGGCCTACATTTATATTGTGAGTGCCACTAGAGTTTTTGTCGCCCGACTGGCCGGGTGCACCGTTTTCGACCCCGCGGGCGACCGCGTGGGCAAGGTGCGCGATGTTCTCGTGGTGTATCGAAAAAACGACCCGCCCAGCGTCGTCGGCCTGATCGTGGAGATCCCCGGTAAACGCCGGGTCTTCGTGTCGATTAACCGGGTCACCAGCATCGGCAGCGGCCAGATCATCACGACCGGCCTCATCAATGTTCGCCGCTATGAGCAGCGCGGCGGCGAGGTGCGCGTCATCGCTGAACTCCTCGGCCGCAAGGTGCTCTTCACCGATGGCTCGGGCGACGCCACCATTGAAGACGTCGCGATCAAGGAGGGCACGGAGGCCGACTGGGCGATCAGCCAGCTGTTCGTGCGTCGCCCCAAGACCAGCGCCTCCCCCTTCGTCAAGGGCGTCACGACCTTTGCAACCTGGGCAGAGGTGCGCGAGAAAGCGACCGAAGGCCAGGCGCAGTCTGCCGAACACCTCATCGCGACCTATTCCGATTTGAAACCGGCCGACCTCGCCAATACCCTGCTCGACCTGCCGCGCGAGCGCATGTTCGAGGTGGCCGGCGAGCTGCCCGACGATCGCCTCGCCGACGTGCTCGAGGAGATGCCAGAGACCGATCAGGTCGGCATTCTGACCAGCCTTGGCGATGCCCGCGCCGCCGATGTGCTCGATCAGATGCAGCCCGACGATGCGGCCGACCTCATCGCCCAGCTGCCCGAGGAGCGCGGCGAGCAGCTGCTCGACCTGATGGAGCCCGAAGAAGCCGAAGACGTGCGGTTTCTGCTCTCCTACGCTCCCGACACGGCCGGCGGCCTCATGACGACCGAGCCGATCATCGTCTCGGCCGATGCCACCGTCGCCGAGGGGCTCGCGCGCATCCGTCGTCATGATCTTGCCCCGGCACTCGGTGCGGCGATCTGCGTAACTCTGCCCCCCTACGAAGCTCCCACCGGTCGTTTTCTGGGCATGGTGCATTTTCAGCGGATGCTGCGCTACCCGCCCCACGAGCGGCTCGGCACGCTGCTCGACGCGGGTCTGGATCCGGTGACCGCCGACACGTCGGCCGCCGAAGTCAGCCGTATTCTGGCGAGCTACGACCTTGTGTCGGTGCCCGTGGTCGATGAGAATTACCGACTGGTCGGGGTGGTGACGATTGATGACGTGCTCGACTACCTGCTGCCCGACGACTGGCGCAGCCACGACGGCAATGATGATGTGCGTCGCCGCGCCGCCGCCCGCAGCGAGCTGAGAACCGGCAGTATCCCGCTCCCCGGAGCGCAAAGGACGACTCGTGGCCCGCAATAATCGCGCCGACCTGCGCCTCGATGCGCCCAAGGGGCTGCGAACCGGCAACCTCGTGGGTCTCGGGCGCAACGGCGGCCACAGCCGGGACCGGTTCGGCCGCTTCACCGAGGCCATCGCCCGCGGCATGGGGACCCCCTGGTTTTTGCTCGGACTCACCCTGTTCGCCGTCGCCTGGATCTCCTGGAACACGCTCGCCCCGGTTGCCTGGCGATTCGACTCCGTCGCGCTCGGCTTCATCGCCCTGACCCTCGTGCTCTCGATGCAGGCTTCGTATGCCGCGCCGATGATTCTGCTCGCGCAGAACCGTCAGGACGACCGTGACCGGGTGCAGTTCGAGCAGGACCGCCAGCGGTCAGAACGCACCCTCGCTGACACCGAATATCTCGCCCGTGAGGTCGTGGCCCTGCGCATCGCGATCAAGGACATGGCCTCGAAAGACTTCATCCGCGCGGAACTGCGCGCGTTGCTGGAGCATCTGGATGAGCGCAGTGATGAGCGCAGCGACGAACGAGCAGCCCCAGACAGCACCGACGAAAGCCGCCCCACCGCATGACTTCTGCACCTTTTCCTCCGGCCCCTCTGACTCCAGAGCCCGACAGCATCCGCTCCCGCGTCTTCACCGCCCTAGCCCGGGTGACCGACCCCGAGATTCGCAAGCCCATCACCGACCTCGACATGGTGTCCGGGGTGAGCGTGAGCGATGACGGTCAGGTGAGCGTCGGCATCCGCTTGACCATTGCCGGTTGTCCGGCCGCCCAGCGCATCGAGAGCGACGTTCTGGCCGCCGCCGAGTCGGTGTCCGGGCCTGGGCGCGCGAGCGTCGAGGTGGCGATCATGACCCGCGAGCAACGCACCGCGCTGACTGAGAAGCTGCGCGGCGGCCAGGTGGCACGCAGTGTGCAATTCGGCCCGGAGTCGCTCACCCGCGTTTACGCGATCACGAGCGGCAAGGGCGGCGTCGGCAAGTCCACCGTCACCGCGAACCTGGCCGTGGCGCTGGCCGGCGAAGGCTTGCGAGTGGGAATCGTCGACGCCGACGTGCACGGCTTCAGCATGCCCGGCCTGCTCGGCCTGGTGCACGACGGCCTCGCGGTCAAACCAACCCAGGTCGGCGACATGATTTTGCCGCCGATCGCGCACGACGTGAAGGTCATCTCGATCGGCATGTTCATCGACGACGCGTCGGCCGCGGTCGCCTGGCGCGGACCGATGCTGCACCGCACGATCAAGCAGTTTCTCACCGATGTGTACTTTGGCGACCTCGACGTGCTGCTGCTCGACCTGCCACCGGGCACCGGCGACGTCGCCATCACGGTCGGCCAGCTGCTCCCGCACGCCGAGGTCATCGTCGTGACCACGCCTCAGTCCGCAGCGGCCGATGTGGCCGAACGCAGCGGCGTCGTGGCCCGCCAGACCGGGCAGAGCGTCTACGGCGTGATCGAGAACATGTCGGCGATGGTGCAGCCCGACGGCAGCTTGCTCGAGCTGTTCGGTGCGGGCGGCGGCGACGAGGTCGCCAGGCGCCTCTCCGTCGGGCAGCCCGCGCCGGTGCCGGTGCTAGCGCAGGTTCCGCTGAGCCTGGCCCTGCGCAGCGGCGGTGATGCCGGGCTCCCGGTCGTGCTCGGCGCGCCCGACGACCCGGCCGCTCGCGCCATTCTGGAGCTCGCGCACCGCTTGAAGACGCGGGCCCGCGGACTGGCCGGCCTCAGCCTGGGCCTCACACCGCGCTAGTCGGCCCGGTAAAACCGCCCGGGAATCCTTATTCCTTCGGCTTCACCAGCGTCGCCGCATGGTCGGGAACCTGGTGATTCTCCTCCCGCGGCGGCCGTTCATAGTCCGAAGCCGGCGGCCTGGGCGGAATGTGCACCTTCGGCGGGTCCGTTTTCTCGTACGGCACGAGCGAGAGCAGATGGCTGATCACGTTCAACCGGCTGGCCCGCTTGTCCTCGCTCTCGACCACCCACCAGGGCGCTTCGGCGATGTCGGTGTGCACGAACATCTCATCCTTCGCCTTGGAATACTCGACCCACTGGGTGATCGACAGCACATCCGTTTCGGAGAGCTTCCAACGCCGCATCGGGTCCTTCAGCCGGGAGCGAAACCGTCGTTCCTGCTCCAGGTCAGACACCGAGAACCAGTACTTGACCAGCAGAATTCCGTCTTCGACCAGCATCCGTTCGAACAGGGGTGCCTGGTGTAGAAACCGACGGTATTCATCGGAAGTGCAGTAGCCCATCACCCGCTCGACGCCGGCCCGGTTGTACCAGGAGCGGTCCATCAGCACGATCTCTCCGGTCGAGGGAAGGTGCTCGATGTAGCGCTGAAAATACCACTGGCCGCGCTGGCGCTCGGTCGGCATCGGCAGCGCGACGATGCGCGCCACCCGGGGGTTGAGATATTCGGTGATGCGCTTGATCGCCGAACCCTTGCCGGCAGCATCGCGGCCCTCGAAGATCACCACGACGCGGGCACCGGATGCCTTCACCCACTGCTGCATCGTGACCAGTTCGGCCTGCAGCCGGGCGAGTTCGGTCTCGTAGATGGACTTTTTTACTCGCTTGGGCTGCTTCAACTCGCTCATCCGTTCTCCTTGGAGCGTTACGTCGCCTCAGAGTCGAACGGGGCCGGCTCGAGCGCGGCCAGGGCGGCTTCCCTGGCACGTTTGCGTTTCAAATAGGCGCCGTCGGGGTTCGGCTCGGCCCGGGAAATTGACGCGGATTGCTCCTTGACCGGGTCTTCATCGGCGAGGGCTTCTCGAATGATGCGGCGGGGATCGTACTGGCGTGGGTCGAGTTTTTTCCAGTCCAGATCGTCGAACTCCGGACCCATCTCGTCGCGCATGCGATCTTTGGCACCATTGGCCATGTCGCGCAGCTGGCGTACCAGGCGAGCAAGCTGGGCGGCGTAGTGCGGCAACTTGTCTGGGCCAAGCAAGAAGACAGCGATGATCCCGATCAGCAGAATCTTTTCGAACGTCAGCCCAAACATGTCCCTAGAATATCTGCCCGGCGGGGCATCCATGGACCAGTCCACCTCGGCCCTAGTCTTGAGCTAATCATCTACTGGAGTTATTTGTGTCTGACATTGAATTGAACTGGAAGTTCTCCGACGACTGTGTCGTCGAATCCGAAGCCATCGCGCGCGCGCGTCAACAATCCCTCGAACTCGGGATCGACGCGATTGCACCCTCGGTGGGCGCACAGTCCGCCGTGATCGCCGCCGCCACCGGGGCCCGCAGCATCCTCGAGGTCGGTACCGGGGCCGGAGTATCGGGGATCTGGCTGCTCACCGGCGCGCCCGGCGCTACCCTGACCTCGATCGATACCGAGGTCGATCATCTACAGCACGCCAAAGCCAATTTCGCCGAGGCGAAGATTCCGGCCAACCGGGTTCGCCTGATCACAGGCAAGGCCGGCGAGGTGCTGCCCCGCATGAACGAGAATTCTTACGACATTGTGTTCGTTGACGCCGACCCGCAGTCGGTCATCGAATACGTTGAACACGGCCTGCGCCTGGCCCGCCCGGGCGGAACCGTACTCGTGGCGCACGCCCTGTGGCGCGGCCGCGTCGCCGACCCGGCGCAGCGCGACGACGTGGCCACCGGTTTTCGCACGCTGCTGACCGAGATCGCCGGGTCGAGTGCCGTGATCAGCGCGCTCTCCCCCGTCGGCGATGGGCTGCTGCAGATCACCAAACTGAGCGCTTAACCGACCGCACATAGAAAAGAACGGCTGCGCGAGCAGCCGTTCTTTTCTGTTTCGAACTAGAGGAACGCTACTTCGCTGCAGCGACAACCCCTGCGAGTGCATCGTGAAGTTCCTTGGCCTCGGCGTCGTTGACTGATACAACGAGCCGACCCCCACCTTCGAGCGGTACACGCACGATGATCAGGCGCCCCTCTTTTACCGCCTCCATTGGACCGTCTCCGGTTCGTGGCTTCATGGCCGCCATGAACTCCCCTTCCATTCGTCTTTGTATATCCATTATCGACTATCTCGGCCCGAGACGTAAATTAGGGCCTGATCGCGGTCGTTTAAGGCGGTGTCCAGTCGTAGCCGTCGACGCCCCAGCAGATCAGCAGCCAGCCCCACTGCCCGGCCACGCAGACCAGAACGATCGCCACGCGATAGGCCCGGTTACGCGGCATCGCGGCCGCGCCGAGCAGCGGAAACATCGGCATGAGCAGCCGAAACGTGCTGGACTGCGGAAAAAACACCGCAAGCAGGTACAGGGCGTAACTCGCCAGCCAGAGCCGCAGGTCAACGCCGAGACGTCGCACGGCGGGGGTGAACAGCAGTAGCGCGAAGGCCAGAATCAGGGCGGTCACCACGACGATACCCAACGGGCTGCCGAGCCACCAGACGCCGCTCTGGAACCAGGCCGTGAACGGCACGAGCTCCTGATAGCCGATGTACGGTGCTCGCCAGGCCAGTTCCGTGTCGGTATAGGCCATCAGGTCGCCGGTCGCCGCCCACGCAGCGAGCGGCCAGGCCAGTCCCATCAGAGCGCTGAACAGGGTAACGGATGCCGCCAGCATCCGCTCTCGAGGCGCAAAAGGATCACGCGCGCGCGTGACGAACCGATAGATCACGTGCAGCCCGAGCGCGAGCGCGAAGGCCAGCCCGCTCGGCCGGGTCAGGGCCATCACCGCGATCACCGGAAACAGCAGCCAGTAGCGGCGTTCGAGCAGCAGGTAGAGCGCGAGAGTCAGAAAGAAGAGGTACATCGACTCGGCGTAGGCGAACTGCAACATGGGCGACAGCGGGGCGGCACAGAACAAAACGACCGCGAACAGGGCCGTGGCCGGCGACTGAACCCGAGCCATCAGCCGGTAGAACAGCAGCGCGGTGCCGAGGCTGAAAGCGACCGAGACGAACACCGCCACCGGCGCCCAGGATAACCCGGTCAGTTCCATAAGCAGGCGCGCCAGTACCGGGTACCCCGGCATGAACGCCCAGGCGTTCTCGCCGATCTGGCCGGTCGAGGTTTCCGGCAGCACACTCGGGTAGCCGACAACGGCGACGATGTTGTACCAGTTGCCGTCCCACATATTGGCGAAGTCGGTGTATTTCGGGCTCGCGCCGGTCCAGGCGTTGGGGCCCTGCACGCTCGCCAGAATGAGGACCAGGCTCGTCGTGACCACGCGCGACAGCGCCCAGACCACGATCACCTTGCCCCACCACGGCGTCAGCCGATAGCGGGCCTGCCACGCAGCGGGCAGCCGGCGGGCGGGCGGGCGGCGGCGGTCTGGGCGGCGGGTGGCTTGGTTGCGGGAGCGCAGCGTCCGCTCAGTCATCGTTCTGTCGCTGCGTTAGCGAACGGATGCGCTCAGCCAGGCGCGCAGTCCGATCTCGCAGGCCGTGATCTCTTCTACGGCCACGCGCTCGTCGTCGGCGTGCGCCTTCAGCGGGTCGCCGGGGCCGTAGTTGACGGCCGGAACGCCGAGGGCGGAGAAGCGCGCGACGTCGGTCCAACCGTATTTGGGCTTGGCCACGCCGCCGACGGCAGCGAGGAACTCGCGGGCGAGCGGGGCGTCGAGGCCGGGGCGCGCGCCCTCGGCCCGGTCCACGACCGTCAGGTCGTAGCCGGCGAACAGCTCGCGCAGGTGGGCGACGGCCTCATCGCCGCTGCGGCTCGGCGCGAAACGGTAGTTGACGTGCACCATGCACTCGTCCGGGATGATATTGCCGGCGACACCGCCGGTGATGCCGACCGCGTTGAGTCCTTCGCGGTAGACCAGGCCCTCAACCTCAACCTCGCGGGCCTGATACTCGGCTAAAATGTTCAGGATGGGTGCGGCCTTGTGGATGGCGTTCTCGCCGACCCAGCTGCGCGCGGAGTGCGAGCGCAGTCCGAACGTGCGGATCTCGACCCGCAGGTTGCCGTTGCAACCGCCCTCGACCTGGCTCTTGGTCGGTTCGCCGAGAATAGCGAAGTCGCCATGGAACAGGTCGGGACGATTGCGGGCGAGACGGCCGAGGCCGTTGAGCTCGTCGGAGACCTCTTCGTGGTCGTACCACATCCAGGTCACGTCGACTCCGGGGTCGCTCAGTTCGGCGGCGAGCTTGAGCTGCACGGCCACCCCCGCCTTCATGTCGACGGTGCCGCGGCCCCACAGGTAGTCGACGCCGTCGATCGTCTCGTAGCGCGTCGGCAGGTTGTCGTTGAGCGGCACGGTGTCAATGTGGCCGGCGATAACGACCCGCTGGGCACGATTCAGGTTGGTGCGAGCGACGACGGTGTCGCCGTCGCGAATGATTTCGAGGTGGTCGAAGCCCTCCAGCGCGGCGACGATCGCATCGGCCAGGGCGGTCTCATTGCCGGAGACCGACTCCATATCGCAAATTTGTCTGGTCAGTTCGATCGACGTTGCCGTCAGGTCAAGCACGGTGAATTTTGCTGGGGCCGGAAGTCTAGAAGTCACCCTACTAATCTAGAGGTATGCCCTCCGTTCTGACCAAAAACGCCCCTTCTGACGCCACTCCGACCCAGGCGTGGGGGTATGGTCTCGCCTCTGTCGCCACCGACGGCACCGTGCTCGACACCTGGTTTCCGACCCCGGCCCTCGGCGCCCTGCCGACCGGCCGCGATCGCTGGATTATTCCGGCCGAACTCAGCGAGGCAGCCGGTGACGACGTGCGTCGCGCGGTGCGCCTCGAAGCCGTCACCGTTGAGATCACCCTTGACGCGGCCCCAGCCAGCACCTCGGATGCCTATCTGCGGCTGCACCTGCTCTCGCACCTGCTCGTTCTGCCGAACAGCATCAACCTCGACGGTATCTTCGCGCACCTGCCCACCGTGGTCTGGACCAACGCCGGCCCCATGCTGCCGGTCGACTTCGCCCGGCTGCGCCCGGCCCTGCAGCGCGCCGGCATCCAGGCCAGCGGCGTCGACAAGTTTCCGCCGCTGCTCGACTACGTCGTACCGGCCGGCGTGAGAATAGCGGACGCCTCGCGCGTGCGGCTCGGCGCGCACCTCGCGCCCGGCACCACCGTGATGCACGAGGGCTTCGTCAACTTCAACGCCGGAACCCTCGGTTCCTCGATGGTCGAGGGCCGTATTTCGCAGGGTGTCGTGGTCGGTGACGGCGCCGATATCGGTGGCGGGGCATCCATTATGGGCACGCTCTCTGGCGGCGGTACCCAGCGCATTTCGATCGGTGCCCGCGCCCTGCTCGGCGCCAACTCCGGGGTCGGCATCGCCATCGGCGACGACAGCGTCGTCGAGGCCGGGCTCTACGTCACGGCCGGCACCAAGGTGATTCTGATCGGCGAGCCGGTCGGGGAGGACGGCGCGCGGCCGACGGTGAAGGCCGTGGAGCTTTCCGGCGTGCCGAACCTGCTCTTTCGCCGCAATTCCATCTCCGGCGCCGTCGAGGTCCTCGCCCGCAGCGGCAGCGGCATCACGCTGAACGCCGCGCTGCACGCGTAGCAGCTGCAGAGCGGATGTCGGCGGGTTCCGCTAGCATCCGGGTAGGGCAACACGCGAGGGAGTGATGTGGGCACCGACGCACCGCGCAGCAAGGGCCATCGCCGCATTCGGCGGTTGCTGATCGCGCTCGGTGTGGTGCTCAGCCTCGTCCTGGTCACGGCCGGGCTCGGGGTGTGGACGGTGACACGGTCGTTTCCGACGCTGTCGGGCACCGTCGACATCGAGGGATTGTCGAACCCGGTGACCGTGACTCGTGACGAAGCCGGGATACCTCAAATCACGGCGAAGACCGCGGCCGACCTGTTTCTGGCCGAGGGCTACGTGCACGCCCAAGACCGCTTCTGGGAGATGGATTTTCGCCGGCACGTGACCAGCGGCCGATTGTCGGAGCTGTTCGGCGAGAGCCAGGTGGGCACCGACACGTTTGTGCGGACGCTCGGCTGGCGAGCCGTCGCCGAACAGGAGGTAGCACTGCTCGACCCGGTCGCGCTCGGCTATTACCAGTCCTACGCCGACGGGGTGAACGCCTACCTCGACACCCACGACGGCGCCGATCTGTCGCTGGAGTATGCCGTTTTGGGCCTGCAGAACCCCGGGTATGAGGTCGAACCGTGGACTCCGGCGGATTCGGTCGCCTGGCTCAAGGCAATGGCCTGGGACCTGCGTTCCAACCTTGATGATGAGATCGACCGGGCACTGCTGTCGACGACGCTCACCCCGACCGAGGTGAACCAGCTGCACCCCGAGTACCCCGCGGGAGCACACCCGACCATCACCGGCAGCCAGACAGTCGTCGTTCCGTCGGCCGGGGCGCCGGAGGCTGCCGAGCCGGCCGAGCCGGCCGGTGAACCAACGGCTGAGCCGTCCGCCAGCACCGGCCTCGATTCGACCGTCGAGTCCGCGTCCGTCGACTCTTACGCGGGGGCGCTCACCGAGTTGCGCGCCGTACTCGGGGCAATTCCGGAGCTGCTCGGGCCGGCCGGCGGCGAGATCGGTTCCAACTCCTGGGTCGTCGCCGGCTCCCTCACCAACACCGGCATGCCACTGTTGGCCAACGACCCGCACCTCGGGCCGGCGCTGCCCTCGGTCTGGTACCAGGTCGGGCTGCGCTGCCAGTCGATCACCGCCGACTGCCCGTTCGACGTCGCCGGATACAGCTTCTCCGGTTTGCCCGGCGTCATCATCGGTCACACCGAGCGCATCGCCTGGGGTTTCACCAACCTCGGACCCGACGTCGCCGACCTCTACATTGAAAAAATCACCGGCGACAGCTACGAATTCGACGGCGCGGCGAAGCCGCTCCTGCTGCGCGACGAGAAGATCTCGGTGGCCGGCGGCGATGACGTGAAGATCGAGATTCGCTCGACCGAACACGGACCGTTACTCAGCGGATTCGACGGCACCACGTACCAACGCATCGCCAGCGACTATCCGAAAGCGGCTGGACTGCCGACCGCTTCCTCCGGGGCAGAGTCCGACGCCGAGGCCAGCGGTGTTGACCTAACGACGTATGAGCTGTCCCTGCAGTGGACCGCGCTGACACCGGGGCGAACGGCATCCGCTATTTTCGCACTCAACCAGGCGACCGACTGGACCAGCTTTCGGGCTGCCGCTGAACTGTTTGAGGTTCCGGCGCAAAACCTGACCTACGCCGACGTCGAGGGCAATATCGGCTATCAGGCTCCCGGGCTCATCCCCATTCGAGCCAGCGGTAACGGTACCCTTCCGGTGCCGGGCTGGACCAGTGAATACGGCTGGACCGGCTACATCCCCTTTGATGCGCTGCCGAGTACGTTCAATCCGCCGAGCGGATACATCGTCACGGCCAATAACGCCGCCGCCGACCCGGGCTCCCCGAACCTGCTGACCGCCGACTGGGATCTCGGATACCGGGCAAACCAGATCACCGCTCGACTGCAAGAACTCATCGCGGTTGGTACTCCGCTCACCGCGGAGCTGATGAGCGACATTCAGGGCGACAACTACAGTGCCATCGCGGCTGCGCTGGTGCCTCGGCTACAGCAGGTGCGCCTCACCGGTTCAGCAGCTGAGGCGCAGCAGCTGCTCGATGGTTGGGACTACCAGGTGGATGCCGACAGCGCGGCGGCCGCCTACTTCAACGTGATCTGGCGCACGTTGCTGAAGGACATGTTCACCGGAAAGGTCGATGACGGCGCCCACCTCACCGGTGGTGACCGAGCGTTCTCCGTCGTGACGAGCCTGCTCGGCCAGTCTGACTCGCCGTGGTGGTCCAACCCCACCTATGGCACCGTCGGTCAGGAGAGCATGTTGCGGCGGGTCATGACGAGCGCCGCCGCCGAGAGTGCCGATCTGATGGGATCCGACCCGACCGACTGGCAGTGGGGCGGCATCCACACGCTCGAGCTCAAGAACGCGAGCTTCGGTGAGTCGGGGATCGCCCCGCTGGAATGGCTGTTCAACCGCGGACCCTACGAGTTGGCGGGCGGATCCGCCGTCGTGAACGCCGTCGGCTGGGATGCCACCCAGGGCTACCAGGTCGACTGGGTGCCGTCGATGCGGCAGGTGATCAGCCTGGAGAACTTCGACGACTCCACCTGGATCAATCTCACCGGGGCATCCGGTCACGCCTTTCATTCCAACTACACCGATCAAGCACCGCTCTGGCGCGACCATGAGACGCGCCCGTGGCTGTTCACCCCCGCCGCCATCAAGGACGACGCCGCCGACACGCTCACCCTCGAGCCCGCCGCGTAGCCTGATTCTGGCCCGAACACCAGCCTGTGGAGAACTTTGACGGTGTTGTAGCAATCCGGTCTATGGTGACCCCATGCGTAACCCGCCGCGACGCCGCCCCGTGCACAGAGCTGTGCTCACCGCTGCCGTGCTTTTCCTTGCCGGCACGCTGAGCGGATGCCTGGCCGCTCCCGTCCCGCCCGACACGGCATCACCCGTCGCGAAAGCTACGGCCGCTCCCGCTGAAGCTCCCCCGATCTTCGCCTCGAACGACGAAGCCCTCGCTGCCGCGACTTCGTTCTATTCGTCGTATCAGGCAATGGCCAACACAATTTCGCACGAAGGAGGAGTAGAGCCGCAACGAATCACACCCTTCGTGACGAGTGAAATGCTGTCAGGCGAAATTGCATCCTTCCAGCGATTGGCCGAAAACGGAGTCCATCTCGTCGGGGACCTCGGCTTCGATTCCATGAAAATACAGTCCGTGAATCTCAGCGAAGGGTCGCTGGTCATTTACATGTGCCTCGACGTTTCCGCGACAGATATCATCGACGTCACCGGGCTGTCAACTGTTCCTCCCGATCGCGTTTCACGGCATCCCCTTGAAGTGGCACTGGTTCAGGACCCTACGGCCAGTCGTCTTTTACTAGAGAGATCGGAAACATGGACCGGCGCAAACTTCTGTTAGGGATCGCATCTCTCTCAATCAGCATTGCGATCCTTGCCCCCAACCCCGCATCGGCGGTGTCCCACGACTCGGCGGTATGGCTTGCAGGCCTGTCTGGCTACAGTATGGACCCATCCGCGTTTGAGGAACCCGCCCAAGGCGTTGTCAACGGCGCTGGCATTGATGTGTCCGTCGGAACAGTCGGCATCTCGGACACCGGTAGCAGTGGCGAATCGGACGACGCCACCGGTAGCGGCGGCGGCTCGGCGGGCGACCTGAAACGACCGGCCATGTGCGTGAGCCACAAATCGACGACGGAACCCAGCCAATGGGTTCCCTGCAACACCGGCGGCCTCAGCGACATAGTGGAACGACACCCCCAGCTCCT
>NZ_SOGF01000013.1:0-41328 GCF_004402355.1 Cryobacterium sp. TMS1-20-1 | reverse complement strand
TTTGAACTCCTGGGTGAAACGCCTACGCGCTGCGGTCATGCTGATCTCTACTTTCAGTGAACCCTCATTTTAAGAGGGCCCACTGTCCGAGATATCCGCGGCAGCTCAGTAGCCGGTCGGGCCGTCGGGGCCCTTTGCGTGGCCAGGAGCGCCTTGGTGTGCATGGTGTGCAGTTTCATCAAGTTGTGGCAGGCGGCCATCAGGTCCCACTCATGGGCTGCTTGCTCCAACCCGCGGAGCAGGACGAATTTCCCTTGCCGGGTGTGGATCTGACCGAACACGGGTTCCACGATCGCTTTGCGGCGGGCGTAAACGGCCCGGCCCCTCTTCGTCTTGAGCTTCCGCGCCATGCGTTCCCGGAGCGTCGCATTGGCGGGGATTCGGCCTCGGGGAACCTCGGGAACACGCTCGCCGTGCTTGGCTCGGCCGGTCGCGATGAAGAACTCGGTCCGGCCTTCGCCGGCCGTTTGAATGGTCTTGGCGTAGTCCAGATTTGTTGCTGAGCAATACCCGGCATCTGCGAGAATCTGACCGGGCAGAGCTCCCATCGTGGCGTGGAGTTTCGTAACCAGCGGCACGACCTGTTCAACATCGACGCCGATATTCGTCAGCGTCGTTGCGACGATGATCTGGTGGTCAGCATCTACGATGGCCTGCGCGTTGTAGGCGTAGTGGAAGGACCCGTCGGCGGTCTTCATAATCCGTGCGTCCGGGTCGGTGAAGTTGCGTTGAGCCTTCGGGGCGACGACCGCGTTCTTCGCTGCGTCGTCACCTTTCTGCGTGGCAGTATCGTCATCGTCGCCCTTGTCCCGGGCCTTTTTCTCCGCGTCTTTCCGAGCCCGGACGGCCGCATCAGCTTCCAATGCGGCGCGTGCCTCGGCGAGTTTGACCAGGCGCGACTCCCGCCGGGCGAGCTCCGGCGGCAACTCATCACCGCGTTTGTCTTTCCCGAACCGGGCATCTTCGGCATCGTCGATTGCGTCGGCGTCTGCCAGCAGGGCAGAGACTTCGTCGGCGAGGACTTTCTGCTTCTCTGTCAACCGGGCGTAGCTCATGGCCTTCCGCCGGGAGGCATTCGCGCGCACCTTCGTGCCGTCCAACGCGACCTGCCCGAGCGACACCATTCCGGCAGCGCGGCACAGTTCCAACGCCTGCAAGAACACATTTCCGAGGCTCGACAGATGGCGTTTGCGAAACCGGGCGATGGAGCGAAAATCCGGTGCCTGCTGCGCGGCCAACCAGCGAAACGCGACCACATCCACGCAGACCCGTTCCAACTCCCGCGACGACCTGACACCAACGCAGTACCCGTAAAGGAGGACCCGGACCATCAGCCGAGGATCGTAGGGCGGCTGGCCCTTCGACTTCGCATAGGACGCGTAGAACTTCTTCAAATCGAGCTGCGTTTCGACGATGTCCGCGATGAACCGAGACAGGTGATTCTGCGGCAACCACTCATCCAGCGACGGCGGCACCAGCATCACCGCCGCCGGCTCGAAAGCCCGAAAACGTTTGTTCACCCCGGCGCCAGCCTCGACTCCGTCATCCACGACCGGGTCAACATGCTCAAGCTCCTACGCGGGAAACAGGCCATCAGAATCGCTCATAAGCAATTTTCCCAGACCACCACCCCAACCCCGGGAAATCGACCGGCGTTTTAAACTTTGCTACTACTGACCCACGCTCCTAGATACCGCCCGTCCATGACCAGTTCACCTTGCCGCCCTGCAGCGCAGGGCAGCAAGGAGATGTACGTCATACAAGGACACCCGAACCGCTCGCGGAGTACTGTCCACGATGGAAAATCAAGGGTTCGAGCCCGTCTTGCATCTCGATGGCCGTAACGCGTCCCAACGCGAGGGTGTGATCACCCGTCTCAAGCTCCGCGAACAGCTCGCACTCGATCCACGCGACTGCTTCGTCTAAGGCTGGCCCACTTGGGCGCCTGCTCCACAGCACGTCACGGAATCTGTCTACGCCCCGTCGAGAGAAATTTCTGGAAAGTTCCTCGTGATGACTAGCCAACACATTGATGGTGAAGCTGCCCGAATCTCTGATGCCCGGCCAGGTCGACGAGGTGGAGGCCACGAAGATCCCTACGAGTGGCGGATCCAGCGAAACAGAACTAAAGGAGTTGCACGACATACCAATCGGCTCATTGTCGACCATGCCCGTGACGACAACAACGCCGGACGGCCATTGGCCAAGTACCTTGCGAAAATCAAGGGGATCGATAGCGGTGGAGTTCATGGAATTGGCCCTTCAAGGTCTTCGTTGACACGTGAATCGTCCTAAACGATCAAACAGAATTTCTACCAATCGGTTGGATGCTGATGTTAACCCCGTTGAGGCACCCAAGTCAATGCGTCGCGGCAAAATATTGCAGATCCAAGAAGGGCCCGGTCGGTCGAACTGGCGACAACGGAACTACCAATCGAATGGTTGCCTATACTGGATGCAGCAGAAGTCGTGCCACTCGTCAAGCATGCTGGTCCGACGATAGATTCGCTCCTCTCAGATCCGCCAAAGAAGCCGCATTGAAGGTGTTCAGTGATTAACAAAGAGATCCTAGATGTCCACGAGTCCGTGGCCGATATTCCTGACGGCGCAACCCTGCTCATTGGAGGCTTCGGCCCGCCCGGTCAGCCGGGAGAGCTGATCGAGGCGCTACTGCAGCAGGGCGCTAGGGATCTCGTGGTCATCAACAACAATGCGGGTGCCGGCGGAGATGCCATCTCGAGGCTGTTCGCGGCTGGCCGCGTGCGCAAAGTCATCTGCTCGTTTCCCAAGGCGATCGGGTCGACGGTCTTCGACGAGTTATACCTGGCCGGGAAGATTGAACTCGAGCTAGTTCCACAAGGAAACCTCGCCGAGCGGATTCGCGCCGCCGGAGCGGGAATCGCCGGATTCTACACGCGGACCGGCTATGGAACCGAACTGGCAGTGGGCAAGGAAGTTAAGGAATTTGACGGTGTGAATTATGTGCTCGAGCGCCCCCTCCGGGCGGACTTTGCACTCATTAAGGCGTCAGTGGGCGACCCGTTGGGGAACCTCATCTACCGCAAGACTGCCCGGAACTTCGGACCGATCATGGCCGCTGCGGCCAGCGTGACTATTGCAGAGGTCGACCACATTGTTCCGCTCGGCGGGCTCGATCCCGAACACATTATTACTCCCGGAATTTATGTTGACCGGATTGTCCAGATAGTTTCGACGAAAGCCACAAGCGAGGTTCGCCCGTGAGACTCACCCGACCACAGATCGCCGAACGAATTGCCCAAGACATCCCGGACAAGGCGTATGTCAACCTAGGAATTGGTGTGCCCACCCTGGTGTCGGACTACCTGCCGGATGATCGGCAAATCGTCCTGCATACCGAGAACGGGATGCTCGGAATGGGGCGCGCGGCAACCGAGAATGAGATCGATCTCGATCTCATCAACGCGGGTAAAATTTTCGTCACCGAGGAGCTGGGTGCGGCGTATTTCCACCATGCCGACTCGTTCGCCATGATGCGTGGTGGACACATCGACTACTGCGTCATGGGTGCTTACCAGGTGTCAGCTCGAGGCGACCTTGCCAATTGGCGCACGGACTCCCCTCGCTCGATACCGGGGGTCGGCGGGGCCATGGACCTGGCGGTCGGGGCCAAGCACGTCTACGTGGTGATGGATCTGTTCTCCAAGAGCGGCGAGTGCAAGCTGGTCGAGGCCTGCACGTACCCGCTGACCGGTGCGGAGTGCGTTGAACGGGTCTACACGGACGTCGCGGTCTTCGAACTCACCAGGGGCAACGTCCGCGTGCTCGAGATCTTCGACGACCTTGACCTTGAGCAGCTTTCAGCCATCATGGGACTCCCCCTGATAGACGCGCGGCCTACTCTCGTGAACGTCATGGCCGGAACTCCCTAACGGTGGGTAGAATTGGCGCGACCCTCGCGACCTGTGCCATCGCTCAATGAAGAGGGAAGTCGGGGGCGGCACTGTGGCGTGGGTGGGACCCCCAGGTGTGCGGTTGAGTCCCGGATGCCCTACAAGGTCAAGCCGCCGTCGATAGTGAAGACCTGGCCCTGGACCATAGTGAAGCGCGGATCGCAGATCAGTTCGACGATGTTGGCGACGTCGTCGAACTCCACGCCCCGGCCCGAAGGATTAGCGCGAGTCTGGTCGACTAGCCGGGATTGCCACGTATCCGGGAACATGCGTCGCCGGGCGTCCGTGTCGAGGGGGCCGGGTGAGATGCTGTTCACTCGGATGCCGCGACCGGCCAATTCCGTCGCCAAATAACGCACCAGGTGCTCACCCAACGCCTTCGGCCCACCCAATGCTCCATAGCCCGTGAGTGCACGTTCCGCTCCCTTGCTGGTCACGAAGATGATGCTCGCGCCGGGCCTCAGAAGTGGAAGTGCTTCGCGCACGATGTGCACGATGGACGTGCCGTTGGTGGCCACGGCGTTGTCGAGGCTCTTGCCGTCGATCTCAGTGATCCGGCCGGAGATGGCCATGGCGGCGGCGTGCACGATCACGTCGAGGTTATCCGTTAGCTGCGTTATCCGTCGTATCATTGCCTCGATGTCCGCCAGCGACCCCATATCCGCCTTGACCAGGTGCGGCACGGCCCCGAGCGCCCGGATCTCATCGGCGGCCAGCAGCGCCTCGGTATCGTCGGAATGATATGAGAGGAAGACGTCCATGCCGGGCTGCGCCAGCCGCCCAGCTATTGCTCGACCGATCCCCTTGGATCCGCCCGTGATGAGAACAGCCATAGTTCACCTACATCCATGTATTCGAGGAATCTCCTCTCTACATTATCAAACGGTTGGTTTCTAAGTCGATCAGGTGCGGTCGGGCTGTGTCGTGCCGTATCGGATGTCGCTTCGCTGCGCGATGGAGCGGGTATCGGAGCCGTCAGCTGTGCGGGTCAATAATGCGAGCCTGGGTCGGAGTTGCCGATCGACTTCGGTCAGATGAGGTTCCTTGCCAACCCCGAGACTGCGCGCCGACCATTCCGACATAGTGAGGCTCCCTTCCTCCGGCAAGTCGAGAGCGACAGCCATCCACGGCATTGCCCGTTCGTCGTCGCAGTGGGCGGCGAACCTTTACGCCGCATTGACTCCGCCATCGACAAAGTACGCCGAGGCAGTCACGAAGGAGGCGGCATCCGAGAGTAGCCACGCCGCCAGCTCGGCGATCTCCTCTGCCACACCGAGACGGCCAATAGGCTGCACCGACTCCGCCTTGGCCTTCACTTCCGGGTCGGCGAACGACTCCGCGGCGAGCGGCGTCAGTGTTGAGCCCGGGAGCACGGCGTTCACCCGGATGCCTTCACTCGCCACATCGACACCTACCTGACGCGTCAACCCAACCACGCCGTGCTTGCTGGCCACGTAGGCGGGCAGATTGGGATAGGCGATCTGGCCGGCGGTCGACGAGGTGTTGACGATCGCGCCCCGTCCCTGCTCGCGGAAATAGGCGATTTCGTATTTCATGCACAGGAACACGCTGTCGAGGTTGACGGTCAGCACCTTGCGCCAGTCCTCGTAGCTGAACTTATCGATGACAGCGTTCGGCCCGATGATGCCAGCGTTGTTGAACGCCCCGTCGAGTCGGCCGAAACGTGCCACGACATCACCGATCAACCCAGCGACCTGAAGTTCGACTGTGACGTCGACGCGGAAGAACTCCGCGTCTCCGCCGCCCGCACGGATCGCCTCGACTGTGGCCGTACCGCCGGCCTCATTGATGTCGACCACGGCAACTCTGGCGCCGCGCCGCGCGATGAGTTTCGCGGTGGCCTCTCCCATTCCGCTTCCGCCACCGGTCACGATGATCACCTGACCGGTGAGTGCGACCTTCTCGAATCCTTCATTTATTGCCATGGCACTGTCCTTTCGTGAGCCCGAGTCGCGTGACATTTGTGTGCTCAATGGAAAACCGCATTCTGGGCGAGACCGGCGGTCTCGCCCCCGTCGACCACGAACTCTGCTCCGGTGCTAAATGACGAGTCCGCACCGGCCAGGAAGAGCACTGCTCGCGAGACTTCGATCGGGTCACCGGCGCGCTTCATCGCCACGTGAGCCTGCGTGTCGTCGGCCCCCTCGGTCATCGGGGTGTGGATGAAACCGGGGTGTACCGAATTGCAGCGCACGTTGTGCGCTCCGAGTTCCAGCGCGACCGTCTTGGTAAGCCCTCTCACCCCGAATTTGCTCGAGATGTAGGCCGCCTGCATCGCGAAGCCCTGAAGTCCTCCGATGGATGAGATGTTGACGATCGAGCCGCTCCCGCTCGCGATCAGCGCGTCGGAGGCCGCGCGGATCCCGAGGAAAGCTCCCGTGAGGTTGATGGCGATGACCCGGTTCCAGTGCTCGAGGGTGTGCTCGGCTACCGAGGCGACGTGGTTGACCCCGGCGTTGTTGACGAGCACATCGAGCCGTCCGAAGTGGTCGAGCGCAGCGCGCACCGCCTCGGCCCAGTTCGCCTCGTCGGTCACGTCGAGGTGCACATAGATGGCGTCGTCGCCCAGTTCTGCCGCGAGCGCCTCTCCGTCTGCATCAAGGACGTCGGCCACGACGACTTGAGCCCCCTCGTCCACGAGCAGCCGAGCGTGCGATGCGCCCATTCCGCGCGCTGCTCCGGTGATCAAGGCTACCCTGCCTGTCATTCGATTCATTGACCGTGCTCCCTACTTCGGCTTCATTGCCAAACTATCGGTTGGTTTATTATACGAAGGTCGCACGAACCGGAGTGCGATGTCAACTAGGGAGATGCCGATGACGGAAAGACGAGTGGCACTTCTTCGCCGACGCGCTGAGCTGCTGGAATCCGAGTTCACCGAGTACTGGCACAGCCGCCACGGGCCGTTTCTGCTGGCCCAGCCCGACTACCTCCGGCACCGCTCGGAGTACGCGCAGACCCATGTGCTGAGGCCGCTCTGGTCGACGGATGAACCGTGGGATGGCATCGCGGATCGTCTGGGTGGTAGGCCCAACCGGAGGAGCTTCTTGGCGCTGTTGGCGTCGCCAAAGCTCATCGCATCGACATCGCCACCAGCGTAAAAAGCCCGCTCGTTTTCGACAATCACGTCGACTTTTATGTTAGGCACCATAGGTGCTCACTCGAGCAACGCTGTCAGCTTCGCACGTACCTGCCGATTGATCGCATTGCGTTCCTTGGGACGATTGAAACACCGGGGTCAGCGTTCCGCCTTCCAAAAGTCCGGATGAATGGATCTTCAGGAAGCATCATCTCAGCGCCTCGCGAACGGCATTGCGCGAGACCTTCAGGCTCGTCGTGCGCGGCAGCGCGCCCACGAACTCGACCCTAGTCGGCTTCTTGAAGCTCGCCAGATGTGCGCGGCATTGCGTCAGCACATCCTCGACGGTGACGTGTGCTTCCGGCTCGGACACCACCACCGCGACGACCGCATGGCCCCACCGAGGATGGGGCATCCCAACTACGGCAACCTCCCGCACACCGGGGATTTCGGCGATGCACTCCTCCACTTCTGACGGGTAGACGTTCATACCGCCCGAGACTATGAGGTCCGAGCGTCGCTCGACAATCACGACGTAGCCCCCGGGATCGATCGTGCCGAGGTCGCCAGTGCGGAACCAGCCGTCCTGCAGCGCGTTCGCCGACGCTTCTGGCAGCTCCCAATAGCCTTTGAACAATGCCGGCGACCGGATCCACAGTTCGCCGAGTGCCTCGCCGTCATGATCGATCGGTGAACCGTCGGTGGCACGCACGTCGATGTCGACCTCGTCGACTGCCCTGCCCACGCCAGTGAGGCGTCGATACTGGCCCGGTGCGACGTCGGCAATCGAGGTGGCCGACATCAGCCCACCCGAGTGTTCGGTCATCCCCCACCCCTCGATCAGGCGCGTGCCGACGACATCGGCAAGACGCGCGAGCGAAGCTGGAGGGATCTTGGAGGCCGAGTGCAAGATCGATTCAAGGGTCTTCCAGGCGTCGGGTCGAGAGGCCGCCTCATCGGCAAACTCCAAGACGAGGGGGGAGGGCACGTAAGTGAATGTCACATCGTGAGCGTCGATCAAGTCGATCATCCGCGGGACGTCCCAGGCGCCGGGAAGCACGATCGTGCCCTGCACGTGGAAATGGCTGATCACGTGCGCGGGCACGACGGCGACGAACGACATTGAGCCGGTCAGGAGCGCGACGCTTCCCCGCCGAAGTCGGTATGAGCGCGCATTCATTTGCGCAAGCTTCGCTACTGACGACTGCGTGAGTACCGCACCCTTCGGTTTGCCAGTCGTGCCGCTGGTATAACCAATGATGAAGGGCATGTTCGGCTGGACGCGATGCGACGAGAATTCGAGAGCGGGGTGCTCTTTAAATACCACATCGCTGCCCGGGCCCAGATCGATCATCGGGACAGACACGAGCCCTGCCAGGGCAGTTATTTCACCCGGAGGCCGATCGGCGTGAACCAGGAGCGCGGCGGTGGAGTCCGAGACGATGTGTGCGGCCTCGTAGGCGGTGTAGCGAGCATTGATCGGCACCACGACGAAGCCGGCGATCGCACACGCGACGTACATCTCGATGTGGCCGCTCGTGTCTGGGAGCCACACCGCGACACGGCCGCCGACGGCCATGCCCTGCGCGCGCAATCCGTTGGCGATCCTCCGAGCGGCGGACACCATCTGCTCGTACGTAACTTCGGCACCGTCGGCGTCCCTGATGGCCACACCGCGTGGACGGTTCGCCGCGGCTGAGAGGATCAGCGCCGCAACGGTCCCAAACGCGTCGGCGATGTCCTCTGCGCCCTCGCATGTAGGGGTTGACTCTGAGTTCACTGTTGACCCTCCCGGCTTAAGCTATCAATCGTTTTGTTAATGAAATGCATCGCACCCGCGGCTTCATGGATACCCGGCACGCCGGGCGCGGAGCCCGTGGCCGCGTCCCGCGTAGCTGTCAGACGCGCTCCCACACGGCAGCGATGCCCTGACCGCCGCCGATGCACATGGTTTCCAGTAGAAACTGGCCGTCACGACGGTGTAGTTCCCGTGCAGCCGTCGCGAGGATCCTGGCACCGGTGGCCCCGATGGGGTGGCCCAGCGAAATTCCCGATCCGTTCACGTTCGTGTGGTCCCAGTCCGAATCTGTGAAATTCCACTCGCGCGAAACGGCCAGTACCTGGGCGGCAAATGCCTCGTTCAGCTCGATCAGGTCCATGTCGGGCAATGACAGCCCGGATCGTTCGAGGGCGAGCTCAGTCGCGGGGACGGGGCCCAGCCCCATTCGCTTGGGCTCGACTCCGGCACGCGCCCAGGCACGCAGCCGAAGCAGCGGCCTCAACCCGAGCTCCGATGCATGCTCTGGCGTTGTCACGATGCAGGCCGCCGCGGCATCGTTCTGGGTGCTGGAGTTGCCGGCCGTGACGGTCGATTCTGGGTCTGAGCCGATAAGCACCGGGCGGAGGCCAGCCAGCACGTCCAGCGAGGTCTTCCGTGGACTCTCATCGGCGTCGACGATGACGTCGCCATGTCGACCAGGCACCGTTACCGGAATGATCTCGTCGCGAAATAGTCCGGCCTCGACGGCGTGCGCCGCTCGTTCCTGGGAACGTAGCGCCAGCTCGTCCTGTTCGCGCCGGCTGATGCCGTAGTCTCGGCGCAGATTCTCGGCGGTTTCCAACATTCCTCCCGACACCGGATGGAACTTGCCTCCTGCCGTGTCGCGGGCACGACCCAAGGCATCCTGAAAACGCACACCCGACGTGCCCTTGATTCCCCAGCGTGAATCCACCGAGTAGATCGGCGCCTGGCTCATTGAATCCACGCCGCCAGCAATCAAGACATCACCCACACCGGTTTGAACCTGCATGGCCGCGTCGAGGATAGCCTGCAGTCCCGAACCGCAGCGCCGGTCGACCTGCAATCCGCCCACCGTGTGGGGGAGCCCTGCGTCGAGGGCTGCGACGCGGGCGATCGGCGCGGCCTCGGCCGAGGGATAGCCCTGCCCGAAGATTACGTCGTTGATCATCGCGCCATCGATGCCGGTGCGGCGGAGGAGGTCCGCAATCACGGTGGTGGCCAACTCCGTCGGTGTCACCGCGGCGAATACCCCTCCGAATCGTCCGATCGGGGTTCGAATGGGCTCACAAATTACCACGTCTCTCATTAGTTCTCCCTCTTATCCAGCGTCGAAGCGCTTATTTGCTCACCTTGCCGATGAGATTCGCCATGGGCCGCAGCACCACCGGCTGGGAACCGATCCACGCGACGATCATTACGACGATCGACGCCACGAAGATCCAGAATCCCCGCCAGGAACCCGCGTCGTTCGAGCCCGCGTACATGTGATTCAGATTGCGCAGCGCACCCGTGGACAGCACGAGGGCAACGTGCACAATGATGAAGAACACGAAGAAGAGCATCACCGGCAGGTGGATGGCCCGGGCCAGCTCCATCGGATACACCCTATTGAGCCGTTCGGCGCCGTTCGGCCAGGCACCCGACATGCGCAAACCCGTGATGATCGCCAGGGGGGCAGCGACGAAGACAACGACGAAGTATGAGATCAGTTGCAGGCTGTTGTAGTTCACCCAACCGTTTTCGGTCGGCCAGTCCAGGGAAAGGTACTGGATGCCAGCCGAGACCGCGTTCGGAACAATATCCCAACTCGTGGGGATTATGCGCATCCAATGGCCCGTGGCGAAGAGCAGCAGGTAGAAGACCAGCCCGTTCAGTACCCAAAGAACGTCGAGCGAAAGATGGAACCAAAGATCGAGGCTGATCTTCGTGGGCGCGTTCCGCGTACGGATCAATCCGGTGTTCTTGCGGGTCCAATACGCGCTCGGGCGAGTTTGTGTGCGAACCCGCCAGCCCGATCGGATGATCAGCACGATGAAGAACCCATTCAGGAAGTGCTGCCAGGTCAGCCAGACCGGCAGTCCCGACGGGGCGCTATCGGGGAGCGGAGTCTCTCCGGGGTAGCTGAGAATGAAGTCGCGCATCCAGGGTGTGTCACGCAGCAGACGCGCCACCAGCACCAGAGCAGCCAGAAGTAGCACGACGATGGGGATGATCCATATCAGTTTGGACCACTTGTTCTTGGTCAATTTTCCCGCTTCGAGATCGCTTCGAGGAGCTGGGGCACGATCGTAAACAGATCGCCGACTACCCCGAGGTCAGCAATTTCGAAGATCGGAGCGTTTTCGTCCTTGTCGATTGCGATGATCGTCTTCGCCGTCTGCATCCCGGCGCGGTGCTGGATCGCTCCGGAAATCCCCAGGGAGAGGTACAGGTCCGGAGACACGGTGACACCGGTCTGTCCGACCTGCCGGCTTTGGGGCGTGTAGCCGGCGTCCACGGCGGCCCGCGATGCTCCCACTGCCGCGCCTAGCGCGTCGGCGAGTTGCTCGACCAGGGCGAAGTTGTCGCGTGAGCCCACGCCTTTGCCGCCCGAAACCACCTTGACGGCGGTTCTGAGTTCCGGACGGTCCGAGGTGTCGGCCAGTTCCTGTCGCGACTCGACGACTGCCGCGGGCGCTCCTGACACGTCGATCGTCAGCTGGATGACCTCGGCATCGGCGCAGGCCTCAGCCCCGGCGTCGATGGCGCCGAGGCGGACGGTTATCACCGCAGGCCCGGTGCTCACGGTGGATTCGGTGATGAAACCGCCTCCGAAAATGGAGTGGGTCGCAACGAGTTGGTCGCCTGCCAGGTGCACACCGACAGCGTCTACGTTCAGCGCAGCGCCGAGGCGCACGGCGATGCGGCCCGCTACGTCGCGACTCTCGCTCGAGTGCGAGAGGAGGATCCCTGAAGGAGGAAATATCAGCGCTGCTTGGGCAAGCGCCTCAACCTGGGGCGTCGTTAACGTCGACTGCGCGTGCTCGGTTTCGGCCACGACGACCTTTTGCGCACCCAGCTGCCCGAGTCGCTCGGCGATAGCCAGGCCTTCCCCCGGCTTGACGGTGACCACGGCCACCGGAACTCCCAGTTGAGATGCGGCTCCCAGCAGCGTCTCCGCGCTTCCGCGCACTAGGCCGACGCTGGATACTTCGATCAAAGTGAGAATGTATGACATGACGTGATCCTTTGCTTTAGATCAGGCGATTCGAGGCGAGAAATTCGGCGATGTCGTTTCCGGCGTTCCCGGAATCCGAGATTTTCACACCATGGGTGCGAGCGGGACGCTCTTTGGCCGACACCACCACGGAGGCGGCGGGTCGATCAGCACGCAAGCCCAGCTCAGCAAGGGAGACAGCGACGAGAGGCTTCTTCTTTGCCGTCATCAGGCCCTTAAAATTCGGAAAGCGGGCGTCCGGTAAGCGCTCCGTGATCGACGCGATCACGGGAGTGGACGCGCTGATTAGGGCCGTCCCGCTTTCCGTGCGGCGTTCCCCGCGCACACGGTCTTCTGCGATCTCAATGGAGTTCAGGAATGTCAGTTCCGGCACTCCGAGGTGCTCGGCCAGCATTGCTGGTATCAGGCCTCCGCGGCCATCGGTTGATTCGTTGCCCGTCAGGACGAGGTCGAAGCCCTCCCTGCGGATCACTGCGGCGAGTGCAGCGGCCGTGGCCAGGAGGTCGGCGCCGGCGAGACCGTCGTCGACGAGGTGGACCGCCGAAGTCGCCCCCATTGCGAGTCCCTTGCGGAGGGGCTTGATAATGGAGGCAGGTCCCATCGAGACGAGAACGACTTCGGTGTCCTTGTGCACGTCCCTGTAAGTCAGGGCGACCTCGAGGGCGCGCTCACCGATCTCATCGATGACGTCGTCGGCTGTGCCGCGCTCGACCCACCCGGATGCCAGATCGATCTTCCGCTCACTCCAAGTGTCGGGGACAACTTTGACCAGAACCAAAATCTTCATTTGCCTGCCCTCTCAATGCTCGAGACGCCCCCGCTTGCGCCTGAGCTCGAAGGGACGTCCCTGCGATAAGTACCGTTCGACTAGTAGAACACGAAGGAAGAAAATATTCAACCATACGTTTGATTGTTTTAAAGCGAATCGCACCGAACCACTACGCCAAACGCTCGATGACCATCGCCATGCCCATGCCTCCGGCCACGCACATGGTCTCCACGCCGAATGTCTGGTCGCGCCGGACCAGCGAATTCAGCAACGTCGTGGTGATGCGCGCCCCTGTCATCCCGTACGGATGCCCGAGGGCGATAGCGCCGCCATTCACGTTCAATTTCTCATCCGGGATGCCGAGTTCCCGTTGCGAGGGGATGGCCTGCGCCGCGAAGGCCTCGTTGATCTCGAACTGATCGATGTCAGCAACGCTCAACCCCGCCAGAGCCAGTGCCCTTCGCGTGGACTCGATCGGGCCGAGACCCATGAGCTCCGGTGAGACTCCGGACGCCGCCGTAGATACGATCCGAGCGAGCGGGGTGACCCCCAACTCACGCGCCCTCGTGTTGCTCATGATTACCAGCGCCGCCGCACCGTCGTTCAGGCCGCAGGAGTTCCCCGCCGTGATCAGTCCGTCTTCGCTGAAAACCGGGGTCAGCGAAGCCAAACCCTCGAGCGTAGTGCCGTGCCGGGGGCCATCGTCGCGGGAAACCACGGTTCCATCCGGGAGAGTCACTGGGGTGATGTCGGTGGCCCAGAATCCGTTCTCATCACTCGCCTTGGTTTTCATCTGACTTCGAAAGGCAAATTCGTCCATCATGTGCCTGGTGATCCCGTGGAGTCCGGCGACGTTCTCGGCGGTTGCCCCCATAGCGACGTAGATGTCGGGCACGTGACCGCTTTGCCGCGGATCGACCCAAGTCGCAGATCCGACCGGAGGCAGGGCAGCGAACAGCGGGTTCCGCGCGGCAGCAGCGTCGGGATTGTTGGGCGTCAGCCGGGATACCATCTCGACTCCGCCCGATACCACGACGTCGGCCTCGCCCGAGCGGATAGCGTGAAAGGCCATCCGCGTAGTCAGAAGACTCGAAGCACAAAACCGGTTCACGGTCGCTCCCGGCACAGAGTCGAGGCCGAGAAGCACCGACACCACCCGCGCGATGTTGAACCCCTGCTCGCCGCCGGGGAGTCCGCATCCGAGTAGTACTTCGTCAATATGTATCGGATCAAGTTCGGGAATCTGGTCCAGCGCTCGTCGGACTATCTGTGCAGTCAGGTCATCGGGCCGGATGCTGGTCAGTGATCCCTTGAACGCACGCCCGATCGGAGACCGCGCCGTGGCGACGATGACTGCCTCACGCATTTCTCTGAACACCTTTCGCGAGTTCGCGCAGCGTCGTGATATGACGCAGGTAGAAATGCAGTCCCATTTCCCAGGTGAACCCTAGGCCGCCATAGACCTGGATTGACAACTGGACGCTGCGAAGGGCCTCCTTGAACGACTGCGTGATGGCTCGTTCCGAGTCTTCAGGCTGAAGGCTCGCCCAAATCGATGCCGTTTCGGCGAACTCCGCTGCCACGTGAGCATTGGCCAGGTGATGCTTCACCGCTTGGAATGAGCCGATGGGCTTACCGAATTGCTGCCGCTGCTTGGCGAATTCGACTGCATCGAGAAGAACGCGCCTCGCGCTTCCAACAGCTTCGGCTGCCCACACAACGGCGAGTTCACGACGCACATCGTCGCTGAGAACCGTGGTCACGGGCGTCACCGCGGCCAACAGACTGGGCGCAAATTCCAGGGTCGCTCCCTGCGCGAAGGGGTGCACCATGCCACCTCCTTCGAAGGAATCGACGATTGAGATGTCCGGAACTTGGCCGAACGGCACGAAACCAGATGGTTCGGCGATGCTCTGAATCGGAATGCTGAAGGTTATCGGACCATCGGTTTCGGCGGCGGCCGCTGAATGGCGCTTCGCCAGGATAGTCGTCATGAGCGGAAGCTGGATCAGGGTCGACCCCCACGCGCCCGCGATCTCGACTAGGTCGCGCAGGGTCGCACTATCTTTGTCTTCGATCACCCCCGAGAGATCCCAGCCGGCGTCACCGAGCGCATCCCAGCCGACGGGAGATTCCGCCTCGATGTAGGTCGCCACCGTCATTCCGGCCGTGGCCTTCGTCATGACCTCGCGGATGGCTTCAGCCACGACCAGGCCGATGTCGCCGGAGCTTGTCTTGATCATATTCATCGTGGCAGCCCCAGGATCCTCTCGGCGATGATGTTGCGTTGGATTTCGTTGCTTCCCGAGTAGATCGACGCGGCGCGGGTCTCGAGATATTGAAACCGCCAGTGATCGGCAGTGTCGGCATTCATCGTTTCGATACCGAGGGCGGCGATCTCCTGGAGGAGCTCGCTCCAAGACACCTTGAGGATGGCGGCCGAGCGAAAGAATACCGTCGATTGCGGGTCGAAGTCGATCGATTTCAGGGTCTGCCAACGAATGAGCTCGACACGTGTATCGAGCTCTGCCAGCTGGCGTTGATACTCGGGGAGGTGCCCGATCGACTGGGATAGGAGGTCCATGTCGGCCCGGAGCTCGACGTAGCGGCTGGCCGCTTCGACCCCGCCGCGCTCGTTCGCCAAAACGGTCATGGCGACCTTCCACCCGTCGCCGTCGTTGGCGACACGATCATCGTCGGCGACGAACACGTTCTCGAACTGCACTTCAGCGAAGTGCGAAATACCGGATGCCTGACGGATTGGGCTGATGGAGATGCCCGGCTGCTTCATGTCGAGCAAGAACATCGTTAGGTTCTTATGCCGTGGTGCGGCCGGGTCGGTCTGAGCGAGAAGCAGGCAGCGATCGGCCAGGCGGGCGAAGCTAGTCCAGATTTTGCGACCCGTCACACGGTAGCCTCCGTCGACCTTGACGGCATTGCATCGCACGCCTGCGAGGTCGGAGCCCGCGTCCGGCTCAGAGAAGCCTTGACACCAGATCTCATCCCCGCTGAGGATACGGGGCAGATAGCGCTCGAGCTGGTATTGCGTACCGTGCGATATCAAGGTCGGCGCAGTCAGGATTCTGCCGATGCGGGCGAGTCCGTCGGGGGCCTGAGCTCGACCGGCGAGGTCGGCGAAGATCACTTCCTCGGCTACCCCGAGGCCCTGTCCACCGAACTCCTTGGGTAAGGAGAGGCCGGCGAGTCCTCCGCGGAACAGTTGCCGGTCCCACTCATGACGGATCTCATCGCTTTCGTCCTCGCTGAGGGCGCCCCGCTCGGTTCGCCAACGATGAGGGACGTTTTCTTCGAGCCAGGTGCGCACGGTCTCTGCGAAGCCCTCTCGCCGGAGCGTTTCTACATTGGGCATGAATACCTCTCAAAATTAACCGAACGATTGTTTGTTTACAGAACCCTACCGGTGATGATGAGTCTGTTTATTTCGTCAAACGATTGTTTGATTATAGGTGATTATCGCGGTGTGTCCACGATGGCGATTGGGCGGATGGGCGAGCCCGTTCCACCGCCGATGCGCAATGGCGTCGCGATGAAGGTGAACTCGGTCACGCCGGCCGCCCCCAGCTGCTCCAGAGCCATCGACTCCATGATCGGTATGCCCTTCTCGACCAGGAAGTGTACGTGCACGGGTAGATCGACGAGGTTCGAATTGGGCTTGTGCTCGAAGTTCATGGTGTCCGATCCGGCGGCGATGATGCCGTGCTCGCTCAGCCAGTGCGCCCCGTCGACCGTGACGCCCGGGAGACCCGTCGACAAGCCGATGTAGCGCTCGGCGTCGCTCCAGTACTTCATCCACCCGGTGCGCACCAAGAAGATCGAGCCCGGCTCGAGCGGAGGGTGGTCGCCGAACCAGCTCTCGAAAACCTCGGGCCCCAGACCGTCGGAAGGGGTGAGGTCACGGCCGAAGAAGGAGGGGCCGTTGAAGAGGTGACCAGGCCCGATGATCGGCGGGGTCTCCTCGATGCTGCCGGCGTCGAGGCCGTCCAGGCCCTCGTCGCCCATCAGTACGTCACGGCAGCCGAACACCATCCCGTCTTTCGAGACATGGCCGAGTGCATCGACATGGGTGCCTACGTGGGCGCCCATCGCGAACTGCTCCATGGCCGCCGATACGCCGTTCTTGTAGGGGCCGCCACCGTGCGTCTTCGCCATCGTGAAGTTGTACGGCGGGTGGTGCGGGTGCCGGGACATCCCCATCTCTAGGCGCACCGCGAGGTCGAAGACCCGTACCCGGCCCGAGATCGAGACATCGATGTCTGTGTCGAGGTACGACCCCGACCAATTCTCGTGCGGTTCTCCGGTCATGATGTCACTCCTGTAGTGAGGGTCGGGTAGCGAGGTAGCCGTTCGCCGCGGTCACGACGCCGACGGCGAATGGAATTAATGACTGGGGCAATAACCATGCCGGGTCTAACAGGCCAACACCCTTCAGAAGCAGAGCTTCAAGGGCTGCTTACAAGGTGACGGGGGCGAGGTTGCCGTTGCCTCAATGATCGCGTCCGGGACCTCTGCGAAGGAAGGTGTGCTCGTTGTCGCCGGTCATGAAGTAGGCCTTGTCCGGCTGGGAGAATGCCCAGTCGTGCAAGGTCTACGCACGGTCCAGGTCGGCGCCTCAGCGGACGAAGCGCTTGACGTAGTCTTTGCCGAGCCCGACCTTCTCGAAGTGCCGCTCGGCCTGCTCAAGCCGTGTGAAGGTGTCGGCGTAACCGACCGTGTTGCCGTTGTCGTCGATCTCGACCAAGGTGCCTGTGATCCAGAATAATGTCAGCGACTCCTCGCCCTCGGCGATCAGGGTGTGCACGTCTCCCGGGGGCTCGAACACGTACGAGCCGGCCGTGGCCACCCAATCGCGCTCGGCGTAGTGCCACTGACCGCTCAGCACCAAGCCGTGCACCGGGCTCGGATGGGCGTGACGACTGACGAAACCTTGTTTCCGGAGTCGCGTGACATTGACCCATGCTCCACGCACCGTATCGAACAGTAGCGGGCGCATGTGCACGCCTTCTTGCGCTCCCGGTACCCACTCGCGTTCGTCGGCACTGTTCGCGATCTCGACGATCTCCTCGGGGCTCCAAGGGCTTGTCTCAAGCATAGTTTTCCTAACTCCATTGGTACGGTGAACTACTGCCTAAAACATACCAGACGTTTGGCTGATTTATTATCCCGACTTGCCCGCCGCCAGCGCTGACACTGGGCCCCAGCTTGGTGCCCAGTGCGTGACCTGGACGTCGACGATGAGCCCCTCGAGAGCGTAGGGGTCCTGATCCATACATCGGCGAACCGAGGGCTCGTCCTCCGCGAGAAGCAGAAGCATCGCGCCTGTGCCATCCGGAAAGATGCCCGCCCCGATCAGCAGCTCATCGTCGAGAAGACCCTGCAACCATGAGCGATGACCAGGGAGTGCCGCGCAGCGAGCGCCCTCATTCCGGCGGTCGTATCCGTATCGAACGGCGAAGACTCTCATGCACGTACCCTTCTTTTCTCGAACATGTTTCTCGTGGCTCGCCGAGGAACGCACTGCTAATCGGGCTAGCGTTTGAGCGAAATTACTCATGCGATTTGTCACACTATTTGCCCCACATCGCAGCATTGCGTAGATTTTGATTTATACCAAACGTTTGAACACTGATGTTGAAACGTTGACTCGGATGGAGAATGTCGTGCCCTCAATTCAGATTCCCAGTGGTCCCACCATCGCCTACGCAGACACCGGCGGAGAGGGAGTACCCATTATCTTCAGCCACGGGCTCTTCATGAACCGGGAGATGTTCGCTCCACAACTCGAAGAATTTTCGAAGGATCACCGCTGCATCGTTTGGGACGAGCGCGCACACGGTGAAACGGAATGGGCGGGCTAATTCACCTACTGGGACTCCGCTACAGACCTGTTCGCCCTCGCCGACGCCCTTGGCATCGACAAGTTCATTCACTTCGGCTTCAGCCAGGGGTGTCTGCTCGCACTGCGCGCGGTGCTCACGCACCCCGAGCGTTTTGTGGGACTAATCCAGTGCTCCACCCAAGCTGGCGGTCAGCGGGCGAGGAGGAAGCGGCCTTCCGCGCCATCGTTGCCGAGTGGATCGAGCTCGGCCCCACGGAGGAGAAGCTGGATTTCCTAGTGAGTCTTATTCTCGGCCCCGGAACTGACCAGAAGGTCTGGCGTGACTACTGGTCGACTCTGATGCCGCAGAACCTCTTGGATGCGACCTATGCGCTGTACGACGCGAAGTCCATCGAAGACCGCCTCGGCGAAATCACGCCGCCCACCCCGGTAATCCACGGCCTCGCCGACGTGTCGACTCCGTTCGAACTGGGAAAGAGGGTCGCCAACGAAGTACCCGACAGCCGGGGCCTTCTCCTCGTCGAGGGTGGCCCTCACGCGCTCAACCTGACCCACGCAGACCAAATCAACCACGCAACCCGTGAGTTCGTCGATGCCGTTAGCGCCGAGTTTGCAGACAGTCGCACGACCGTATGAGCCCGCTCGCAGGCCTCGTCACTGGTGGCGCCTCCGGCATCGGTGAGGCTTGCGTGCGCGCTTTCGTCGCTGAGGGTCACCAGGTCGTCATTGCGGACTATTCCCTCGAGCGTGCCGAGAATCTCGCCCGGGAACTCGGCCCCGCCGCCGTCGGGGTGCAGGCGGACGTGTCGAAGGAAGGAGACTGCCGGAAGATGGTGGACGTCGCCCTGGTCGAATTCGGGCGGCTGGACTTCGCTGTGAACAATGCCGGCACCGGAAACGTCGATAAGAGCCCGGTCGCCGATATCTCGGTGGATGAGTGGCACCGGCTCATGTCCGTCAATCTGGACGGCGTCTTCCTGTCCCTCAAAGCGGAAATTCCCGCACTGATCAAGGCGGGCGGGTCCATTGTCAACGTCGCGTCAATCATGGGTAGCGTCGCCACCGCAGGGGCGGGCGCCTATGTCGCGAGCAAGCACGGTGTCGTTGGGCTGACTAAGGCGGCCGCCCTCGACTACGCAGATCAGGGCATCCGTGTCAATGCGATCGGCCCGGGCTACATTGAGACGCCAATGTTGGCGAACCGCAGCGAAGAGCAGCGTGCGGAGATCGGCAGTCGGCATCCGCTCGGCCGTCTTGGCACTCCCGGGGAGATCGCCCAGTTGGCGCTGTTCCTGATCTCCCCCGCTTCCTCGTTCGTGACGGGTTCGTTCTATCTCGCAGATGGCGGTTATACCGCCCGATAAGGTTTCGGTCTCCAGCGGTCAGGTGCCTTCGGCAATGCGCACGACGCAGCCACCGGTGTCGCTGCCCGTGATGATCTGGCAGCCGAGCCGAGCCTGGAGTTGAGGCGCTGGTCGCGGTGAACTCCACGAGTACCTCTTCCTCGTACTCGGGCTCTGGCAGGTTTTCGGCCCACGGGGCATCCACATGGACGTGGCAGGTGCCGCAGGTGGCCATGCCGCCGCACTCGACAATCACCCTGGAACGGTGTTGCCCACGGCACCCTACATCAGGGAGAGCTCCGCCTTGATGTCGATCCGTGATCGCACCGCCGTCCAGTTTGACGAAGATGACGTGTTGACTCCCCCAAGTAGCCCTGCAGCGCCACGGTCATGCTCGCTCCTTTCCAGTAATCCGTTCAATCCACGTATTCGACGTGAACTCACACGAGTCCTTCGGGATCGACCCAGCCCGATTGCGCGGCGTAGGCGATCATTCCGGCGAAGCCCAACTGCCCCCTCGCCTCCTGCGCCACGTCACCCGCGAGCCGCTCGATCGTACCGGGGAGCACGAACAAGTGCTCCCCGTCGATCCAGGTTCCAAGCTCGGCAGATCGGTGCTGCTCCCCGCTGGGCGAACTGCGGGGAACCGCCTTGAGATGGGCGAACACCTCGGGTTTGTCCAGGCGTAACGCACTCGAATCGGGCTTGCCGGAGCCGTCGTATCGGATGACTATCAGGAGCTGACCACAGCCAAACGCTCTGCTGAGTACTTCTCGGCGAACGCCTTCTGTGCCTGCCCCGCGACGTCGGCGCTGCGGAACCCCTCGTCCATCGTTCGGTGGTAAGACTTGTCCATCGAGTCGAGAACACCCGTGAAATGTGGGATGACCTCTTCAGCGAAGAGCTCGTAGCTGCGGAGTGTCGCCGGGAAGTTCGCCCAGTCGACCCCCATCAATAGGTAGGCGCCGAAGCCGCCCGACTTGTCAATCAGACGTTGGATCTGCTTGCGCGCCATCTCGGGCGTACCGATCACTGCCGCGCCCGAGGCGTTCCACTCGTCGATCAGCTTGTCGAGATCGTAGAAGTCGGTCGGGGGCGTCGGGTTGATGTGTGCACGGTAGTCCTCGAGCACCGAGAGACCGTGACGCACGTCCGCGCGCGCCTTCTCCTCGGTCTCGGCCAGGTGCATGGGGCCCATCATTCGCCAGTCCGAACGCCTCGCCTCGCGCCCGCGAGCTCGAGCCTCCGTTTCCCAGATGTCCCAGTGGCCCGCCAGCTTCTCGACGCCGACCGGATCAGTCGCCGCAACCGAGATCATGCCGGTGCCGTACTTACCGGCGGCCTGCGGGCCGGACGGGGACATGACGCTGACGACGGTGACGTCGAAATCGGAATAGGGCAGCAACTGCAGTTCGGCATCGCGAAGGTCGTACCAGTCGGTTTTCTCCGTGACCTTCTCACCGCGGAACAGCCGGAGAATAACATCGAGCGACTCGTGTTGACGCGAGCGATTGTCGACCGGACTCTGACCGATCATTTCGGCGTCCTGAGCGAGTTGGCCCGGGCCCACTCCGAACATCACCCGACCCCGTGTCATGTGGTCCAGCTGCACGATGCGCTCGGCGACCATGAACGGGTTGTGGTAGGGAATCGAGATGACCCCCGTGCCGAGTTTGATTCGTTTCGTGCGTTGGGAAGCCGCGGCCACCATAAGCTCGGGAGAACCCACGGTCTCGATCCCTCCCGAGTGGTGTTCGCCGAGCCAGGCCTCGTCGAATCCCAAGCGATCCAGATGCTCGATGATCTGCAGGTCCTGTTCGAAAGAGAGTGTCGGGTTCAGTCCCGGCTTGTGTACCGGTCCCATGAAAATGCCGAAACGCATCGGGCTGTTGGTGAACTTCATTTGTTTCCTCTCATGTCGTGCGGGTACCGGTGGCAGATCAAAAGAACTGCTCGCCGCCGGTCAGGTTCAAAGTCGCCCCGGTCATGAACGACGAGGCGTCGGATGCGAGCCAGGCGGCAAGCCCGCCGACATCCCCACCGTGACCGAGCCGACGCACCGGCAGCGTCGCCGCCTTCTCCGCAAGGAGATCGGCGACGGGTCGGCCGGTCGAGTTGCTGATGTCGGCATACGACTTCTCGGTCATGTCCGTCAGCATCACACCAGGGCAGATCGCATTAGCGGTGATGCCGTAGCGCCCGAGCTCGGTCGCAAGGGTCTGGGTCATCGCGACGACCGCCGCCTTCGAAGCGCCGTAGATGCCGAGGTCGGGCCAGGGTGCCCGAGCGGCCTGCGACGCCAGGTTCACGATTCGTCCGAAACCGTTCGGCTTCATCACCCGCGCCGCCTCGCCGCAGGTGAGAAAGGCACCATAGGTGTTGATCGACATCACTCGCTCGTACTCGGCATCGCGGGTGTCTTCGACCGAGGAAAAGTCCTGCCGCACGCCGTGCGCGTTGACCAGCACGTCGAGTCGGCCCTCCCTCTCGACGATCTCGTCGAAGGCCTCTCTGATTGCGGCTCGGTTGCGAACGTCGACCGAGAACCGGCCGACGTGGCAGCCCACGTCCGGGGCTGTGCCCAAAGGCGCCTTGTCGAGAACGTAGACGTGGGCTCCGAGCGCCGTCATCGACTCGACGGCTCCGGCACCGAGTCCGCCCAGCCCGCCCGTGACGACGGCCACTCGTCCCTCCAGCGAGACGGCGCTAAAATCCACCATCAATTTACTCCCCACAGCTTCTCGTAGGCGCTCTTCCAATCGACCTTGCTCTCGTACGGTACGTCCGAGGCCTCGGGCAGATTGTTCTCGGCATCGACGGCGATGACTCCGATACCTTCGGGCACGAGCTCCTCGCCGGCGAGGAGGCGATTGACGGAGTCTATGGCGGCATAACCTATCCACCCCGCGTCGTGAGCCGCGCCGATCGCGGTGACGTCGCCGTTCCGCACGCCGGTGATACCACTGCTGGTTCCACTTCCGCCGTTGATCACGACCATGTCGGGATTCGCCTCCTGAGCGGCGCGGGCTCCACCGAGCGTCACGCTCATGTTGTCGGACGGGATAAAGACCGCGGTCGCGTCAGGGTTCTGCACGAGAGTCGCTCGCAGGCGCTGGATCCAAGGACCGTTCGGAACCTGATCGGCCATGGTGAACGTCACCGTGTCGACGACCTCGCATCCTGAACACCCAGTGAGCGTGTCCATGAAGCCCTTCTGGACCGGCGGAAACACGGAGTCGGTGCCCTCGTTTACGATCACCTTCGCCTTCCCATCGGACTGCGCGATGAGGTACTCGGCCGCCTGGATGCCCCACGACTCGAAGTAGGCGTTCGTATCTTGGATTTCCGGAGCATAAATCATGTCCTCGAAGAGCTGATCGCCGGTGCACGGTGTGGTCTCAACACCTAAAACTGCGATTCCCAACTCCTTGGCCTCTCGGAGCGGCGCCTTCAAGAGGTTGCAGTCCAGGGCGTGAACGATGATGGCGTCAGGCCGCGCAGCGATGGCCGTCTGCAGTGCCGAGATAAACCCGCCACCCTCGTTGAGCTTGCCGTCGGCGGTATTGAAATCGATGCCCATCGCGTCGGCGGCCTCCTGCGCAGCGCCCATGGGCAGGGCGCAGTCGGCCGCGATCGGCCCGCACGACACCCACCACACTTTCTTGCCGCTCGCCGGAGACGGCCCCTCCGTCGGCGGTGCCGTCTCGAGGCCCGTGGCGGCGAGTTCGTCGACGCTTCGCGTCGTGACGGTGCCCGATCCGGCGTTTGTGGAGTCCTCGGTCGCAGCAGGCGAGCTAACATTCGAGCCGCATGCTGTCACGCCGAAGACGGCGGCCAATCCGAGCGCGAGCCCGGCGATGAGTCGTGCTCGCGCGTTCTTGTTTTTAATCGCTGTGATGAACTCCATTGTTCGGGTAGCGGAAGGTGGTCGCATTCGTGAAAATCAGGGGGCGCTGCTGGAGCCGCCTCGACGACGGCCGATCATGGTGGAGATCATCACCGCCACGATCAGGGCTGCGCCATTGAAAACGGGCGTGACCCAGGAGTCGGCACCGAGGAGGGTAAGACCGTTGACCGCGATGGCGAGGAAGTAGACGCCGAGTATGGCGCCCCACACGTTGTATTTGCCAGGCCGGAAGCACGTGGCGCCCAGGAAGACCGCTGCCAGAGCCGGGAAGAGGTAGCCCGGGCCGGATGTCGGGTCGGCACTGCCCGCCCGTGACGTGAGGAGCACCCCGGCGATGCCGGCGATGAATCCCGCGGAGAGGAAGGCGAAGAAGATGTTGCGACGCACCCGCACACCGACAAGATGGGCAGCGCGCTCGTTCGATCCGATCGATTCGAGTTCGCGCCCGCGCGGGAAGTAGCTCAAGAGATACCAGACGATCACGGCGACGATGATCAGGAGCCAGAAAGCCTGGGGTACGAACAGGAACTGGTTGCTGCCCCAGCGGCCCACCTCCTCGGGAATTCCGTCGGAGATCGTCGAACCACCGGTTAGCCACTGCAGCACGCCCTGGAGCAGAATATACGTTCCGAGGGTGACGATGAGCCCGTTGAGCCTCAGCACCGCCACCAGGAAACCGTTGACCGCTCCGATCAGGATCGCGACCACCATGGCAACGGCGATGGCGAGCACCGGCGTGACCTGCAGCGGACCGACCAGCTGGGCGAACACGATGCTTGAGGCCCCTGCCGCGGCACCGACCGAGAGGTCGAAGTAGCCGGCCACCAGGGGGACGACCATCGCGAGTGCGATCAGCCCGGTTACAGCTTGATTCGCGAGCAGCTGACGGATGTTGGGAAGCGAGGTGAACGCGGCGCTGCTCTCCCCGTTCGTGGCGAACACGAAGATCAGGATGACGAGGAGCAACGGCAGGCCGAATCGTCCGATCTCTCGCCCGACCGATCGCTGGCGGCTAATCTGCACCGGCGCCGCGACAGCGCCCACTTCAAGGGCCGTTTCAGTTTCAGCTGACATGAGACTCGGCCTCTTCCTCATCGAACATCGCTTGCGTTAGGACATGTGCGCTCAGCCGGTCCGTCGGGATCTCGCGCGTGATGCGACCTCGCGACATAATGAGCACTCGATCGGAATGTTCGGCGAGCTCTTCGAAATCGGAGGCGACCAGGATCGCCGCGGCACCGGCCTCGATCGTGGTGCGGATCTGCCGGTAGATGTCATTGCGCGCGCCGACATCTACTCCCTGAGTGGGTTCGTCGAGCAGCAGCACCGCGGGGGAACGCTGTAGCCAGCGGGCCAGAATGACCTTCTGCTAGTTTCCGCCGGAAAGCGTCTGGAGCTCTTGCATTGGCGAGTAGGACTTCACGTCGAATGATTTGACGAGACGTTCAACATCAAGCTTCATACGCGTATTGTCGATGCGCAGCCGGCGCCAGTAGGTCTTCAATACTGCGATGCCGATGTTCTCGGTGATCGACTGGTCGAGGAACGCAGCCTCGGCTTTGCGATTCTCCGGGATGAAGGCGATACCCGCGGCCATTGCGCGCGTCGGCGTGCGGCCCACAGGGCTGCCGCCGACGCGAATGGTGCCCGATCGAAGCGCCAGGTCCCCGAAGACCGTGCGCAGGAGCTCAGTTCGGCCCGACCCGATCAGTCCGGCGATGCCGACGATCTCGCCCTGACGCACATCGAATGATACGTCTTCGACGCGGTCTGCGCAGACGTTTCGCAGCGCGAGGGCGACCTCTCCCGTTACCGCCGACGCATCGCGGTGAACGAGATCAATTTCGCGCCCGACGATCAGCCCGACGAGGTCGGACTCCGTCAGGTTGCGGGTCTGCCAGGTGCCGAGTCGAGTGCCGTCGCGGAGCACGGTGACCCGGTCGGAGAGCTTTAACACTTCGTCGAGACGATGGGTGACGATCACGATGCTGAGTCCCTCGGCTGCGTAACGCCGAAGTGCCGCGAACAGTTTGTCGACCTCATGCGGCGGTAAGGCCGTGGTCGGCTCGTCGAGGATCAAGAGGCCCGGCTCGCCGATCGTGACGTCTTGCAACGCCCGGGCGATGGCGATCTGGGTCTGCATCGCCGGCGCCAACTCGTCCATCAGTGTGTCGGGAGTAGCCGCGATGTCAAACCGCGCGATCAGCTCGTTCGCACGTTTCTTGACTGCCTTCCAGCGGATGTTCCCGATCGGTCCGCGCGGATACCCACTGCCGAGCATCAGGTTCTCCGACACCCGCATGTCGGGAAATATCCCAAGGTCCTGATGCACGACGCGCACTCCGGCCGCGTGTGAGAACTCCGCGGTGATCGAGTCGGCCCGCACTGTTCGGTCGCCGACAACGATCTTGCCATTGCCGTCACCCCGCTCGATTCCGGCCAGGATTTTGATCAACGTCGATTTGCCGGATCCATTCCCGCCGCAGAGGGCGTGGATCTCACCAGCGGCGATCTGGAGGTCTACCTGGTCGAGAGCGCGGGTACCGACGAACTGCTTCGTCAGCCCGGCAATCGTGACCATGGGGAGGCCGCCGGATGCGTCGCGCGTCAAATCTTCACCTCGGAACATCAGCCACTTCCTTGTGTCTGGTTACTGGTACCGATCAATCGATTGTTTGATTGTCGGTAAAACCTATCCATTCGAACCTCAGATGTCAATGCACGGCGGCGAAAAGAATGTCCTCCTCTGTGGCGCGTTCGGGGTCGAACTCTGCGACCACTTGGCCGGCTTTCGTGACCAGCACCCGGTCGGAGATGGCCAGCACCTCCGGAAGGTAGCTGGAGATGACAACCACAGCCTTGCCACTGTCGGCCGTGGCGCGGATGAGCGCGTGAATCGAGTCGATCGCTCCCACATCCACGCCTCGGGTTGGTTCGTCGAAGATCACGATCTCCGGGTCGGCGCTGAGTGTCTTCGCGATCACGACCTTCTGCTGATTACCGCCCGAGAGCTTCTTCACCGAGCCGTTCAGGTTCCCCCGCACCGAGAGCTCGGTGGAATAGCGCTCCACCAGCTTCCGAGCACGTTTTGGCGACGTCCAGAATCCGCGATGCTTGGCGAGCCAGCCCATATAGATGTTCTGCTCAGTGTTCATCGTCTCGAAGAAGCCGTTCTTCTTGCGATCCTCTGTGATGTATCCCACACCGGCGCGGATCGCGGCCGCCGGAGTGCGGAAGCGCACGGCCCGGCCGTCGATCACCACCCTGCCGCCTCCGAACCGGTTGCGCCTCAACGCGCCGGAGACCACGAGGGCGGTCTCCGTCCTCCCTGATCCAACGAGACCGGCGAACCCCACGATCTCGCCCCGGCGAACCCGGAACGACATCGAGCGCACGATGTTCCCGACGCTGAGCCCACGAACGACGAGCGCCGGCTCGGTGTCCGGCAACGGCGGCCTCTTCACCCGGGTGAACTGCACGTCACGCCCCACCATGCTGCGCACCAGGGCTTCCCTCGTAAACTCCGACGCCGGCGCTGTCACCTGGAGAACGCCGTCACGCATGACCGAGATCCGATCAGCATGATCAAGCGCCTCCTCCAGCACGTGCGAGACGAAAAGGATGCCGATGCCTTGGTCGCGGAGCTTCTCGATCACGTAGAAGAGCTGACGTTTGTCTTCCGGAGTGAGGGTCGCGGTGGGCTCGTCGAACATGATCACGCGGGCGCCGCTTCCCACTGCCTTCGCGATCTCGGCCATCTGCTTGTGCGCACTGCCGAGCGTCGACACGACCGCCCGCGGGTCAAGCGGAAATGTGAGCTCCGACAGCACCGCCTGCGCCGCACTGTTCACCGACTGGTCGCTGAACACGCGCGGCTCTCGACCCAGCTGCAGATTCTGGCCGACGGTCATGGAGTCGATCAGGCTGAACTCCTGGTAGACCATGGCGACGCCGCGCTTGCGCGCATCCGCGGGACTGTGGAAGTCGACCCGCCCGCCATCCATCTCCAAATGGCCTTCGTCAGGTCGGATGACGCCCGCGAGCAGTTTGCAGGCCGTCGACTTGCCCGAGCCGTTCTCCCCCACGAGCGCGTGGATCTCACCCGGCAAGATCGTCAGGTCGAGGGCATTGACCGCCGCCACTCCGGCATATCGCTTGGTGACGCCTCGCACTTCGATGAGAGGCACGGTCGCTTCCGGTTGCACGGTCATTGTCCTTCTCCAAGTTCGGGACCCGTTCGATCGAGCGAAAATACCTCGCCCGACCCACGACTCACGACCCAAAGGCGGTCGCCGTCTTCCACACTCCGCACGATTCCGTGACGGGAGCCGTTGGCTCGGCTGTGATGGCTGTAAAGCGCTCGCCCGTTCTCGTCGAGCCGGGCGATCAAGCCGTACGAGCGCGTCGGCGCCCAAGGCTTCATCTGCCCGAACACCAGCAACTCGCCACCTTGCACCTGTTCGACCGGATGGTGGAGGGTGCGCAGTTGCGGCGCGACCCAGGCCCGGGCCTCGAGTGTTCGGATCATTTCCTCTTTGTATCGTTCCTCTTTCATCACGAAATCGACCAGCGCCGACCGCGGTGCGAAGAGCGAAAGCCAGGCACCCCCGCCGGGCACGGCACTCAGCTGCCCCGGATACCCTGGGAGGTCGTCCTGCAGAACTGTGCGTCCGTGATCGTCGACGCGGATGAGGCGATGAGCCCACGCCTCGGAGACGATGCAGCCGGAATCGTCGGGGAGCAGGCCGCTCGGCCACTCGAGACCGTCGGCCACGAGAACGGCATCGGATGCGCCCGGATCGATCCGGAGAACGCTGCCTGTTCGCCCGCGGATCAGCAGGTCAGTCTGCCACTCCTCGGTGGTGCGCACCGATGACCCCACAGCGACCCAGAGCGAGCCGGAGGGATCCGAAGCGAGCGCTGTCACGTGCCCGAAGGTCGCGTCCGGGAGTCGCGGCCCCTGACGGAGAACGCCTGTCTGGGTGACGAGAAGTATCCCGCCGGTGGTCGCCAGCGCGATGTCGTCTCCGAAAGCGCAGGCTGCGGTCACGGTGGTCTCCAAGTCGATCAACAGCCGGCGGGACGCCGGATCCGCCGCGACCACTGTTTCCAGTCGCGAATCTCCAACCACCACGGCGGCGCCGTCGCCGAGCGGAAGCACGTCCACCGGGCCGGGTCCGCTCCATAGGGCGGGAGGACCGTCGAGGTCTTCGTTCGGGGTCCACGCCCCATCCATCGGCGGGATGTCCGAGCGCAGAGCGCGTTCACGCGTTCGGGCGGAACGCGACGATCGGCCCGGCAGCTTGTCGACCACGCTCATCGGATCACCTCCTGCACCCTCTCGGTACTGACCGAGACTGCCTGACCGCCGCCGCAGGGCGTTTGCCCGCAGTCGCAGGTGCCCGTGGGTACTGGGATGTAGCCGACACGGTTGTTTGTCAGGCCGCCGATGAAGAGGCGACCGTCGAACTCGCGCATCGACGTCACCATCGAATGCTCGGTCATCCCCTTGTCCCAGAAACATTCGACGAGCTCACCGGTGCTGGACAGCTTCACGAGGCACCCTTGGTTGAAATTCGGGAACATCCAGTCATCGACTGGCAGTTCATGCACCATGCGACGCTTGAACCCGACGTCTTTCATGGCGAGATCGAAGGCGGGATTCCGCACGCCGACGAAGCCGATCCAGTACCCGCCGTCGCTCGCGCGATTGATGTTGTCGGGGTAGCCGGGCAGACCATCGATGAACATCTCCAGCTGGCCGCGCTTCGGTCCCGAGTGGTAGTAGCGCTTCACGTTGGCCCGGCTGGTCGAGACGACGAGTACGGAATCGCCTTCGTGGGTGCTGCAGACGCCGTTCGGAAAGAAGAGTTCCTTCAGTACGGTTGTCGTCTTCTTGGTCGCCGGATCGTAGCAGAGCAGCCGTCCGTTCGGGCGGCTCTCCAGCGTGTCGAACATCCATTTCTCTTGGTCGAACCGCTTCGTCGCCTCGCTGAACCAGATCCTGCCATCGGGCGAGACATCCAGATCGTCGACCAACCTGAGACGACGGTCGTCAACGATCGAGAACAGCGAGCGCCGGGTGCGGTCGGTCAACGTGGTCGCGATTCCAGCTGGATCGATCGAGACCAATCCCCGCCCTGCGCTGCAGAGGATCAGGTTGCCTTCGAGGTCGAACACCAGGCCCAGCGGGCCACCACCCGGCCGAGAGAATAGTTCGGCGTGCTCGTAGTCGACTCCGGAGAACCTCCAGACCCAGCCTCGGCGGTCTCCGCAATATACCCGACCCTCGCGGTCGACAGCGCAATCTTCGGGTCCCTCGACGACTCCGAGCCCGATTCTCCCCGCCGAAGCGAGCTTGTCGTTGAGAGCCCAGAACGAGCCGCTGCCGACATCGAAGTCGGGCAGCGCCCCGCTCAACTCCACCGCGGTGGGAGCCACTTCGAGCTTCTCCAGTACTCTCCCCCGGTGCTTCAAGAACTTTGCGTCGATCGTGACCGCTGCGAGCAAGAGCAGCGCGATCAGCACACCGTAGATGTTCGCGTCGGCGCCCTGGTTGATGAGAGTCCTGCCCAGAACGGCCACGGCCAGGGTCGCGACCAGCAGCCGCGGAACGGTTCCCACACCACCGGCCAGACTCACACCTGCCAGAAGGAGCGTGGCCAGGAGCGCGAACTCCTGACCACCGCCGATCTGGTCGCTGACCGCCCCGACCCGCGCGGCGAAGAAGATGCCCGCGATGGAGGCCAGGAGGCCGGCGACCAAATAGCTTGTGAACTTCACCCGCTTGGTCGCGATGCCGGCCTCGCGGGACGCTCGCTCCGAGGCCCCGGTGGCGACGAAGTGACTGCCGAGCCTCGTGCGCGTTTGCACGAGGTGCAGAACGAGGGCGACCACGAGGAACAGCAGAACAGGCACCTTCAGCCCCACAACAGTTCCCGCCTCGAAGAAGGCCCAGGTCGGATCGTCGATCGCACGAGTCTCCAGGCTCCGGTTCGCGGAATCGCTGACGATCGTGAGGACGCTCCGGAGCGACACCAGCACTACGAGGGTGGTGAGCAGCGGTCTCATCCCCAGGCCCACCACGAGGAAACCGTTCACCGCTCCGATGGCTGCGCCGACCACGAGGGCCGCGACCAGCGCCAGGGGCGGCGAGAGGATGCCCTGCTGCGCGAGAACCAGTGAGACGACCGATGACAGCGCGTAGGTTCCGACGACACTGATGTCGATCCCACCGGCCAGCACCGTGAGAGCGAGCCCGAGGCCGAGGAATCCGGTGATGGCCAGATCGAAACCGATGTCGTTAATATTCTGCGCGTTGAGAAGATACGGGTCGACGATGAGCGCCCAGACGAGCGCCACGAGCAGCGTGACGACGGGCACCCAGCCCTGCATCCATTTGCGGCCGAGCAGGTCGGCCACGCTTCTTTGGAGCGACCATCGAACGGCCAAGGGCGGGCGTTTCACGTTCACGGTTTGCGTTCGCACAATGGGCTTATTTCGTCACGGAGTAGCAGATGTTTGGCTCGAAGTAGTTCTCCGCGGTGATTCGGATCAGCGGCGTGTACACCGCGAAGCGGCTGTTGCCCGCACCGATGTTCGACTCGAGCAGCATCTGAATCACGGAGGCGACTTGGATTCCAAGACGCGGGCCGTTGCTCGCCGTTGCGCCGTCGAAGATACCGTCTCTCACCCCGATGCACGAGGCGTTGCCCCCGCCCATCGTCCAGACCCCGATCTTGCCCGTCTTGCCGGCGCTGGACACTGCGTTGCCCGCGCCGATCATGCTCTCGTCATAGGTGCCGGCGATCCCGCAGAGGTCGGGGCTCTGCTGCATCATCGCCGTGCTCATGGTGGCCGCGACACTCGGGTCCAGGCCCGACGACTGTTCGCTGACGATGGTCATCCCGCTTTCGTCGGCGACCGACTTGAAGCCGTCGGTCGCCGCGATGTCGAAGCTGGAATTGGGGAGAGCGTGCAGCAGGCCGACCTTCTTGCCCTCGCACTTCTCCGCGACCAGCTGACCGAGCAGCAGTCCTTCGTCGCGGAAGTCGGGTCCGACGTAGGCGTCGGTGATGGTGGTCGACTGCAGGTTCGACTGGATGACGTAGATTCCCGCATCTTGGGCTTCCGTCAGAAGCTTGGCGGTGATCTGAGGATCGAGGCTGATCACGACAAGCACATCCGGTTTTTTCTGAATGGCGGCCTGGAGGTTCGCAACCTGCTTCTGCGGGTCGTTCGCCGGATCCATCACCTCGTAGTCGACGCCGATGTTTCCCATCTGCAGCGCGAGTTCCGCGTTCTGCGAATCGTGAATGGGGTAACCGAGGCCCTGCGGCACGAAGATCACGCTCTTGCCGGCGAACACATCACTCGCGACGTCGTTCATATCGGCCAAATTGGTGTCGGCGGGGAGACTGATCTCTACCGACCCGCCCTCGACCGAGAGAGGTTGCTCCGGTCCCGACTCTTCGGCGCCCGAAGTGCAGCCCGCGACGAGCAGCAAACCGAGTGCCAGCGGCAGGGCGAGTGCTGCTTTGTGGATTTTCGACATGGTGGTCCTTTCTTCGACGCCTCGACTTCATTGTGAGGCGAATAAGCGAATGGTCAGAGGTCCCCAGGTTTCAGGTCTTCAAGCGAACGCGGATGGAGAACGGCGTCCATCGCGAGCGCGGTAAGAAGAACGACGCCCTTGACGAGCACCTTCTGGTTCTCGGAGAAGTCGAGGAGCGTGAGGGCGTTCAGCAGCAGCGCTACGAGAAGCGCGCCGACGAGCACGCCGGCCACTCCGCCCCGGCCTCCTGCCAGGCTCACCCCGCCGATGACGGCGACGGTGATGATGTCGTAGAGCATCGCGGATGTGCCTTGGCTCGAGGCGAGAGCCCCGCCCTGCGCGGCCATCACGAGACCGGCCACGAATGCCAGCCCCGCGGAGGCGATGAAAGCACCGACCGTGATAACCCGGATCGCGATACCCGAGAGCCGTGCCGCCTCAGCGTTGTCGCCCTTGGCGTAGAGAAAGCGCCCCGGAACCGACCGGGAGAGCACGAGCTGCAGGGCGACAGCGACGATCACAAGCACAACCAGAGCCGCGGGCACTCCGAGGAGTGAGCCTCCGAGCGCCTGGCGGATGCCGCCAGCCTGGGCGGGCAGAACCTGGCTAGCTTCGCCGAAGAACGTGAGCCTGGCCACGCCCATGACCAGCAGCGACATCCCGATCGTGACGACGAGGGAGGGCAGATCGACGAATGCGACGATCACGCCGTTCAGAACGCCGATCAGCACGGCGAAGCCGAGGCCGCCGAGGAGCGCCACGGCGAGCGGCACCTCGTTCGCGGCGAGCGACATCACAACCTGCGCCGAGCACACCGCGACGACGAGCACGGAGAAGTCCACCGCCCCACCGATGATCGTGATAGCGATCGCCAGTCCGAGGATCGCCAACGGGATCTGCCCGACCAATGCGTTCTGCAGGTTCGACATGGAGAAGAAGCCCTGCACCAGAACGGAGCACAGCACGAAGACGATCACCACCACGATCACGAGCAACCAGAACTGATTGATTCGTCGCCCGCGGCTCAGCCAATCAGTCGACCTGAATGACGTGGAGCCGAGCGCACTGGTCACAATTCATCGTTCCTATCATCATTGACACGGAACAGCGCTTAATCGAGCGACTGTTTGGTTGACACAGTATAAGGAGGCCAGCTATCCGTCAAGACATCTCTCCGCCCAAACGATTGTTTTATTTCGTGGCAGCTTGCCTCGACTTCTCCGTCAGCGATCGAGGCTGGCCACCGCGTCCTCGAGCGGTTGAGTCGGCTCTGCGACGCGCACGAAGGCCATCGTGATCAAGGCGATCACGACCACCGCGATGATGAAGAAGCCCGGTGCGATGTTCATCCCGGTGGTCTGCACCAGCCACACGGCGAAGAACGGGGCCGTACCACCGGCGATCACCGCACCGAGGCTGTAGCCCAGGCCCATGCCCGACATTCGCAGGTGCGGCTGGAAGAGCATCGGCAGCATCGAGTAGGCAGCCACCTGCAGGAAGGATGCGTTCAGCACGAAGACCAGGAACGCGAGTGCGGCCAGCGGCAGACTGCCGAGCCCCATCACAGCCAGGACTGGAATCGTCAGCGCACCGTAGCCGACCAGACCGATCACGGCCAGCGGCTTCAAGCCGACCTTGTCGCCGAGCCGGCCGGTGAAGAGCATTGCGATCGCGGACAGTGCGATTCCCGCCGTCACGAACCAGTACACCGGGGTCGCCGGGTAGCCCAGCGTGCTGATCAGGTAGATCGACATGTAGGTGAAGCCGAGGTAGCTCGCAGCATTCACCGCCATCGCGATCAGAACCGTCTTGAGCAAGGCACGCCAGTCATCGTGGAGCAACGCGGCGAAGGGCAGCTTGACACCGACTCTCTTCGCTGGCGCCACCTTGTCCTCCACATCGGTGGAGATGCGTCGGCGCACCGCAAAGCAGATGATGGTCAACGGCAACGCGACGAGGAAGGGAATCCGCCAGCCCCACTCCGCCATCTGCTCGGGCGTCACGATCCCCGACACGAACCCGGTGATCGCTGAGGCACCCGCGAAGCCGATCGATGCGCCGAGCGGGTTGAACGCACCGTACCGCGAGCGTTTCTCGGCCGGGCTCATCCTCAGCACATATGTGGTTGCGCCCGCGACTTCTCCACCGACGGAGAACCCCTGCACCAAGCGGCACAGCAACAAGACGATCGGAGCGACCAGGCCAACCTGCGCGTAGGTGGGGATGAAAGCGATGACCGAGGTCGCGATCCCCATGGTGGAAATGGTAATCACGAGGATCGCCTTCCCGGAGATCCGGTCGCCGAAATGCCCGAAGATGATGCCACCCAACGGCCTGGCGACGTAGGCGAGTGCGAACACGCCGAGGGATAGCAGAAGCGAGACTATCGGGTCACCCGACGGGAAGATCAGTGGCGCGAGGAAGATCGCGGTGTAGCCGTAGACGCTGAGGTCGTAGCCTTCAATGAAGGTTCCAAGACCCGCGGTTATCGCGGCTCGTCGCGGACTCGTCGTAATTTCGGGCGTGCTCATAGTGTTGGTCAGAGCCATTTCTTCCTCCATTGGAAGTTCTCGTCGTGTAGGCGGGAGCGAGTCGTAATCAGGCGAAGACGGAGCCGTAGGCGGCACGAAGTCGCTTTTTATCGATTTTCATAGTCTCAGTCTTCGGGATCTCATCGACGTACTCGAATCGCCTGGGCACTTTATAGCCGGCAATCTGTGGTTTTAGGAAATCGATCAGACGCTGGTCATCGGGCGCGTAGCCGGTCTTCAGTGCGATGACCGCGCACACCTGCTCACCCCAGACCCCGCTGGGGTCTGGAGTTCCGATGACGCACACCTCGCGGACGGACTCGTGGGCGAGGATGGCGGGTTCGACGTCGCTCGGGAAAACCGTCTGACCGCCGGTGCGGATGATCTCTTTCTGGCGGCCTGCGATGAACAAGTAGCCGTCCTCGTCCATCCGGGCGACGTCTCCGGTGTGCAGCCATCCATCGACGAGGACTTCCGCCGTTGCCGTCGGGTTGTGCAGGTAGCCCAGCATTACGTCGTTCGCCCGCACCACGATCTCACCCGTTCCGCCCCGACCGACGAAACTGCCGTCTTCGGCAAGTAGGCGCACGTCGACACCGGCGACAGGACGGCCGATGGAACCAATCTTCCTTTCGGCATCGACGCCGCGGAGAACGGTCAGAAGTGGTGGAGCCTCGGATTGACCGTAGATGTGGTAAAGCCCACTCATCCCAACGCCGAAGACATCGGCAACTTCACGAAGCAGTCGCTCGGAGGTCACCATGCCACCGATGTAACAGAGACGAAGGCTCGAGAGATCCGCGTCGCCGATGGCAGGGCTGTCTAAAAGCATCCGGAAGTGGGTGGGGTTGAAGAGGGCAACGGTGACGTGTTCACGCTCGATGGTGCGCAGGATCTCGGCCGCATCGAATCTCGGCATGATGACGATGCTTCCGCCGACGTAGAAGTACTTGTGCACGATTGACTCGTAGCCGCCCACATTGAAGAGAGGAAAGCCACAGAGCCCGCGATCGTCTTCGGTCAATCCGAGCGACAACGCGAACTGGGCAGCGTTCAGAACGTGCCCGCGTTGCGTCTTCAGCACTCCCTTGGGGTTGCCGGTTGTTCCGCTTGTGTAGAAGACGATATGCGGATCCGACTCGTCGACATGACGTGTCGGCGCATCCGGAGACGCGGTAGCTAGCAGCTCGCCCCAGAGGAGGAATCCGGCCGCGGCCTTGTCTAGTCCGACCACCGTCGTGCTCGAATGGACAGCGTAGTCCGTCACCACGGAGAACCACTCGGGTTCACTGATCACGAGGCTCGGCAACACCTGTTCGAGAAGCGCGGTAATCTCGCCCGACCGTAGCCAGTAGTTGATCGGGTTGAGGATCGCCCCGATTCGGGCGGTCGCAAGGTAGGAGATGACATGCTCGGCCCGGTTGCGGCTGAGCAGCGTGACGTACTGCCCGCGTTCGATGCCGAGCCCGATCATCGCGTTCGAGAGTCGGTTGACGGCTTCGTCGAGTTGTGCGTAGGTCCAGTGAGCTTCTTCGACAATCAATGCGACCTTCTCCGGGTCGCGAGCGGCGTTGCGCGAAACCGAGTCGCTGACGAGCAGCATGTCAGCGCACCTCTCCACCGATGCGGACCGAGGAGAGCCGGCCGAGAATCGCGGCCGCCTCTTCGGTGATCTTACGCACGAAGGGATCGACATCGATCAGGTCGTTGATGGCGCCCGACACCTGGCCCGCCGGAAGAAGTCCGGGCTCGAGGTCGCCGTCGCGCTGCGCGCCGATCAATCTCCCGTCCTTCCAGGCCGTGAGCTGCATCGTGTCCATGGTTCCGGCTGCCACCAGCTCGGCGAGTTCGGCGATTCCGCGGCTCGGTAGAGCCCGGGAGGGCCCGTAGATTGCATCGAAGATGATGTCGTCACCCTCTTTGGCATCGTTGATGCGCTGGGCGTAAGCGGGATTCCAATCGGTGTTGTCGCGGCTGGCGACGAAACGTGTGCCCATCGCGATGCCATCGGCGCCGAGGCAGAGGGCAGCAGCCAGTCCCCGTCCATCACGGAATCCCCCCGTGAGGATCGTCGGTATGGAGACGTGATCGGCAACGCTCGGCCCCAGGATGATCGTGCTGACGGGCCGGGAGTGGGTGTGCCCACCGGCCTCGTAGCCCGACACGATCAGCCCGTCGACGCCATCCTTCTCCGCACGGATTGCCTGGCGCGTTCCGCCGACCTTGTGCAGATGGATCAGACCGCTGTCGCGGATGATGCCTCGCACCACGCCGGGAGCCCCGGCCGATGTGGTGATGGCCTTCAGTCGTTTAGCTACCTCCGGGTCGGAGATCGACTCGACCACTGCCCTGACATAAGCAGCACTGAACGGCAGCACCTCGCCGTCGCTCGTGGTGCCCACCGGAATGTTCACGGTGAACGGCTTGTCGGTGAGGCTGCAGGCTTCGTCGATGAAGTCGCGAAGGTGCTTGGCGCCTTCCACCTCACCCTCGGTCATGCCCGGCATGCTCACGGTGCCGAGGCCGCCCGCGTTCGAGACCGCAGCGGCTAGCTTCACGGTCTTATAGGGGCCGAGCCCCTCTTGGATGACCGGGTAGCGGATTCCTAAGAGGTCGGTGAGCCGCGTGTTTAGCGGACTCATTTCGCCAGTGTCAGTCATGTTTATGGTTCACCTTTGATCCAATGTGACGATTTCATCAACCAACCGAATGGTCGATAGCATCATGTTACCGACGCGCTAGTCCGTGTCAAGCGTGAATGCTCGGTGTCAAGCGAGGAGGATTGTCGACGTGGATATTTCTGGCGCAGTTGCGTTCGCTCCCGAAGAGGGCGAACTGCGTCGACTCGCTGACGGCGTGTACTGGTCCCGACTGCCCCTTCCATATGCACCGTTCCATGTGAACTGCTACGTCCTGGACGATGAGGACGGTTGGCTGATCGTGGAGGCGGGAATCGACAGTCCCGACACCCGCCGAGTCTGGCAGATGCTACTGGACGGGCCACTGGCGTCGAAGCCCGTTAACCGACTCGTAGTGACGCACTGGCACAGCGACCACGTCGGCCTCGCAGGATGGCTCGTCGCAGAGACCGGGGCGGCTCTCATCATGTCCGACCAAGAGTTCTCCCGAGCCTGGAAGCACTGTGCCCTTGGGCGCACCGAGCGCCGCGCTCAGGAGAGCGAGCACCTCCGCCGGCACGGAGCCGATGTCCGGCAGCTGGCGCCGTGGCTGGATGCCGGGTTCGACTACCTCTCCCACATGAGTCCACTGCCGTCTGCGTACGAGTCCCCGGCCGCCGGCACGGCGTTCCGAATCGGATCCGACACGTTCCGGGTGGTTCATCTCGGCGGACACTCTCCTGCCGCTCTCGGCCTCTACTCCCCGTCCAGCCATATCTTCATCTGCGGCGACCAGATCGCTCCTGAGTTCGTGCCGAGCGTGGGGCAGCTTTCCGATTCGGCCGGCCAGGATGTGCTCTCCGACTATCTGTCCTCGGTACTGAGCATCAGAGATGCCCTCCCTGCCGACACCCTGGTACTGCCCGGCCATCAGGAGCCGAACATGAACCTGCACGAATCGATCGACAGGATCGTCGCATACCACCGTAAGGTCGACGGGCGAATCCTCGAGACGGCGCGGGATGCCCCGATCTCGGCTGCGGAGCTGGTGCCATTGATGTCCCGAAAGGCAGCCGACGACGTCTGGCTCGGCTTCACGATCAGCCGTGCCATCGCCTACGCCACACGACTCACGACTCACGAACATCGGGCTCCTGATCGCCGAGGACGATGGCGATGTCGTGCGCTACCGCACCGCCGAGCGCTCATGACGAATTCCGAGAGGAACACCATGCCTGATTCACCCGACGACCCGCGATTTCAGCTCGTTGCGCCCGAGTCAGCCGACAGCATCCGCGCTCTCGTCTGCGAAGAGCTCGGTCCGCCTTCCAATCTCTCGCTCAGGACGATCGCCCGACACACGCTCACTCCGAGCTCCGTGCGCATCCGGGTGCACGCTGCCGGCATCAACTTCCCCGACGTGCTGGTGATCGCCGGTACTTACCAGGTGAAGAGGCCATTGCCCCTTGTGCCGGGCTCGGAATGCGCGGGCGTGGTCGTCGAGGTCGGGGCCGAGGTCGATTCCGTTCAGGTCGGCGATCGCGTTCTCGCAGTGCCGCTCGTGGGCTGCTTCAGCGAAGAGGTAGTCGTCAACGCGATCGACGTGTTCCGCATCCCCGATGCACTCTCGTTCGCATCCGCCGCGAGCTTTCCGATCATCTACGGCACTTCGGGCCACGCGTTGCTGGATCGGGGACGACTCCGCGAGGGTGACACCGTTCTGGTGAACGGCGCCGGTGGCGGCATCGGCCTCGCTGCGGTGGAGATCGCTTACGCCGCCGGTGCCACCGTGATCGCCTCGGCGAGCTCAGCGGAGAAACGCGAGGTGGCTCTCAGGCACGGAGCGAGCTACACCATCGACCACACCTCGGAGAACGTGAGTAGCCGGGTCGCCGAGCTAACGAACGGTCGCGGGGTCGACGTCGTGGTCGATCCCGTGGGTGGGGATGCGTTCGACAGCGGTCTGCGAAGCCTCGCTGGGGTGGTCGTATCCTGGTGATCGGCTTCACGTCGGGCGTGATTCCCCAGGTGAAGGTCAACCGCTTGCTCCTCCACGGCTGCGAGGTGGTTGGCGTGTACTGGGGGCTGCAAAAAGAGCACGATCTCCTCGGATTCCGACTGGGGATGCAGCATTTGCTCGACCTCGTGGGTCAGGGGCGAATGGCCGGCCCCGAACCACACGCCGTGGGCTTCAGTGACGTGGTCGGCGTGCTCGAGGCCCTCCGCAACCGCACTGCCAGCGGGAAGTTCGTCGTGCTCACCGACGACTCTCACTCCTAACTTCCACGCGTGCGCCGCGATCGACAGTCAGTGGACAGCGAGCGCGTAGGCCGTCGAGCTTGCGCCACCCGTCAGCGCCGAGGGGAGCTGCGCTGACGAAGAACGTGTGCTGACCCGATTCCGCAGCCCGCTGGGCGACCCGCTCGAAGTTGAGCAGCTCGGCGAACGGCATCCCGAGTCCGGGAATGAGCTTGCGGTGCAGCGAACCGTTCCTGGGCCCCCCGGCGCACTCCGCTCTGGACGCAGCCTGCTCACGATAGGCCCGCAGGCATCCTGTCCGTCTGCACAGGATGCCATCCCGTCGGAGCTCGACGTCTTTCGCCTCAGGATCGTGTCGAGCTCGCCAGCCTCAATGACATCACCCCCGAGCGGATCCCACTCGCGGGCGATGTCGCGGCGCGCGGTGGGGACGTCGGTGGGAACTCCGCGACCGACGATCGTGGCTCAGGGTATTCTTTCCCATCCGTACCCTGACCATGCCACGGCCATTTGGCGCCACGTGTTCGCTACATCACACGCAATGGCCCAGCTAGACGATATGAGGGTGGCAAACTTTTCTGGCTGAGGCCTCCGTTCATATAGACGTGGGTTGCCAGTCGGTGAAGAGTTGGCCTATCCGACAGTTGAACTTTGGAGGCCCCAGTGACTACCTATCGTAATTTCATTGGCCTGGATGTGCACGCACGTTCTGTGGCTGGCTGCGCTATCGATGTTGACACTGGTGAGGTGGTTCGTCGACGATTCGGCGGCGAGACGGCCGAGGTCCTCGCGTGGACGGCTTCGCTTCCTGGCCCCTCGGCGGCGACGTATGAGGCCGGGCCGACCGGTTTTGGCTTGTTCCGTCAGCTGAACGCGTCCGGTGTTGATTGCGTCGTCGCGGCGCCGTCGAAACTGCAACGCCCGTCGGGGGATCGGGTGAAGACTGATGCCCGGGATGCGTTCCATTTGGCCCGGCTGCTGAAGCTGGACGAGATCGTCGCGGTGACGGTTCCGACGGTCCAGGAGGAGACGGCGAGGGATTTGGTGCGTTCCCGCGAGGACACCCGACAGGATCTAATGAGCGCCCGGCACCGCCTGTCGAAGCTGTTACTGAGGCACGGGCTGGTGTATTCGGATGGCGACGCGTGGACCCAGAAACATGACCGATGGTTGCGGTCTCACCGGGGCGGTGACCTCGCATTCCAAACCACGTTCGACGCGTCTGACCTGCCGTGGGCATTTCGGACAGCGGAATTAGTGGATTCTTCTACGCTGCCAATGCTGGCTGCTGATAACCATAGTGGACTTCATTCGGCCTTCGGTAACCGAGTGCGGAGTGCCGGCGTCGACTGTTGTAAAACCCTTCGATATATCGGATGACGTCGCTGCGAGCTTGGGATTTCGTGGCATACGCGGTGCGGTAAACACGCTCATTTTTGA
>NZ_SOGF01000025.1:0-39831 GCF_004402355.1 Cryobacterium sp. TMS1-20-1 | reverse complement strand
AGATTTCGTCTTCTTCGTCACAGCATCAAGTGTCGTCATCACGGCACCTTTCCCGCCAGACCCAAGTCCGGCGCGTCAGGCCGGAAACACCGTTTAAGAGACAGTCCCAGACGGCGTCCTTCCCGGCTACGGCTCGTCCAACGGTTCATCACGTTGTGCGGGCCGTTTCTGGTTTCTGGAGCCCGTCCACGAGCAACGTGCGCAACGGTCCCGGTTTGGAAACTCGATAATCATATCCCGACGCTGGTTTCGGCATGACGGGCGGCGGAGTCATGCGGCGTGCTGGGGTGGAGACTCTCCAGTGAGGTTGATGAATTTACGGCGAAAGGTCGCGGTGAGGGTTTTCCCGAGGACGGCATCATGAGGGCCTCGGCGGCTCGGGTGAGGTTGAGCCATCGTGAAGTGGGCCACGCGCGAACATATGCATATCGACCGGGCCGCATGCGCCTGGCTCATAACCCGATTCATCGATGCGGATGCGCAGTTCATCTTCGTCGCCGACCCGGCCGACGTTCCGACAGGTGCGACGGCATTCGACATGCGCGGCGCTGAGCACTCCCACCAGGGCGCTGACTGCACGTTCGAAACGATCCTGCGCCGGCACGAACTAGCCGATCCCGTACTCTGGAAATCGGCCAGATCGTCCATGAGGCCGACCTCGAGGATGGCCGCTTCGACGCAGCCTGCTCCACGGCCGCGAAGCCTCCTGACGATACGAGAACTGCACTGTGAAACCCAAGAATGCCCGGCCAGCGTCCGCAACGGATGCCGCCGAGACCCGAGACCTGGTCCCGTTCCGAGACGCCCTGCGCGTCTGGTTCCTCGTCTCGCTCGAGACTTTCGGCGGGCCGGCCGGACAGATCGCCGTCATGCACCGCATCCTCGTCGAAGAGAAACGGTGGATCGGACACCGCCGCTTCCAGCACGCCATGAACTTCTGTGTCATGCTCCCCGGCCCCGAGGCGCAACAGCTGGCCATCTACATCGGCTGGCTGCTCAACGGCAAACGCGGCGGCCTGGTCGCCGGCACCCTGTTCGTCCTTCCCGGAGTTGTCGCCCTCCTTGCCCTGTCGGCCATCTTCGTGGCCTACGGTGACGCCCCCGTGGTCGCAGCTCTCTTCACCGGCATCGCCGCCGCCACACTGATCATCGTGGGTCAAGCCATTGTGAAGGTTGGCCGACGGTCCCTCGTCCACCCCGCCTTGGTCGTGCTCGCCGTCGCTGCGTTCGCCGCCCTGGCCCTGTTTGCAGTTCCCTTCCCCGTTGTGATCCTCATCGCAGCCCTGACCGGCTGGCTCCTCACACGCTATGTGCCCGGCGTAGCGAAGAAGATCGACGGCAGCGGCGATGCACCCGACGGAATCCAACCCGTCATCGCCGATAACGCGCTCAACGCCGGGAAGCCCTCCGCGGTGAGCGCGGGCAAGGTCCTGGCCGTGGGGCTGACACTGTGGATCCTGCCCATAATCGCCGTAGTTTTTTTCACCGGGATCGGCTCGGTATTCACGCAGCAGGGCGTGTTCTTCTCCACCATGGCCCTGGTCACCTTCGGTGGCGCGTACGCCGTGCTGGCCTACGTCGCCCAGCAAGCCGTGGAGGTCTTCCACTGGCTCACCCCCGGAGAAATGGCCCGCGGACTCGGTCTGGCCGAGACCACACCCGGACCCCTGATTATGGTCGTCCAGTTCGTCGGCTTCATCGGCGCCTACCGCAACCCCGGCGACCTCGACCCCTGGGTCGCAGCCATCATCGGAGCACTCCTGACCACCTGGGTCACCTTCGTGCCCTGCTTCATTTTCATCTTCCTCGGCGCACCCCACATCGAACGGCTCCGCGGCAACCGCCACCTCTCCGGCGCACTCACCGGCATCACTGCGGCGGTCGTCGGAGTCATCGCCAATCTCGCCGTCTTCTTCGCCATCAACATCCTCTTCTCCGAAACGTTCCGCCTCGACTCCGGGCCGCTGCAACTCCAGCTGCCCGTGCTCAGCTCGCTGAGCATCCTGCCGGTCGCCGTCGCAGCAGTCGCCGCGGTGCTCATGCTGAAACTCCGGTGGACCGCACTGCGCACCATCGGCGTGTGCGCCCTCCTCGGTCTCGCCGCCGGTCTACTCGAGCTGGCCACCGCATAGATATATTTCCGGACGCTCGGCGCCCCGCCAGCGACATATAGCGAACACAGAATGCCGCCACCAAACGGCAAAATCCACATGGTACGTCGATTCGACCGCAGTCTCAGTCTGCGTGAAAAATCGGCGACGTTCTCGCTCCTTGTCCGGACTTCATCACATCCGGTCAGGGAGATCAACTTGCCGAATGATCGTTTCGAGTCCGTCCGGACATGTCTGTAGTGACGGACCCTTCAGACTTGGAGCAACATATGAACGCAGCAGACCCACTCGACGTGATGCTTGACCAATCATCACCGAGGACGGTGACGATCACGCCGAGTGTGCAGCGCGATCTTGAGGTAACGAATAGGCGTCGTAGCCGCCGGTCTCCGGCAGTACGGGAAGCGCCGAAATCGGTGACACCGTAGGGGACCAGCCACCCGCGCGGCCTCAACACCTATCCCGTCCCCTGGGCCAGCGGATAGATGCCGTCTGACCGCACGGATGACACGAACTGTCATATTCGCATCGCTCGACGTTGGTGTTGTTACTGTCTAATCAATCGTTGCCGACGGAATTCATTCCCCGGCATGGAGCGACAGCCGAGCCCGGCATCCGCCCGCGAAGAACCGCCAGCACGCTGGCGCGTCCGCGGCCGCCCGGCCATCACCCGCTGTACTGCTTCTGCCGAATGAGGAACCATGACCACGACAGGAATTTCCGCGTGTAACGCCCGCCCGGCGTTCTCGTTCGAGGTGTACCCGCCCAAATCGGCGGCCGCAGCATCCGCTCTAATGAGCACTATCGACCACCTGGCCGCCGCCGGCCCCGAGTTCATCTCGGTCACCTACGGCGCCAACGGCTCCTCGCGCAACTCTTCTCTGGACGTGCTGCGCTACATCAAAAATCACACCGAAGCGGATGCGATGGCGCACCTCACCTGCGTCGGCTCCTCGCACGCAGAGGCCAGCCGCCTCATTCGGGAGTTCCTCGACGCCGGCATACGCAGCTTTCTGGCCATTCGCGGCGACGCACCGCCGGGCGCGGTCGAAGGCGACAACACTTTTCTCGGGGATCTGCACAGCGCGGGGGAGCTGGTGCAGCTCATTCACCGCGTGCAGACCGAACGGGTGCCGTACATCGAGACGGTGATTCCGGGTCTGCCCGGCGCCCGCGGGGTGAAAACGGAACGCAGCAAGGTGCGCATCGGGGTCGCGGCCTTTCCGAACGGACACCCCAACTCCCGGTCGGTCAGCCAGGACATCGACACCCTGCTGGCCAAGCAAGCAGCTGGTGCCAACCTCGCCATCACCCAACTCTTCTTCCACGCCGACGACTACCTGAGCTTCATCCAGCGGGCTCGCTCGGCCGGGGTGCTCTTTCCCATTCTTCCCGGCATCATGCCGGTGACCAGCCCGAACCGGTTGCGCCGAATTCTGCAGCTCTCCGGGGAGAAGCTGCCGGCCGGCCTGTCCATCGACCTTGAAGTCGAACCGACCGAGGAAGGGCAGCGCCAGATCGGCATCGACTACGCCGTGCGCCTCGGGCAGGATGTGCTTGCGGGCGGCGCCCCCGGACTCCACCTCTACGCCTTCAACCAACACGACACAGTGCTGCAGGTTCTCGAGGGGTGTGGGGCGCTTCCGGTGCCGGCAGTAATGCTTTAGGCCTCACGCCCGCTTCAGCGTGTAGGCCGCGAACTCGTTCGTTATTTTGCGCCATTCCAACGACCAATCTCCAGTGAAGGAATCTCCATGCCCATTTCACCCGCATTTCCCACCGGTACCATCCTCGGCTACCCGCGTATCGGTCGCCGGCGCGAGCTCAAGAAGGCCGTCGAAGCGTTCTGGTCTGGGGCGATCGACGCGGTCGCTGTGGAGAGCGTGGCCGCCGAACTGCGCTCGGCCACCCGGGAACGGCTCGTTGACCTCGGGCTCGGCCGCGCCGACTCGTCGATCCCCGAGTCGTTCTCGTACTACGACCAGGTGCTGGACACCATTGTCGCCGTTGGAGCGATTCCCACCCGGTTTGCCTCGCTCGTCGGTGCTGATGGAACCATCGACCTGGCCGGGTATTTCACCCTGGCCCGCGGCGAGGGCGAGAACCTGCCGCTTGAGATGACCAAGTGGTTCGACTCGAACTACCACTACCTCGTGCCCGAGATTGGCCCGGAGACCGTGTTCTCGTTGGCCGGTGACCGCATCGTGCGCGAGTTTCTCGAGGCCAAGGCGGCCGGTTTCCTCACCCGTCCGGTGCTCGTCGGTCCGGTCACCTTTCTACTGCTCAGCAAGGCCAGCGATGAGGCGCCAGCCGGGTTCTCCCCGCTGTCCCGGCTCGACGACATCCTTCCTGTCTACGCAGCGCTGCTATCCCGGCTAGCGGATGCCGGCGCCGACTGGGTGCAGCTCGACGAGCCGGGACTGGTCAGCGAATCGATCGATGTGCCACGCGGGGACACGCTGGCGGCGGTCGCATCCGCTTATGGCGTGCTCGGTCGGCTCAGTGGCCGCCCCGCCCTGTTTGTCGCGGCGCCCTACGGCAGTCTCGATGATGCCCTGCCGGTTCTTGCCAGTACTACCGTCGAGGCGATCGGCCTCGACCTGGTTCGGGGCACCCTGCCGCAGGCAGTGCCCGGGCTGGCCGCCAAGACCCTCGTTGCCGGGGTGATTGACGGGCATAACATCTGGCGCGGCGACCTGGCAGGCGCTTTCGAGCGCGCCGAGAGCGTGCGCGCGCTGTCCGACTCCGTCACCGTATCCACCTCAACGTCGCTGCTGCACGTGCCGCACGACGTGCTGGATGAGACCTCGTTGCCGCTCGACCTGACCAGCTGGCTGGCCTTTGCCGACCAGAAGGTGGGCCAGGTCGTAACCCTCGCGCTCGGCCTCGCTGAGGGGCAGGCGGCCATTGCCAATCCGCTCGCGGATGCCGCTGCCGCGCTGACCGCGCGTCTCGCCGCTCCGGGGGTGCGCGACGGTTCGGTGCGAGCGCGTTCGGCCGCACTCACCGACGCCGATTTCACCCGTGGTGCCTACGCCGATCGCCTGACTGCTCAGAATGTTGCGCTGCAGCTGCCGTCGCTGCCCACGACCACGATCGGATCCTTCCCGCAGACCGCAGACATTCGCCGGGCACGCGCCCAGTTTCTCAAAGGAAACCTGCCAGCCGATGACTACCGCGACCTGATGCGCGCCGAGATCGGCCGCGTCGTCGCCCTGCAGGAAGAGATCGGACTCGACGTGCTCGTGCACGGGGAACCCGAGCGCAACGACATGGTGCAGTATTTTGCTGAGAACCTCGACGGGTTCACCGTGACCGAGAACGGCTGGGTGCAGTCCTACGGCAGCCGCTGCACCCGGCCATCCATTCTGTGGGGCGACGTCTCGCGCCCGGCCCCGATCACGGTGGACTGGTCGGTGTACACGCAGAGCCTGACAGCCAAGCCGGTCAAGGGCATGCTCACCGGACCGGTGACCATTCTGGCCTGGTCGTTCGTGCGTGACGACCAGCCGCTTGGCGAGACCGCTCGCCAGGTCGCCCTTGCCCTGCGCGATGAAATCGGCGACCTGGAAGCTGCGGGCATCAAGATCGTTCAGGTCGACGAGCCGGCCTTGCGGGAGCTGCTGCCGCTAAAGAAGAAGGACCACGCCGACTACCTGGACTGGTCGGTCGGCTCCTTTCGGCTGGCCACGGCCGGGGTCGCGGAAGCGACTCAAATTCACACGCACCTCTGCTACTCGGAGTTCGGCGTCGTCATCGAGGCTATCCGCAACCTCGACGCCGACGTCACGAGCATCGAAGCGGCCCGCTCGCGCATGGAGGTGGTCCAGCAGATTGAGGCCGGCGGGTTCAACCACGGCATCGGGGCCGGCATCTATGACATCCACTCGCCGCGAGTACCCAGTGTCGACGAGCTGACGACCCTGCTGGACACCGCCCTGGAATCCATCCCCGAACGCCAGGTCTGGGTGAACCCGGACTGCGGGCTCAAGACGCGTGGCTACGAGGAGACGGTGCAGTCCCTGCACAACATGCTGGCTGCGACCCGGGTGGTGCGCGATCGCCGCGCTGCCGATCTGAGAGCTAGCCTCACCCGGTAGCTCACTCGCGTACCTGGCGCCAGCCGGCAGTCTTCAGGCCCGATCACCGGTTAGTGGTCGGGCCTCGCGCCGTGCTTCTGTTCTCTTCTTTGCTTGAAGGTGACTCGCTAGACCGAGCGCAATACGGCGACGACCTTGCCGAGGATGTCGGCGTAGTCGCCGACGATGGGCTCGAAGTTACTGTTGCGCGGCAGCAGCCAGGTATGGCCGTCGCGCTTGCGCAGTACCTTCACGGTGGCCTCGTTGTCGAGCATGGCCGCCACGATTTCGCCGTTCTCCGCGGTCTTCTGCTGGCGAACGACAACCCAGTCACCGTCGCAGATCGCCGCATCGATCATCGACTCACCGACGACCTTGAGCATGAACAGCTCCCCCTGGCCGACGAGCTGGCGGGGGAGCGGGAAGATCTCGTCGATCTGCTGATCTGCCGTGATCGGAATGCCGGCAGCGATTCGACCGACGAGGGGAACCATCGCAGCGTCGCCGACCTGCACGCCCGGGTGAAAACTGTCCTGGTCGCCGGTTCCGACGTCTTCGGGCGCGCGTTGAATCTCGATGAGTACCTCGAGTGCGCGAGGACGATTCGGGTCACGACGCAGATAGCCGCTCAGCTCAAGCTGGTTGAGCTGGTGAGTCACGCTCGATAGCGAGGCGAGGCCGACGGCGTCACCGATCTCACGCATGCTCGGCGGGTAGCCGCGCGAGCTGACCGAACGCTGAATAACGTCGAGGATGGCGAGCTGGCGCGGGCTCAAACTCTTGCGGCGCCGAGTGCCGCCCTTGTCGCGGGTACCGCCGGTGCTTTGTGTCACGAGAAGCGCTCCTTGCGTCGGTCCCGCGCGGGTTAGAGGACGTCTCGCGGGAATGTCGGTGGTGTCTGGTTGAGTAGCAATCAAGCAATTGACCTATCGAAAGTTTATCCAGTTCTCGGCCTTGAAACAAACACTTATTCGAGTGTGTTGCGTGATTTTCCGGGCAGAGACGAGAAAAAGCTTGCATGTTCGATTGTTCGAAGTTATATTCGGAACATAGTTTCGTATTCGGTCCTCCCGGCCGAGGGCCGAATACGAGACTCGCAGCCCGCCTACCTTGGAGGTTTGACATGACCACAGCATTTGCTCCCGCAGTTTCTCTCCCGCCCGTCACACGTCTTCGCCTCACCCGGCGTGGGCGAGTCGTCTTCACCACGCTCGCCGCATTGCCGGTCGTTCTGGGCGCCCTTGTATTTGCCGTCAATGGGGGAGCGGTGGGCGCCTCTGGGGCCGCCACCGGCATCGATCTCGTGTCGTACACAACCGACTCCGGCATCGTGGCCACGTTGGCCTATTCACCGACCGACGTCGGTTCAGCCCGATTCATCACGGTCGAACCCGGCCAAACTCTCTGGAACCTTGCTGAAGAGAACTTTCCCGCCGCCGACCCGCGCGACGTTGTCGCCGATATCAAGCGCATCAACGCCCTGTCGGTGGAAACGCTGCAGCCGGGCCAGCGCCTGGAAATCCCCGCCAACTCCTAAGTAGTGATGGGCAGCAGTACGGGGCCCTAGCATGGAGAGGGTGACCAGTCTCGAAGATCTTCCCCTCCGCACCAACCTGCACGGCCTGACGCCCTACGGTGCTCCGCAACTGCATGTTCCAGTGGCCCTGAACGTGAACGAGAACACGCACCCCATTCCTGAAGCGGTGGCCCGCGACATCCTCGCCGGCCTGGCCGAGGCCATCCGCTCGGTGAATCGGTATCCCGATCGAGAGTTCACCGCCCTGCGCGAGGCGCTCGCCCGCTACCTCGGCGAAGGACTGACCGCCGAGAATATCTGGGCGGCCAACGGCTCCAACGAGGTGCTGCAACAAGTGCTGCAGGCTTTCGGCGGACCGGGACGCAGCCTGCTGGGCTTTGCCCCGACCTACTCGATGTACTCGATCCTCGCGTCGGGAACCGACACCACCTGGATTGCCGGTGCCCGCGACGCTGACTACGAGCTGTCGCCAGCGACCGCCGTGAGCGAGATCACGCGTACCAAGCCCGATATCGTCTTTCTCTGCTCGCCGAACAACCCCACCGGTACGCCGCTCTCCCTCGAGACCATCGCCGCTGCCTATGACGCGACCGACGGCATCGTCGTGGTCGATGAGGCCTACGCCGAATTCGCTCCGGTCGGCACCCCGAGCGCGCTCACCCTGCTGCCTGGCCGGGAACGCCTGCTCGTCTCCCGAACGATGAGCAAGGCCTTCGCGTTCGCCGGTGCCCGTGTGGGCTACCTGGCTGCCGATCCGGCCGTAACGGATGCCCTGCGTCTGGTTCGCTTGCCGTACCACCTCTCGGCCCTGACCCAGGCGGCCGCAAACGCGGCCCTGGCGCACAGCGTCGAGATGCTCGCGATGGTCGATGACATTCGTGGGCAGCGCGATCGACTCGTTGTCGAGCTTGCGGGCCTGGGCTATGCCCCGCACCGCAGCTGGAGCAACTTCGTACTGTTCGGGGGAGTAGCCGACCCGCACGAGACCTTCGAGGCGCTGCTGGCTGAGGGAATTCTCATTCGCGATGTGGGCATCGCCCACCACCTGCGCGTGACCGCCGGCACCGAACAGGAGACGACCCTGTTCCTCGACGCCATCGCCCGACTTGGTCGCAGTGGTGGCCCCGGTCAAATTGCGCCCGCCCAAGCCGAATAAACTAGGTCCATGAGCTCACCTGCTGACATTCCCGCACCCCGCGTCGCACACCTGCAACGGGAGACGAGTGAATCCAGCATCGACCTGTCTCTGAACCTTGATGGCACCGGCGTCAGTGACATCCGTACCTCGGTTCCGTTCTTCGACCACCTGCTGACGGCGTTCGCCAAACACTCCCTGACCGACCTCACGGTGCGCGCCTCCGGCGACATCGAAATCGACGTGCACCACACCATCGAAGACGTCGGAATCGTGCTCGGTCAGGCCATTCGTCAGTCCCTTGGTGACAAATCGGGCATCTCCCGTTACGGTGACGCTCTCGTGCCCCTCGACGAGGCGCTGGCCCAGGCCGTGGTCGACATCTCCGGCCGCCCCTACCTCGTGCACACGGGCGAACCGGCCGGTTTTGAATTTCACCTCATCGGCGGACATTTTACCGGCTCCATGGTGCGTCACGTCTTCGAAGCGATTACTTTTCACGCCTGCCTGACCGTGCACGTGACCCTGCTTGGCGGGCGCGATCCGCACCACATTGCCGAGGCTGAATTCAAGGCCTTCGCCCGCGCCTTCCGACTCGCCAAGGCCCTCGATCCGCTGGTGCACGGTATTCCGTCGACCAAGGGAGCCCTATGACGAAGGTTGTCGTCTTCGACTACGGAACCGGAAACGTGCACTCCGCGGTCAAGGCGCTCGAGTTGGCCGGCGCCGAGGTCACCCTCACGAGCGACCGCACGACTGCATTGGAGGCCGACGGTCTCGTCGTGCCCGGAGTTGGAGCGTTCAGCGCCGTGATGGCAGCGCTCAAGTCCGTTCGCGGTGACGACATCGTCGACCGTCGTCTGGCCGGCGGCCGCCCGGTGCTCGGAATTTGCGTCGGCATGCAGGTCATGTTCGAGCATGGAGTGGAACGTGGCGTGGACACCGAGGGGCTCGGCGAATGGCCGGGAACGGTCACCGAGCTTCCCGCGAAGATCCTTCCGCACACGGGCTGGAACACCGTCACGAGCGCACCGAACTCTGAATTGTTCCGAGGCATCGAAGACGAGCGGTTCTACTTCGTGCACTCCTATGCCGCGCAATCCTGGACGCTTGAGGTCATGCCGCCGTTCCCAGAGCCCCGGCTGACCTGGGCCGATCATGGGGCGCCGTTCCTGGCCGCGATCGAGAACGGACCGCTCAGCGCCACCCAGTTTCACCCGGAGAAATCGGGGGAGGCAGGCATCCGCTTGTTGAAGAACTGGATCGGCACGCTGCACCGTTAGCCCGGCGAGCCTAGACTTCACAGTCCCATCCGCATCACAGCCACAGCCCCTGCAATTGGTCGCACAGCGCGACCGCACCAATCAAGGACACCAATGAGTGAGTTCAACAAGACACCGAGGCTCGTCCTCCTGCCCGCCGTCGATGTGGCCGGCGGCAAGGCGGTTCGCCTGACCCAGGGCGAGGCCGGCACGGAAACGAACTACGGTGACCCCGTCGACGCCGCGGCCGACTGGGCCAGGCAAGGTGCTGAGTGGATTCACCTCGTCGACCTCGACGCGGCCTTCGGCCGTGGCAGCAACACGGGTGTGATCAAGAAGGTCATTCGTCAGGTCAAGGGCGTGAACATCGAGCTCTCCGGCGGTATCCGCGATGACGAATCGCTCGAAGCGGCACTGACCACCGGCGTTAAACGCATCAACCTCGGCACCGCAGCGCTGGAAAACCCGGAGTGGGCGGCGAGCGTCATCGCACAATACGGTGAGGCCGTTGCCGTTGGCCTTGATGTACGCGGAACCACCCTGGCCGCGCGTGGCTGGACCAAAGATGGCGGGGACCTCTGGCAGGTCCTCGAACGGCTCGAAACAGCCGGGTGTGCCCGCTATGTGGTGACCGACGTCACCAAGGACGGCACTCTGCAGGGCCCGAACATTGACCTGCTGCGTCAGGTACTCGACCGCACGCGCAAGCCGGTCATTGCCTCCGGCGGCATTTCGAGCCTTGATGACATTCAAGCGTTGCGCAAGCTTGTGCCGCTGGGGCTTGAGGGTGCCATCGTGGGCAAGGCGCTCTACGCCGGCGCGTTCACGCTGGCCGAGGCCCTGGACGTCGCGGGGGACTAATGGCTCGGGCGCGAAACCTCGGCTCAACGGGAGACCCCTCGGGGCAGCCGGGCTCAGGACGACCTGGCGACGGGAATGAGTCAGCCAACACGGCCGACTCGGCCGGCCAGCCGTGGGCCGGACGGGAATTCGAGGCCAACCTCGACGCCGGTGATGACGGGGCCGCGCCCGCCGCCCTTGCCGCGGCGCTTGCCCGTTTTCAAGCTCGAGAGGCCGGCGAAGAAAGCGTCATCGATGCTATTCGCGGATCTCGCCTGCTCATTCCGCTGGTGACCAAGCTCGGCGAGGCCGCCGTGAACGCGCGCGGGCAGACCATCGATAAAACCCAGGAACTATCGATCATCACGGTTGAAGGGCCGGACGGCCGTACCGTGCTCCCAGTCTTCTCGTCGACCGCTGCCATGGCGGCGTGGAACCCCCTCGCAAGGCCCGTACCAGCGGATGCCGTGCGCGTCGCCCTGGCCGCCGCGCAGGAAGACACCGACCTCGTCGTGCTCGACCCGACATCCCCCGGGGAATTCATCATTCGGCGACCGGCGCTTTGGGCGATCGCCCAGTCGCTGCCGTGGACTCCGAGTTACGCGAGCCACTTCATCGCCGACGCTTTCACCGCATCAATCGCCACGGAACTCTCGGTGCTCTCGGTTCAGCTCATGGCGGGCGACCCGCTGGCGCAGCTCAAAGGTCCCGAACTCGTGGTCCAACTGGAATTGGTCGACGGCCTCACCCAGTCGGACCTTGACGCGATTCTGAGCCGCCTCGGCACCCGGTGGTCGGAGAGCGAGATCATCACGACCGGCGTGGATTCGCTGCGCGTCAAGCTCGTCGCCTCCGCGTAGGTTTCCGGGTGAAATCCGAATGTCGGTGGGGTGAGCGACAATAACGGTATGAGCGACGTTCTGGAACGATTCTCCCCGGCCGCTCGGGCCTGGTTCACCGAGGCTTTCGCGGCACCGACAGCAGCGCAGCTGGGAGCATGGGAGGCCATTTCGTTGGGTTCGCACGCCCTTGTGGTGGCTCCGACCGGGTCGGGCAAGACCCTCGCCGCGTTCCTGTGGGCCATTGACCGGCTGGCCACCGAGTCGGCCGCACCGGCCGCACCGGCCGTGCCCGCCGCTTCCACGCCCATCACTCGCGTGCCCGCCGCTTCCACGCCCATCACTCGCGTGCCCGCCGCTTCCACGCCCATCACTCGCGTGCCCGCCGCTTCCACGCCCAACACTCGCGTGCCCGCCGCTTCCACGCCCATCACTCGCGTGCTGTATATCTCGCCGCTCAAAGCACTCGGCGTCGATGTGGAACGCAACCTCACCGCTCCGCTCGTGGGAATCACCCGTTCGGCCCAGCGGCTCGGCCTGGAGCCGCCGCGCGTCACGGTTGGCGTGCGCTCGGGAGACACTCCGGCCGCCGACCGGCGCAAACTGGTCACCTCGCCGCCCGACATTCTTATCACCACCCCGGAGTCGTTGTTTCTCATGCTGACCTCGGCCGCCCGCGAATCGCTGCGCGGCGTGCAGACCGTCATCATCGATGAGGTGCACGCGGTCGCGGCGAGCAAACGCGGTGCACACCTGGCCGTCTCCCTCGAGCGACTCGACGCCCTGCTGAGCCGGCCGGCGCAACGTATCGGGCTCTCCGCCACGGTGCGGCCGCAGAGCGAGGTGGCCCGATTTCTCGGCGGCGCCGCACCCGTGCAGATCGTGGCTCCGCCCGCGCTGAAACGGTTCGACCTGCGGGTGGTCGTACCGGTGGACGACATGAGCGACCTCGGTCCGGTGCCGCAACGCGAAGGAGTCACGTCAGCTTCGGCGCCGCAGACCGGGTCGATCTGGCCCCACGTCGAGGAGGCCATCGTCGACGAGGTGCTTGCACACTCCTCCAGCATCGTGTTCGCAAACTCGCGCCGCCTCACCGAACGGCTCACGGCCCGGTTCAATGAAATCTATGCCGAGCGCCTGGCCGGGGAGGAGGCATCCGCTCTCGTGACGGTGTCGCAGGGGGACGCCCGGGCGGTGGGCAGCCCCGCGCCTGCCAGACCGCCAGCCGAGCTCATGGGCGCGAGCGGCGAGAGTGCGGGGGCCGAACCGCTGCTCGCTCGCGCGCATCACGGTTCGGTCAGCAAAGAGCAGCGCGCGCTCATTGAAGACGACCTGAAATCGGGGCGGCTGCGCTGTGTCGTCGCCACGTCGAGCCTTGAACTCGGCATTGATATGGGCGCCGTCGACTTGGTCGTGCAAGTGGAGTCACCGCCGTCGGTGTCGAGCGGGCTGCAACGGCTCGGCCGGGCCGGGCACCAGGTGGGTGAGATTTCGCGCGGGGTCATCTACCCCAAACATCGGGCCGACCTCATCCACGCCGCGGTCGCCGCCGAACGCATGGTCGCCGGTGCCATCGAATCGCTGCGGGTGCCGACCAATCCGCTCGATATCCTGGCCCAGCAGACGGTCGCGGCCTGCGCGCTTGAACCAATCGACGTCGAGACCTGGTTCGACACCGTGCGGCGCAGTGCACCCTTCGTAACCCTGCCCCGCTCCGCCTACGAGGCCACCCTCGACCTGCTGGCCGGTCGGTATCCCTCCGACCAGTTCGCAGAACTGCGCCCGCGCATCGTCTGGGATCGCGACGCCGGCACCCTCACCGGCCGCCCCGGCGCGCAACGGCTGGCCGTCACCAGTGGCGGCACCATTCCTGACCGCGGTCTATTTGGCGTCTTCATGGTCGGCGGAGAGCAGATCACCGGCAAGCGGGTCGGTGAACTCGACGAGGAGATGGTCTACGAGTCCCGCGTGAATGATGTCTTCGCGCTCGGCACCACGAGCTGGCGCATTCAGGAGATCACGCACGACCGAGTGCTCGTCGTGCCGGCGTTTGGGCAGCCCGGGAGGCTGCCGTTCTGGAAGGGCGACGGGCTGGGCCGCCCGGCCGAACTGGGCCAGGCCATCGGTGCCTTCGTGCGCGAGGTCGGCAGCCTGCCGGCCGACCAAGCCAGGGACCGCTGCGCCGTGGGTGGCCTCGACGACCGGGCGATCACTAACCTGCTGGCCTTTCTCGGCGAGCAACGCGCTGCCACCGGGCAACTGCCGACCGACCGCACGCTCGTGGTCGAACGCTTTCGGGACGAGCTGGGGGACTGGCGGGTCGTGTTGCATTCCCCGTATGGCACCCCGGTAAACGCGCCGTGGGCACTCGCGGTCGGTGCCCGCGTGCGCGAACGCTATGGAATCGACGGCTCCTGCGTGGCAAGTGACGACGGCATCGTCGTACGCATTCCCGACACCGAAACCGAGCCGCCCGGCAGCGAACTGTTCGTGTTCGACCCCGACGAGCTCGAGCAACTGGTCACCGACGAGGTTGGTGGCTCGGCTCTGTTCGCGTCCCGGTTTCGCGAGTGCGCCGCCCGAGCCCTGCTTCTGCCCCGCTACAAGCCCGGGGCGCGCTCACCGCTCTGGCAGCAACGCCAGAAGGCGGCGCAACTGCTCGACGTGGCCCGCACCTTCCCCACTTTTCCGATCATTCTCGAAACCCTGCGGGAATGCCTGCAAGACGTCTACGACCTGCCGGCCCTCGGGGTGCTGGCCCGACAGATCGCCTCGCGCGAACTGCGCCTGATCGAAATCACGACCGACACCGCGAGCCCGTTCGCGAGTACCCTGTTGTTCGGTTACGTCGCCGCCTTCATGTATGAGGGCGACACCCCGCTGGCCGAGCGGCGGGCGACCGCCCTCGCGATCGACTCGAGCCTGCTCGCCGAACTCCTGGGTCGGGTCGAGCTGCGGGAGCTGCTCGACCCAGCCGTCATCGACCAGACCGACCGGGAACTGCAGCGGCTCACCCCCGACTACCGGGCCAAGGGCGTTGAGGGTGTCGCGGACCTGCTGCGTACCCTGGGGCCGCTCAACACCAGCGAGGTCGCCGAGCGGATGCTCCTGCCCGCGCCCGAATCGCCGCACGTGCCCGGTGCGATGGGGGCAGAGCAGGCCCTGCTCGCTCTCGTTGATGCCCGCCGCGCCATCCGGGTCAACGTCGGCGGTGAGGATCGCTGGGCGGCGGTCGAAGACGCCAGCCGGTTGCGCGATGCCCTCGGCGTTCCCCTGCCGATCGGCGTTCCCGCCGCCTTCACCGAATCCGCGCCTGATCCGCTCGGTGATCTGGTGAGCCGGTATGCACGTTCCCACGGGCCCTTCACAACGAATGCCGTCGCCGACCGGTTTGGTCTCGGTACGGCCGTCGTCCAAATCGCCCTCGGCCGACTCGCCGATGCCCGACGCATCGTGGCCGGAGAGTTTCGACCCAACGGCAGCGGCCTGGAATGGTGTGACGCCGAGGTGCTGCGGCGGCTCCGCCGCCGTTCCCTCGCCGCGCTCCGGCACGAGGTCGAACCGGTCGACCAACGGGCGATCGGCCGGTTTCTGCCGGCCTGGCAGCACGTGGGCGGAAAGCTGCGCGGAATCGACGGAGTCGCATCCGTTGTTGAGCAGCTGGAGGGGGCGCGCATTCCGGCATCCGCGTGGGAGACGCTCATTCTGCCCGCCCGGGTCAGCGACTACCGTCCGGGTATGCTCGACGAACTCACCAACGCGGGCGAGGTTCTCTGGGCCGGTGCGGGAACGCTTGCCGGCAATGACGGCTGGGTGAGCCTGCACCTCGCCGAAACCGCCCAGCTCACCCTGCCGGTACCGATCGACGTCGAAACGACGCCCCTGCAACAGGAGATCCTGGCGACCCTGGGCAGTAATGGTGCCTACTTCTTTCGGCAACTTGCCGATGCCGTCGGTAGCCAGAATGACCAGGAATTGGTGCATGCGCTGTGGGACCTGGTCTGGGCCGGCCTGATCACCAATGACACCTTCGCCCCGATCCGGTCGCTTCTCTCCGGCGGTCACACCGCGCATCGCCCGAGCCGGGCCGTGCCCCGGGCACGCCTGCACCGCGGGCGGTCGATGCCCCGGCCGAGCCTGGCGAGCCGCGGCGGACCACCGACGGTGTCTGGTCGCTGGTCGATTCTGCCCGTGGCCGACGACTCACCGACCCGCCGCGCGCACGCCCTGGGGGAGACCCTGCTCGAACGCTACGGAGTCGTGACGCGCGGCGCGGTCATGGCCGAGAACGTCATCGGCGGATTCTCCCTCGTCTACCGCACGCTCACCGGATTCGAGGAGATGGCGCGCTGCCGACGCGGCTACTTCATCGAGGGGCTCGGCGCTGCCCAGTTCGCCACCGGCGGCACCATCGACCGGCTGCGCACCTTCGCCGCCGGGGTAGCAGACTCGTCGGTCGGGCATCCGGCCGTGGTGACCTTGGCCGCGACCGACCCGGCGAACGCGTACGGTGCTGCCCTGCCGTGGCCGGCGCTCCCCGGCGACACCACCCATCGCCCGGGCCGGAAGGCGGGTGCACTCGTCGTTCTCGTCGATGGCGCCCTCGTGCTCTACGTCGAGCGCGGCGGCAAGACCGTGGTCGCCTTCGAGACGGATGAGGCCACGCTCGCGGCCGCCACGGCGAGCCTGGCTGCTCTGGTCACAACGGGTCGCATCCAGAAAATCGCGGTCGAAACGGCCAACGGCGTGTTCGTCATGGGCACCGAGGTGGGTGCGGCTCTGCGCGCCGCGGGATTCACCGAGACTCCAAAAGGGCTGAGGCTTCGTGCCTGAGGGCGATACCGTCTATCGCACGGCCCGAACCCTCGACCAGGCGCTGCGTGGCAGTATTCTCACCGGCTGCGACATCCGCGTGCCGGCCTTCGCGACCGTCGATCTCACGGGCCAGACCGTGCACGAGGTCGTCAGTCGCGGCAAACATCTGCTGCACCGGGTCGGCGAGACGAGCATCCACTCGCATCTGAAAATGGAGGGCGCCTGGCACCTGTACCGGCCCGGCACGCGGTGGCAGCGGCCGGCGTTCCAGGCGCGCATTGTGCTGCAGACCCTGGACTGGGTCGCGGTCGGGTTCGAGCTTGGTGTGCTGGAGCTGGTTCCCACCCGGGCCGAGTCGGAGGTGGTCGGCTATCTCGGACCCGACCTGCTCGACACCGAATGGAGTGCGGGCAACAGCGCCGAGGCAGCCACGCGCCTCGCTGCTCGGCCCGAACAATCGGTCATTCTGGCCCTCGCCGATCAGCGCAATCTCGCCGGGCTCGGCAACGTCTATGTCAACGAACTCTGCTTTCTGCGCGGACTATTGCCGACCCGGCCCCTGGCCGAGGTCACCGACGTCCCCGGACTCGTCGCCCTGGCCCGGCGCCTGCTCCTGGCCAATAAAGACCGCGACGAACGCACGACCACCGGCAACCTGCGCCGCGGCGCCCAGACCTGGGTCTACGGGCGAGGCGGTCAGGCGTGCCGACGCTGCGGAACCCACATTCAACGCAGCACTCTCGGTCGCAGCGATGTCGAGCAGCGCAATACATTCTGGTGCCCGCACTGCCAGACCTGACTCAAGCTGCGCAGAACGGATGCCGTCGGTCGGGTGACCGGCGGCATCCGTTCGTAAGGGGAGGAATCAGTTGACCGGGCCGGTGAGCTTCTCGCCGGGGCCTTCGCCGATCGCGTCGGGAAAGGCGGACGCCTCGCGGAACGCCAGCTGCAGTGAGCGCAGCCCGTCGCGCAGGCTACCCGCATGAAGGCTGGAGATGTCGGGAGCGGCAGCCGTGACCAGCCCGGCGAGAGCAGTGATCAGTTTGCGCGCCTCGTCAAGGTCGATCTGGGCATCGGGATCGTCGGCGAGCCCGCACTTGACGGCGGCCGCACTCATCAGGTGCACCGCGGCCGTGGTGATGATCTCCACAGCGGCCACATCAGCGATATCGCGCGTGGCCTGTGCTGCATCCTGCTCAAAATCCGTATCTTGCTCAAAACTAGGGCTCACTGCATTCCTCTGCTATGCTCGTCTTTGGTTCCGGGACAATAGTCTCGGTACGAAAGTGGAGAATCTCCCACCCGCGCATACCGCTTCATCAAGGTTACCGGGTAGATTGCACTCCGCCGTCGCGTTATCGCCTCCCTCGGGAAGATGGCAGCGTGAGGGTAGACAGGGTGCCGTGTGGAACACGTCAACGAAAAAGTCGGCGTGGAAATCGCGTGATTTTCCTCTCTTCGTCCCCAGGCGGCATCCGCTGTCTGGTTGTGATCACGAAGTTAACCAAGAGGAGAGACGCATCAGCGATCCCCGTACAAATGACCGTATACGCGTCCCCGAAGTTCGTCTCGTTGGTCCCAACGGCGAGCAGGTCGGGGTCGTGGCGATTGATGTTGCCCTGCGCCTGGCACAGGATGCCGACCTCGACCTCGTCGAAGTTGCACCCGAAGCCAAGCCGCCCGTGGCCAAGATCATGGACTACGGCAAGTTCAAGTACGAGGCTGCGCAGAAGGCCAAGGAGGCCAGGCGCAACCAGGCGAACACGATCCTGAAAGAGGTTCGTTTCCGTCTCAAGATTGATACGCACGACTACGAGACCAAGCGCAAACGCGCCGAAGGCTTCCTGAAGAGCGGTGACAAGGTCAAGGCCATGATTCTTTTTCGTGGCCGTGAACAGTCCCGGCCTGATCAGGGCGTACGACTGCTCCAAAAATTTGCCGAGGATGTCGCCGAGTACGGTTCCGTGGAATCGACTCCGATGATCGACGGTCGAAACATGGTCATGGTGATTGGCCCGTTGAAAAACAAGTCAGAAGCCAAGGCCGAGATCAACGCCCACAAGGCTGCCGAGAAGGCAGACAAGGTCGCCGATAAGGCAGACAAGGTTGCCGACAAGGCAGCGAAACAGGAGGAACCACATGCCTAAGATGAAGACCCACTCCGGAACCAAGAAGCGTTTCAAGGTCACCGGAAGCGGAAAGATCATGAAGCAGCAGGCCGGACTTCGTCACAACCTCGAAGTCAAGAGCACGCAGCGCAAGTCCCGTTTGAACCAGGACCAGGTGCTGGCCAAGTCAGACCAGAAGGTCATCAAGAAGCTTCTCGGTCTGTAACACCAGGCCCCCGTAACGAATAAGGATTTGTAAAAAATGGCAAGAGTAAAGAGGGCCGTAAACGCCCACAAGAGTCGCCGCGTTATTCTCGAACGCGCCAAGGGCTACCGCGGTCAGCGTTCACGCCTGGTCACCAAGGCGAAGGAGCAGCTCACTCACTCCTTCACCTACAGCTACCGTGACCGTCGTGCACGCAAGGGTGACTTCCGTCGCCTGTGGATCCAGCGGATCAACGCTGCGTCGCGCGCGAATGGCCTGACCTACAACCGTCTGATCCAGGGCCTCGGCCTGGCTGGCATCGAGGTTGACCGTCGTATCCTCGCCGACCTGGCCGTCAACGAGGCAGCGACGTTCGCCGCCCTCGTCGAGAGCGCCAAGGCAGCCCTTCCCGCCGACACGTCGGCACCGAAGGTCGCCGTCAAGGCGTAATGCTTCACCGTGATTGACCACCACCGGCTGCCTCCTGGGCGTGAATGTGGTGAATCGGTCAGAGTTCCACAGTGAGGAGCGGGCGACCTGGTCGCCCGCTCCTTTTCTGCAAGTAAACTTGGCACATGCTTGATAATCCACGTTCACCGCGCGTCCGTGCCGTCGCAAAACTTGCCAAGCGCGACGCGCGCCTCGAGTCCGGTCTCTTTCTACTCGAAGGCCCGCAGGCCGTCTCAGAAGCCCTCACCTTTCGCCCAGAGCTCGTCGTAGAGCTGTTCGCCACGCCGACCGCGCTCGATCGCTATACCGATCTGGCCCAGAAGGCCGTCGACGCCCAGGTCGAGGTGGAGTTCGTCTCCGAAGAAGTACTCGAGGCCATGGCCGATACGGTCACCCCGCAGGGCTTCGTGGCTGTCTGCCACCAGTTCCCCACCTCGGTCAAGAAGATCTTCAACGCGGGCCCCAAGCTCGTCGCCATTCTCGAAGAGGTGCGCGACCCCGGCAACGCCGGCACCATCATTCGGGCAGCGGATGCCGCTGGCGCGGACGCCGTCATCCTCACCGGTCGCAGCGTTGACCTGTACAACCCCAAGGTCATCCGTTCCTCGACCGGCTCCATTTTTCACCTCCCCGTCGCCATCGCGGCTGATCTCTCCGACGTGCTGGACCGTGCCCGCTCCGCCGGCCTGCAGCTGTTCGCTGCCGACATCAAGGGTTCCGACCTGCTTTCCGCCCGCAATGAGGGGCTGCTCGCCGCTCCGACGGTGTGGCTGTTCGGCAACGAGGCCCGCGGCCTGACCGACGAAGACCTCGCCCGGGTCGACCGCAGCGTCAGCGTGCCGATCTACGGCGAGGCTGAGTCGATGAACCTGGCGACCGCGGCATCCGTTTGCCTGTATGAAAGCGCGTTCGCCCAGCGCGCCTGACCTGCCCTTCCGCACAAAAACCCGATGCCCGGACAGCTCCGTCCGGGCATCCGGCATGCCCGGGGCGAGTGTGCTCGGGCATGGCCGAGCCGACCCTTTTTCTGCGGCGGCCGAGCCGCTGGAGGGGTCGGCTGGTGCCCGGCCGGAGACCGCCGGCAGACCTGCTACATAGCACAGACAACCGATGCCTGGACTGTTACAAATGCGTTACTGTCCGGGAATTTGGCACCCCTCATCCGGTGATCTGTTCTAAGTTGGAGGGTATGGAGCCAATAGATTCGTCCCCGGCCACCTCGAATATCACCGTTCGTCGGGGCGAACCGCTAGTCGTCGTCAAGGACATCAACAAGCACTACGGAGAACTGCACGTTCTCAAGAACATCAACGCCGTGGTCAACCGCGGCGAGGTGGTCGTCGTGATCGGACCGAGTGGGTCGGGAAAATCGACGCTCTGCCGGGCCATCAACCGCCTCGAGACCATCGATGACGGCGTCATCACCATCGATGGCGTCAAGCTTCCGGAAGAGGGCAAAGCCCTGGCGCACCTGCGTGCGGACGTCGGCATGGTCTTTCAGGCCTTCAACCTGTTTGCGCACAAGACCGTGCTCGAGAACGTCACGCTCGGACCGATCAAGGTGCGCGGCATGTCGAAAGCGGATGCCGAGACGAAGGCGATGGCACTGCTCGACCGTGTCGGAGTAGCCAACCAGGCGCAGAAGATGCCCGCACAGTTGTCCGGTGGCCAGCAACAGCGCGTCGCCATCGCGCGTGCCCTGGCCATGGATCCGAAGGTCATCCTTCTCGACGAGCCGACCAGTGCCCTCGACCCGGAGATGATCAATGAGGTGCTCGAGGTCATGGTCGACCTCGCCAACGACGGTATGACCATGATCGTCGTGACGCACGAGATGGGCTTCGCCCGCAAGGCCGCAGACCGCGTCATCTTCATGGCGGAGGGCGAGATCGTGGAGGAGACCACGCCCGAGGAATTCTTCACCAACCCCCAAAGCACGAGAGCGAAAGACTTCCTCTCCAAAATACTTGCCCACTAATCGGTGGACAGGGTTTACACAGCAGCAGTACCAGCAATCAGGAGAAAAACCATGAGACTCAAAAAAGGTCTAGTGATTTCGGCCATTGCGATCGCAAGTGCGCTCGTGCTCAGTGGCTGCGCGGACTCGGGAGCCCCCACCGGCGACGCCGCCCCCGTGGAGACCGCGGTGTCATTCCCCGAGGGAAGCACCATGGCCCGCCTGGCCGACGCCGGTTCCATCAACATCGGAACAAAGTTCGACCAGCCGCTGTTTGGCCTGCTCGGCCCCAGCGGCGACCCCGTCGGCTTCGACGTTGAGATGGGAAAGCTCATCGCGGCCAAGCTCGGCATCCCGGCATCGGGCATCAACTGGAGTGAGACCGTTTCGGCCAACCGCGAGCCGTTCATTGAGAACGGCCAGGTCGACCTCGTGATCGCGACCTACACGATCAACGACACCCGCAAAGAGGTCGTGTCCTTCGCCGGACCGTACTACTCGGCCGGACAGGACCTGCTCGTGCTCGCGGGCAACCCCGACAAGATCACCGGCCCCGAAGACCTCGCCGGCAAGAAGGTGTGTACCGTGAGCGGTTCCACCTCGGAGAAGAACATCGCCGAGTACACGACCGATATCATCGCCTCGGATACCTACTCCAACTGCCTCGGTCCGCTGCGCAGCGGTGAGGTCGCCGCAGTGACCACCGACAACGTGATTCTGGCCGGCCTGGCCGACCAGAATGCCGGACAGTTCGAGGTCGTCAACAACGCATTCACCGAAGAGCCCTACGGCATCGGCCTCGCGCATGACGACACCGAGTTCCGCAACTTCATCAACGACGTGCTCGAAGAAGCGTATGCGGACGGAAGCTGGGTCTCGGCTTGGGAATCCACCGCCGGCACCGTGCTCGACACCCCCACCCCGCCGGCCGTCGACCGCTACTAGGTCGACCCCTGCTAATCGCTAGCTAGCTCGCGCTAACCAGCATTGAGCCGTGGCGATCCGCCCAGGGGCGGGTCGCCACGGTGACGAAATCAGCATGTTCCACGCATAGACCACAGACAGACAGACAAAGACGAGGAGGTGAGTTGTGGACGCAGTCATCGACAACCTGCCGCTGTTCCTGGAAGGCTTCCGGAACACCCTGGGCCTGCTTCTCATCGCCGGAGTCGGCGCATCCGTTATCGGGCTTGTTGTCGCAGCGATGCGCATCTCGCCGATCTCGTCCTTCCGTGTGTTCGCAACCGCCTACACGGAACTTGTTCGCAATACTCCGCTGACGCTCGTACTGTTCTTTTGCGCCTACCTCCTGCCCCTTCTGGAGTTCAGCCCCGGATACTTCCAGCTGGCAGCCATCGGGCTCACGGTTTACACCTCGCCCTTCGTCGCCGAGGCACTTCGGTCCGGCGTCAACGGCGTGCACGTGGGGCAAGCCGAAGCAGCACGCAGTGTGGGCCTCACCTTCGGGCAGACCCTCACGTTCGTGGTGATGCCCCAGGCCATCCGCATGGTGGTGCCGCCACTGATCAATGTGCTCATCGCTCTCACCAAGAACACGTCGGTCGCCGGTGCGTTCTTCGTCTTCGAACTGTTCGGCGCGGCTCGCAAGGTGACCAATGACCGTGGTGATGCCGTCATCCCGATTTTGCTCGCGGTCGCAGCGTTTTACCTGGTCATCACCATTCCTCTTGGCCTGATCGCCGGCAGGATCGAGAAGAAGGTGGCGGTGCTCCGATGAGTTCTGTACTGTACGACGCCCCCGGACCGAAGTCCCGCGCGCGATCGCGTCTCATCTCCGTTGTCGGCACGATCATCCTGGCCGGTGGCCTGCTCGCCCTGATTGTGGTGCTCGGCCTGCCCAAGACCAGCGCCAACGGTGCGGTGCAGCCCGGCCTCTGGGATATCAGCCGCTGGGACGTCTTCAATGACCTGCTGGTCTGGCGTACCCTCGGGTTGGGCGCGCTTGCGACGCTGCGCATGGCCGCGGTCGCCGCCGTCTTCGCACTCGTGATCGGAGTGCTGTTCTCCTTCGGGCGATTGTCGGCATCCGCTTGGATCCGGGTGCCCACCACGGTGCTGCTCGAATTCTTCCGCGGCATGCCCGTACTGCTCATGATGCTGTTCATCCTCCTGGTGTTCTCCACCGGTTCGTTCTGGGCGGGTGTGGCTGCCCTGTCTGTCTATAACGGTGCCATCATCGGTGAGGCGCTCCGCGCCGGGATCAACGCCCTGCCGCGCGGGCAGCGCGAGGCTGGACTCGCCATCGGCCTGACCCCGGTGGCCACCCGGTTCCGCATTGAGTTCCCGCAGGCCTTTCGCCAGATGCTGCCGATCATCATCGCCCAGCTGGTCGTTCTACTCAAGGACACGTCGCTGTCCTTCATCGTGGGCTACAACGAACTGCTTCGGGCCGGGCTCAACCAGCTCGCCAATTTCTTCGGCGAGCAGTACAAATTCTCGTTTTTCTTCATTGTGCTCGCCATCTATCTGGCCATGAACCTGTCACTGTCCTGGCTGGCACGCCGAATTGCCAAGCGCACCGGCCCGCAGGCCGGCAGCGTCACCAAGGACGACTCGGTATCTCCGATTGACCCAGTGCAGGCCGACCCGCGCGCGCTGGGTGCCCAGAGCAGAAGCCAGGGCGCCTGAGGCAGGTAAACTCAGGGACTGTGTCTGATTCCGCTGGTCCCATCGACCCACCCGCCATTACCGAAGAGGCAGTGAACGCCGCGGTTGACGCCGCACTGGCCGCCATCGCCGAAGCCGTTACGACCGCCGCGCTGAAGCTCGTACGCAGCGAGCACGCAGGGGAGTCCTCTCCGCTGTCGAAGCTCAATGCCCTCATGCGCAGCGTGCCCGGCGACCAGAAGGCCGCTGCCGGCAAGCTCGTCGGCCAGGCCCGCGGCGCCGTGACCAAGACGCTGACCGCCCGCGAAGACGAGATCGGTGCGATTGAAGCCGCCGCCCGGCTGCTCGCCGAAACGGTGGACGTGACGGCAGCGGCATCCGCTTGGAAGGCCGGGGCGCGGCATCCGATTTCACTGCTGACCGAACGGGCCGCCGACGTGTTTGTGGCCATGGGCTGGGAAGTAGCCGAAGGACCGGAGCTCGAGAGCGAATGGTTCAACTTCGACGGGCTCAACTTCGACGAAGACCACCCCGCCCGCGCCATGCAGGACACCTTCTTCGTCGAACCGACGGATGCCCACCTCGTTTTGCGCACGCAGACCTCGCCCGTGCAGCTGCGCGCGTTGCTCAGCCGCGAGCTTCCGGTGTACGTCGTCGCACCTGGACGGGTGTTTCGCACCGACGAACTCGACGCGACGCACACGCCGGTGTTCCACCAGATCGAGGGCATCGCCATCGACAAGGGCCTCACCATGGCGAACCTGCGCGGCACGCTCGACCACTTCGTGCAGGCCTTGTTCGGCCCCGAAGCCAAGGTACGCCTGCGCCCGAACTACTTTCCGTTCACCGAACCGAGCGCCGAGCTCGACGTCTGGCACCCGACCTTCAAGGACGGCGCGCGGTGGATCGAGTGGGGCGGCTGTGGCATGGTGCACCCCAACGTGCTGCGCTCCGCCGGAATCGACCCCGAGGTGTACTCCGGGTTCGCGTTCGGCGTCGGCGTGGAACGAGCAGTGATGTTTAGAAATGACGTAAAGGACATGCACGACATGGTCGAAGGCGATATCCGGTTCAGCCAGCAGTATGGGATGACGATCTAATGCGGGTACCACTGTCCTGGCTCGGCGAATTCGTCGACCTCGCGCCCGGCACGACGCCGGAAGACGTGCACGCCGCTCTCGTCAGTGTCGGCCTCGAAGAAGAAGAGATCCACCGCTTCGAGGTGTCCGGCCCGATCGTGGTCGGCGAGGTACTCGAATTCGTCGGCGAAGAGCAGAGCAACGGCAAGACCATCAACTGGTGCCAGGTGCGCGTAGCCCCCGAGGGCGAACTCGCCGCCGACGGCGGCCCGGCGGTGCACGGCATCATCTGTGGCGCGCACAACTTCGCCGTCGGCGACAAGGTCGTTGTGACCCTGCCCGGCGCCTCGCTGCCGGGACCGTTTCCGATCGCCGCCCGCAAAACGTACGGCCACGTCTCCGACGGTATGATCGCCTCGGCCCGTGAACTCGGCCTTGGCGACGAGCACGACGGCATTCTGCTGCTGTCATCGCTCGGCATCGACGCCCCGGTGGGAACGGATGCCATCCCCCTGCTGGGCCTGGACGACAGCGCCGTCGAGATCAACGTGACGCCTGACCGCGGCTACGCCTTCTCCATTCGCGGCGTCGCCCGCGAATATTCGCACGCGACCGGCGTACCGTTTCGGGACCCCGCACTCGCCCTCACCGTCGTGGCCCCGGTCACTCGGTTCCCGGTCACGATCGACGACCAGGCCCCGATTCGGGACCGGACCGGTGCGACGGTGTTCGTGACCCGCGTCGTGCGCGGCGTCGATCCGACCCGGCCAACCCCGGCCTGGATGATCGCCCGGCTGGGGCTGGTCGGCATCCGCTCGATCTCGCTCGTAGTCGACGTGACCAACTACGTGATGTTCGAGCTCGGCCAGCCGCTGCACGGCTACGACCTCGACAAGCTGGCCGGCGGCATCATCGTGCGACGCGCGACCGCCGGCGAGAAATTCACCACGCTCGACGCCGTCACCCGCACGCTCAACATCGAAGATCTGCTGATCACCGACGAATCCGGGCCAATAGGCCTGGCCGGAGTGATGGGCGGGGCGAACACCGAGATCAGCTCGGAGACCGTCAATGTGCTCGTCGAGGCCGCCAACTTCGACCCGGTGTCCATTGCGCGCTCGGCCCGCCGCCACAAGCTGCCCAGCGAGGCGAGCAAGCGGTTCGAACGCGGCGTCGACCCGCAAGTTGCTGCCGTTGCCGCCGCCCGCGTGGTGCAGCTGCTGGTGGAACTTGCCGGGGGAGTTGCCGACGACCTCGGGTCGGTTTACAACGAGGCGCCGGCCGCACAGCCGATTCTGCTGCCGACCGGATTCGTGTCGGGTCTGATCGGCTTTGCCTACACCGGGGATGAGGTGCGTGCTGCCCTGGTCGACGTCGGTGCCTCCCTCGAGGAAGCCGACGGCGACCTGCAGGTCACTCCGCCGACCTGGCGCCCCGACCTCACCGACAAGTGGACCCTGGCCGAAGAGGTCGCCCGCATTGTCGGGTACGACAAGATTCCTTCGGTTCTGCCGGTCGCGCCGCCCGGCCGCGGCCTGACGCACACCCAGACGCTGCGCCGCACGGTCGCGCAGACCCTCGCCGCCACCGGCCACAGTGAGGTGCTGACCTATCCGTTCGTCTCCGAGCAGGCGAACAACCTGTTCGGTGTGGCCGTCGTGCCGTCGCAGACGGATGCTGACAGCACCGACGGTGCTGCGGCATCCGCTGCCCCGATCGCGGTGCCCCAGATGAAGGTCGCCAACCCGCTCGACGGTGAGGCGCCGTACTTGCGCACCTCGATCCTGCCCGGAATGCTGCAGATCGCGCACCGCAACCGTTCTCGCGGGCTGGTCGATGTGGCCATCTACGAGCAGGGCCTGGTCTTTCGGCCCGTGGCCGGGGTGAGCTACGGCATGGCTGTGCTTCCCGCCGGGGCCGCACGACCGAGCACGCAGGATGAGGCGGCGCTGAACGCGGGAATTGTGCCGCAGCCGCTTCTGGTCGGCGTCGTTCTCATCGGCAACGACGTGCGGCACCAGCCGGGTCAGGCTGCCGTCGCCGCCGGCTGGCAGTCGGCGCTGGCCGCCGTGCAGCAGGTGGCGCTGGCCACCGGGGTGCGCATCGAGGTTCGTCAGGGTCGGCATCCGGCGATGCACCCCGGGCGCACCGCCGAACTGTTCGTCGCTGCTCCGGGCACCGCCGCCACGGCGTCGGTCGGATTTGCCGGCGAACTTTTGCCCGCGGTAGCCGACGACTACGACCTGCCCGCAGTCGTCGCCGTCGCAGAGATTAACCTCGCGCTCGTCTTCGCGCAGGCCGGAGTGATCAATACGGTCACGCCGATCCGCACGATGCCCGCCGCCACCCAGGACCTCTCGCTCGTCGTGCCGGCCTCCGTGCCGGCTGCTGACCTGCGTGCGGCCGTGGCGGAGGGCGCCGGTGACCTGCTCGAGAGCATCGAACTGGTCGATGACTACCGCGGTGCCGGAGTCGAACCCGGCCAGAAATCACTCACCTTCGCGCTGCGTTTTCGCGGCGAGGAACGCACGCTGACCGCTGCCGAAGCCAGCGCTGCGCGCCTGGCCGGTGTCGCTCTCGCGGCCGACCGGTTCGGTGCGACCCTGCGCGAGTAAACGCTGGTGAGCGGATGCCGCGGCCCGACCCTGCGGGGTCGGCCCGCGGCATCCGCTGTTCGGGCTGCGAGGTGCAGCGTTCGGAAGCGGCCGGGACCGCACCGAACTCGCGCATGACGCCGCGCGCCGATGCGGAACCGGGGCCGCCGGGGCCGCGCTAGGTTTAACCCATGGTTTTTTCGGTGGCAGTGGCGGGCGCGAGCGGGTATGCGGGCGGCGAACTGCTGCGGCTGCTCGCCGGACACCCCGAATTCGAGGTGCGCACGGTCACCGCGCACAGCAATGCCGGGCAGCTCCTCATCGATGTGCAACCATCGCTGCGTTCTCTCGCCCACCTGACCCTGGTCGACACGACTCCGCAAAACCTCAGCGGGCATGACGTCGTCTTCGTCGCCCTGCCGCACGGAAAATCCGGCGAGCTGACCGCGCACCTGCCGGCCGACACCCTCGTCATCGACTGCGGCGCAGACCATCGCCTCGAGAACCCCGACGACTGGGCCGCGTTCTACGGCGGCGACTACTTCGGCGCCTGGAGCTACGGCGTACCCGAACTGCTGATCGGCACCGGCAAGCAGCGCGACCGACTGGTCGGTGCCCGCCGCATCGCCGCCCCCGGTTGCAACGCCAGCACGGTCGCCCTCGCCCTGGCTCCCGGCATCCAGGCCGGCGTGATCGAGGCGCAGGACCTCGTCGCGGTGCTCGCCGTCGGCCCGAGCGGTGCCGGCAAGAGCCTGAAGCTACCCAACCTCGCGGCCGAGATCCTCGGCTCGGCCAACCCCTACGCCGTCGGCGGCACCCACCGGCACATTCCCGAGATCGTGCAGTCGCTGCGCTGGGCCGGCTCTGAAACCAACGCCACCATCTCGTTCACCCCGGTGATCGTGCCGATGGCCCGCGGTATCCTCGCCACCGCGACCGCTCGAATTGTGCCGGGCACCAGCGCCGCGGCCGTGCGCGCCGCCTGGCAGAGCGCCTACGCCGACGAACCGTTCGTGCACTTGCTGCCCGAGGGGCGCTTTCCGCGCACGGCTGACGTTCTCGGCGCGAACACCGCCCTGATCGGCCTGGCCGTCGACATAGCAGCCGGCCGGGTCGTCACGATCACCGCCATCGATAATCTTGTTAAGGGCACCGCAGGCGCTGCCATCCAATCCGCCAACATTGCCCTGGGCCTGACCGAAACGCTCGGTCTGACCCTGAATGGAGTTGCTCCGTGAGTGTCACCCTTCCCGCCGGTTTTGCTGCTGCCGGTGTCACCGCCGGCCTGAAAAAGTCCGGCGGGCTCGACCTCGCCCTCGTGCAAAATCTCGGTCCGCTGCAGAACGCCGCGACCGTGTTCACGAGTAACCGCTGCCAGGCCAACCCCGTCATCTGGAGCACCCAGGTCATGAGCGACGGCCGGGTCAGCGCGATCGTGCTCAACTCGGGCGGTGCTAACTGTTATACCGGCAGCATCGGCTTCCAGACCACCCATGCCACCGCCGAAGCGGTCGCCACGCGCCTCGACATCTCCTCCGGCGACGTCCTGGTCTGCTCCACCGGGCTGATCGGAGAACAGCTCGACCTCGACCTGGTCACCGCCGGCGTCTGGGACGCTACCCTCGCCATCAAAACGGATGCCGCCACCACGCCCGACGCCGGCCTCCTGGCCGCGCAAGCGATCATGACCACCGACACTCGCCCGAAGCAGGCCTCCCACACCTCGCCTCACGGCTGGAGCATTGGCGCAATGGCCAAGGGTGCCGGTATGCTCGCGCCGGGACTGGCCACGATGCTTGTCGTCATCACGACCGACGCCGTGCTCAGCTCGACCGACCTCGACACTGCGCTCCGCGCGGCGACCCGGGTCACTTTCGACCGCCTCGATTCTGATGGCTGCATGTCGACCAACGACACCGTGAGCCTGCTCTGCTCCGGGGCGAGTGCCGTCCCCACCGACCACGCGGAATTCAGCAAAGCGCTCACCGACACCTGCCGCGACCTGGTCCTGCAGTTGCAGGGTGATGCCGAGGGCGCCGCGCACGACGTGGCGATCACGGTCACCAACGCCGTCTCCGACGACGAAGCCGTCACCGTGGCCCGCGCTGTCTCGCGTAGCAACCTGTTCAAGTCGGCCATCTTCGGCAACGACCCCAACTGGGGCCGCGTGCTCGCCGCCGTCGGAACGGTACCGGTTCAGGACGCCGCATTCGACCCCTACGGCATCGATGTCGCCATCAACGGTGTGCAGGTCTGCACAGCGGGGGAGCCCGACCAGCCGCGCGAACTCGTCGACCTCTCGGGCCGCGCCGTGACTGTATTGATCGACCTGCACGCGGGTAGTGAAACGGCCACGCTGTGGACCAACGACCTCACCCACGATTACGTCGAAGAGAACAGCGCGTACTCGAGCTGAATATGACCGACATCACCCACGCAGACGAAACCAGCCAGGCCGAAGCATCCGTTAAAGCGGCGACGCTGATCGAAGCGCTGCCCTGGCTCAAACGCTTTCACGACCAGATCATCGTCGTAAAATTCGGCGGCAACGCCATGGTCAGCGAAGAGCTGCAACGTGCCTTCGCTGAGGACATGGTCTACCTGCGCTACGCCGGAATTCGCCCGGTCGTCGTGCACGGCGGCGGCCCGCAAATCTCGGCCATGCTCAAGCGCCTCGGCATCGAGAGCGAGTTTCGCGGCGGCTACCGGGTGACCACGCCCGAAGCGATGGACGTGGTGCGCATGGTGCTCACCGGCCAGATCAACCGCGACCTGGTCAGCCACATCAACCAGCACGGTCCGCTCGCCGCCGGACTGTCCGGCGAAGACGCCGGCCTGTTCCGCGGAAGACGCCGCGGCGTGGTCATCGACGGCGAAGAAGTCGACCTCGGACTGGTCGGCGACGTCATCGACGTCGACCCCGAAGCGGTGCTCGCCCAGCTCGCGGCAGGCCGCATCCCGGTGGTCTCGTCGATCGCCCCCGATACGGATGTCCCCGGCCAGTCCCTCAACGTCAACGCCGACGCTGCTGCTGCCGCACTCGCGATCGCGCTCGGCGCGGCGAAGCTCGTGATTCTCACCGACGTCGCCGGGCTGTACCGAGACTGGCCGAACCGGGATTCGCTGGTGTCGATCATCGACGTGGTCGAGCTGCGCGGTCTGCTTCCGCAGCTGGAATCGGGCATGATCCCCAAAATGACCGCCTGCCTCGACGCCGTCGACGGCGGCGTCGCCAAGGCCGCGATCATCGACGGGCGAGTGCCGCACTCGATCCTGCTCGAAATTTTTACTGGAAGCGGCATCGGCACGGAGGTAGTACCCGCATGACTCAACATCCCTGGCAAGACCGTTTCGCCGATGCGATGATGAAAACCTTCAGCCCGCCGTTGGCCATGCTCGTGCGCGGTGAGGGCTGCTATGTCTGGGATGAAAAAGGCACCCAGTATCTCGACTTTCTGGCCGGCATCGCCGTGAACTCGCTCGGCCACGCCCACCCCGAGGTCGTCGCCGCCGTCACGAAGCAGATCGGCACGATCAGCCACGTCTCCAACTATTTCGCCACGCCGCCGCAGATCGAACTGGCCGAACGTCTCAAGCGCATCACCGGCGCCGGCGACGAAGGTCGGGTTTACTTCTGCAACTCCGGTGCCGAGGCCAACGAGGCCGCGTTCAAACTGGCCCGCCTCAACAATAAGGGCCACCGCAACCGCATTATTTCGCTGCACGACTCTTTCCACGGTCGCACCATGGGAGCCCTCGCACTCTCCGGCAAACCGCACATGCGCGAGGCCTTCGAACCGGTTCCCGGCGGCGTCGAACACATCGACAGCACGATCAAGGCACTCGAAGCGACCATCGACAACACCGTCGCCGCACTGTTTCTCGAACCGGTCAAGGGCGAGGCCGGCGTCATCGACCTGCCCGATGGCTATCTGAAGCGTGCGCGGGAGCTGTGCACCGAGCACGGTGTGCTGCTCATCCTCGATGAGATCCAGACCGGAATCGCTCGTTCCGGCGCCTGGTTCGCCTACAACCACGCCGATATTCTTCCGGATGCTGTCACCATCGCCAAAGGGATGGGCGGCGGTGTGCCGATTGGTGCGCTGGTCACCTTTGGCTGGGCCTCCGAGCTGTTTCGCCGTGGCCAGCACGGCTCGACCTTCGCCGGGAATCCGCTGGTGACCGCGACCGCGAACGCGGTGCTCGGCGTGATCGAACGCGACGATCTCGCCGCCAACGCCACCTTAAGGGGCCAGCAGCTGCGCGAGATCATTCTCGGTTTCAAGTCTCCCTGGATCGAGGAAGTGCGTGGGCGTGGACTGCTGCTCGGCATCGGCCTGACCGAACCGGTTGCGTTGAAGCTGGGAGCTGCCGCTTTGGCCGAGGGCCTGATCGTCAACGCCGCCAATGAGACCAGCATTCGAATCGCCCCACCGCTGATCGTGGGTGACACCGAGATCGCCGACTTCCAGGACCGGTTCGGGCGAGCCCTGGCCAGCCTCTAGGCTGGACGAATCCCTCTGTGCTTGCTGGGAACCGTGCGGGGCCGCTGGAGCGGCATCCGCTTGCCCGCTAAAAGCATTCCAACCGAAAGTGACACCGTGACCCGCCATTTCCTGCGCGACGACGACATCTCCCCGGCCGAACAGGCCGAGATTCTCGACCTGGCCCTGGAGCTGAAGCGAGACCGATTCGCGGTGCGCCCGCTCAATGGCCCGCAGACCGTCGCGGTCATTTTCGACAAGTCTTCGACCCGCACTCGGGTGTCCTTCGCGGTCGGCATCGCCGACCTCGGCGGCAGCCCGCTCATCATCAGCACCGCGAACAGCCAGCTCGGCGGCAAGGAAACCGCCGCCGACACCGCTCGCGTGCTGGAACGCCAGGTCGCCGCAATCGTCTGGCGCACCTACGGTCAGGCCGGACTCGAAGAAATGGCGCTCGGTACCACGGTGCCGGTCATCAACGCGCTCAGCGATGATTTTCACCCCTGCCAGCTGCTCGCCGACCTGCTCACCATCCGGGAACACCGCGGCGACTTGGCCGGCCAGACCCTCGCCTTTCTCGGCGACGGCGCCTGCAACATGGGCCAGTCCTACCTGCTCGCCGGCGCGACAGCGGGGATGCACGTGCGTATCGCGTCGCCGGTCGGGTATACCCCCACCGATCAGGTCGTAGCGGATGCGACCGCCATCGCCGCCCAGACCGGCGGCTCGGTCGCGCTGTTCACCGACCCGCGCGAGGCCGTCACCGGTGTCGATGTGGTCATCACCGATACCTGGGTGTCGATGGGTAAGGAAGAGGAGAAGGCCGCGCGCCTCGGCGACCTCGGCCGGTACCGGGTCGACGCGGAACTGATGAGCCTAGCCAAGCCGGGCGCGCACTTCATGCACTGCCTACCGGCCGACCGCGGCTACGAGGTGACCGCCGACGTCATCGACGGCCCGCAGAGCATCATCTGGGACGAGGCGGAGAACCGCCTGCACGCCCAGAAGGCGCTGTTGGTCTGGCTGCTCGCCCACAACGCGGCCTGACCGACCCGAGCGCGGCCATCCGCTCTCATGCTTTCTGACCGGGCCCGGGCCCGGTCACTGGGCCCACGATAGATCATGGGCCCGCTTTCCGGGCCCGGGCCCGGAAAGAGCGAGAGAAGCGGGCGGGCGACCGGGCGACCGGGGGGCCGCGCCACAGCACGTAAACTTTAGACAGATCAAGATTTTAGGGAGAACCATGGCGGAACGCGTTGTACTCGCATACTCGGGCGGACTGGATACCTCGGTCGGCATCGGCTGGCTCAAAGATGCCACCGGCAAAGAGGTTGTAGCCCTCGCCGTCGACGTCGGACAGGAGGGCGAAGACATGGACGTAATCCGTCAGCGCGCCCTCGACTGCGGCGCCGTCGAATCCATCGTCATCGACGCCAAGGACGAGTTCGCCAACGACTACATCATTCCGACACTCAAGGCCAACGCCCTGTACCAGAAGCGTTATCCGCTGGTCTCGGCCATCAGCCGCCCGCTGATCGCCAAGTACCTCGCCTCCACCGCCAAGGAACTCGGCGCCGACAGCGTCGCCCACGGCTGCACCGGTAAGGGCAACGACCAGGTTCGATTCGAAGCCGCCGTCGCCGCGCTCGCCCCCGAGCTGACCTCGCTCGCCCCGGTGCGCGACTTCGCGCTGACCCGCGACAAAGCCATCGAGTACGCCGCCAAGCACGACCTGCCCATCGTGCAGTCCAAGAAGAGCCCGTACTCGGTTGACCAGAACGTCTGGGGTCGCGCCGTCGAGACCGGATTCCTCGAAGATCCGTGGAACGCGCCGATCGAAGACCTCTATACCTACACGCAGGACCCGTCGATCACCCGCGCCCCGACCGAAGTCGTCATCTCCTTTGAGCAGGGTGTGCCCGTCGCCATCGACGGCAAGAAGGTCACCCCGCTGCAGATGATCCAGCTCATGAACCGTCTCGCCGGCGACCAGGGTGTCGGTCGCATCGACATCGTCGAGGACCGTCTGGTCGGCATTAAGAGCCGTGAAATCTACGAAGCCCCCGCGGGAATGGCGCTCATCGCCGCCCACGAAGAGCTCGAGAACATGACCGTCGAACGTGACGTCGCCCGCTACAAGCGCGGCGTCGAGAGCAAATGGGCCGAGCTCGTCTACGACGGCCTGTGGTTCTCCGGCCTGAAGAAGAGCCTCGACGTGTTCATCGAGGACACTCAGAAGTACGTGACCGGCGACATCCGTTTGAAAATGCACGCCGGCACTGCCGTCGTCACGGGGCGTTCGAGCACGACCAGCCTGTACGACTTCAACCTCGCCACCTATGACACCGGCGACTCCTTCGACCAGACCATGGCCAAGGGATTCATCGAACTGTGGTCGCTGCCGAGCAAGGTCGCCGCACGACGCGACGCCGCCGCGAAGTAGGGCATCCGTGTCGAGTGAGAAAAACCGCGCCGGCCGAGCTGGTGCCCTCTGGGGCGGCCGTTTCGCCGGGGGACCGTCGCCGGAACTGGCACGGCTGAGCAAGTCGACCCAGTTCGACTGGATGCTGGCCGAATACGACCTGCAGGGCAGCCGCGCGCACGCCAGGGCCCTCGCCGCCGCCGGATATCTCACCGACACCGAATTGAACCAGATGGTCGGCGCGCTCGAACAACTCGAGCGCGCCGTCGTGGCCGGCGAATTTCTGCCAGCCGAAGCCGATGAAGACGTACACTCCGCCCTCGAGCGTGGCCTCATCGACATCATCGGCGTCGAGGTGGGCGGCAAACTTCGCGCCGGCCGCAGCCGCAATGACCAGGTCGCAACGCTTGTGCGCATGTGGCTGCGCGACCACGCCGCCATTCTCGCGTCCCTCGTCATCGAACTGATCGACGCCCTCGCCGCTCAGGCCGAAGCGCACTCCGGGGCCATCATGCCCGGCCGCACCCACCTGCAGCACGCCCAGCCGGTGCTGCTCGCCCACCACCTGCTGGCGCATTGCTGGCCGCTGGTACGCGACCTCGACCGCTTCGCGGACTGGGGCCGGCGAGCGGATGCGTCCCCCTACGGTTCCGGCGCCCTTGCCGGTAATACCCTCGGTCTCGACGCGCATCTCGTCGCCGTCGACCTGGGCTTCGCCGCCGTGGTTGAGAACTCCATCGACGGCACCGCGAGCCGCGACCTGGTCGCCGAATTCGCCTACATCACCGCGCAAATCGGCATCGACATGTCGCGGCTGGCCGAAGAGATCATTCTCTGGAACACCCGCGAATTCGGGTTCGTCACCCTCGACGACGCCTATTCCACCGGGTCCTCGATCATGCCGCAGAAGAAGAATCCAGACATCGCCGAGCTCGCTCGCGGCAAGTCGGGCCGCATGATCGGCAACCTCACCGGGCTGCTCACCACGCTCAAGGGCCTGCCGCTCGCCTACAACCGCGACCTGCAGGAAGACAAAGAGCCGGTCTTCGACTCGATCCAGACCCTCGAAGTACTGTTGCCCGCCTTCACCGGCATGGTCGCGACCCTCACCTTCCACACCGAGCGGATGGCCGAGCTCGCGCCGCAGGGGTTCTCCCTCGCCACCGATGTCGCCGAATGGCTGGTCAAACGCCACGTTTCGTTCCGTGATGCGCACGAGATCACCGGTTCCCTGGTGAAGTTCGCCGAGACGAACGGACTCGACCTGCACGAGGTCGACGACGCGGCGCTGCTGGCGATTTCGCCGCACCTCGTTCCGGAGGTGCGCGAGGTGCTCACCATCCGCGGATCGGTCGACAGCCGCGACGGCGCCGGCGGAACCGCGCCGGTGCGCGTCGCCGAGCAGCGGGCCCACCTGGTCAACCGGGTACGCGACCTGACGGCGGCGCTCAGCCGGTAACCGTGCCGAACGCGTCCAGCCCGGCTGACGAGTCAGTGGGGTTGGCGCGTGGAATCGTGTCCCCGTGGTGGTTTTGGATGCCGGGGGAGGCATCCGTTCAGGCCGTCGAAAAGAGCGGCGCTAGACCAGTGCCATCGGCACGAGGGCAGCGCAGGCACAGGCCCAGGTGAGGCTCGACAGGGTGCCGATGATGAACCTCTCACGCGATTCGGCCGCGGCCAGCTCGGTGAACCGGCCGACACCCTTGATGGCGACGACGACGGCGATGGCCTCGGGGAAGCCGGCCAGAATAGCGCCGGCCACGGCGAGACGTTCCAGGATGCCGATGGTCACACCCCCGCGCAGCACCTCGTGGGTCTCCGGGTCACTGAGTCCGGCCATGGTCGGGGCCGGTTTTCCGGCGTTCAGAACCATGATTCCACCGTGCTGGCCCGGCGGCACCGAGTTGTTGGTGGCGAGATCGAGGGCGAGTACCGCGACGGGGCCGCCGCCGATGACGGCGAGGGCCAGGGCGAGCATGCCGAGCACAATGCCGAAAGCGCTCGGGCCGGGCCCGACGGGGACAGCGGCCAACACCAGCGCGACGGCCAGTCCAGCGATGGCGGCGACGGCGTAGAGCTGCCGATGCAACTTGAAGGCGATCGCGGCGCTGGTGAGCGCGGCGAGGGTGACCAGGAGTAGGGCGACCCAGTATAGAAACGTGAGAACGGTGAAAGTCATGCGGGTTCCGTTTCGTTCGGGCCGGTGGTGGGGCCAGCATCGAGTTGCTCTAGCAGCCTAACCAACGCCGGCCGTGCGGCCTGCTCGACCCGGTACTGCGCCGCTTTGAGCCGCTGGCTCACGGCTCCGGTGGTGATGCCGAGCCTGTCCGCGATGTCGGTCTGGGCCAGTCCGCTTTCGAACAGATCACCGGCCCGCCAGCCCTGCGGGGAGCGGCGTTGACGCAGCAGCAGGAGCATGGTGAGGAGTGCCTCGATGCCGGGGGCTGCGGCATCCGTGTGACCGACGTCGAGCGCAAAGTGCGCCTCGGTCTTCTTGGCCCGAAGTACGGCCTCGCGGGCTGCGATGAACGCGCCACCGGTGGCCTGCCGGGTCGACGCCGGCAGGGGAGTGCGTACGGTGCCCACCCCGAGTCCGACGCTCCAGTGGCCGGAACGGTGCAGCGTGAGAATGGCGTCGAGCGTCGGCCGGGCCGTCGAGACAAGCAATTGGATCTCATCGCCCGCCGTCTGGTCGGGCGGCAGACTGTATGCGTGCGGGCTCTGGTCCACGAGTCGCGCGATCATTTCCCGCGCTCGATCGTGATCGTTGCGGCTGTCAATCTGGTCAGCGGTGATGACAAACATGGGCTGAGGCTCCGTCCTGCATTCAGCATAATTCAGGTCACAGGCTAAATCAAATGAGATATAGGTTTTAGGCTAAATTGCTCGTCGAGACGGGCGGATGCCGCCCGCAACTCGTCGAGACCGCCACGGCTGGTAATCTGAACGCGTGTCAGACCCCACCATCCTCGCCCAGCAGACCAACGATCCCTCTTTCGATTCCGTCTGGGAGGAGATCAACTGGCGCGGCCTCGTGCACGTCTCCACCGACGAGACCGAGCTCAAAGCGCTGCTCGATGGCGGTCCGATCACCTACTACTGCGGATTCGACCCGACCGCGCCGAGCCTGCACCTCGGCAATCTCGTGCAGCTGCTGCTAATGCGGCGCCTGCAGCTGGCCGGGCATCATCCGCTTGGACTGGTCGGCGGATCCACCGGACTCATCGGGGATCCGCGCCCGACCGCCGAGCGCACGCTGACCCCGACCGATACCGTCGCAGAATGGGTCGGCTACCTGCAGGCCCAGGTTTCGCGGTTCTTGAGCTCAGAGGGCGATAACGCCGTCACCCTGGTGAACAACCTGGACTGGACCGCACCGCTTTCCGCGATCGATTTTCTGCGCGAAATCGGCAAATACTACCGCGTCGGCACGATGCTCAAAAAGGATGCTGTCAGCGCGCGGCTAAATTCTGATGCCGGCATTAGCTACACCGAATTCAGCTACCAGATTCTGCAGGGCCTGGACTACCTCGAACTGTTCCGCAGCTACAACTGTGTGTTGCAGACCGGTGGCAGCGATCAGTGGGGCAATCTCACGAGCGGAACCGATCTCATCCGTCGGGCCGAAAGCGGCAGCGTGCACGCGATCGGCACGCCGCTCATCACCAACAGCGACGGCACCAAATTCGGCAAGAGTGAGGGCAACGCGGTCTGGCTCGACCCCAACCTGACGAGCCCCTACGCCTTTTACCAGTTCTGGCTCAACACTGACGATGCCGACGTGGTTTTTCGGCTCAAGGTGTTCACGTTTCTGTCACGGATCGAAATCGATCGGTTCGCCGAGCTTGTCGAAAACGAACCGTTCCGCCGGGAAGCGCAGCGCCGACTCGCCCTCGAGGTGACCAGCCTCGTGCACGGCCAGGCGGCGACGGATGCTGCCATCCACGCCGCCGAGGCGCTGTTCGGCCAGGGCGACCTTGCCGAACTCGACCCCGATACCCTCGAGGCCGCGCTGCGCGAACTTCCGCACACCACGACGGCGCCGCACGCCACCGTATTGCAGCTGCTCGTCGACACGGAATTGTCGAAGAGTCTCGGTGAAGCGCGCCGCGCGGTGCAGCAGGGCGGGGTCTACCTGAACAACGAGAAGGTCACGAGCGTCGACCTGACCATCGAAGGATCGGTGCTTCCCGGGGGAGTGGCTGTACTGCGTCGCGGCAAGAAGACGCTCGCCGGAATTTTCGTCGAGTAGCTGTCTCGAGGCGCGAGCTCGGTGCAGGGGTCGGGCAGGTGTGGGTGGCAAGATGTCGACGTGGACACTCTTCGAACCGAACGCCTGCTGCTGCGCCCCTGGACCCTCGATGACACCGACTTCGTCTTCGGGTTGTACTCGTTGTGGTCCGTGCAGCAACACATCGGGTTGCATCCGCGGGTGATGACCGACCGCGCCGAGGCGATCGCCGTGATCACCCGGTGGCAGGGAATGGAACACCCCATTCACGCCATCAGGGCCGTAACGGATGCTGACACCGGCGAAATCTTCGGGAACCTGCTGCTCAAGTCGATCCCAGCCTCGAGCCCGGTCACGCCGCTTGAACCGTCGGGGGATACCGAGATCGGCTGGCACTTTCACCCGAACGCGTGGCACCACGGCTACGCGACCGAGGCGGCATCCGCTGTACTGGCCGAAGGGTGGAAGACGGGACTCGACCGGGTGGTGGCCGTGACCACCCCGAGCAATCGTCCGTCGCAACGGGTCTGCCTGCGCATCGGTATGACGCACAAGGGGAGAACCGACCAGTACTACAACTCCGTGAGCGAGCTCTTCGTCGCCGAGGCCCCCGCGACTTAGCCGTCTCCAGTGGGGTGTGGCACCCCGCCCCGCCCTGCCCCGTCACCCGCAGCCAGCCCCGGTCGATCCAGCCATGGATATGTTCGGGGCCCGGGCCCGGAAACTGGGCCCATGTTCTATCGTGGGCCCGGTTCCGTAAGGTGGGCCCGGTCGTCGAGTCGGGGAGCGGATGCCCGCCTTCTCGCGTCTTCCCGGGCCCGGGCCGGGGCCCGGTAACCGGGCCCATGTTCTATCGTGGGCCCGGTTCCGTAAGGTGGGCCCGGTCGTCGAGTCGGGGAGCGGATGCCCGCCTTCTCGCTTCTTCCCGGGCCCGGGCCCGGTAACCGGGCCCATGATCTATCGTGGGCCCGGTTCCGTAAGGTGGGGCCGGTCGTCGAGTTGGTGGTGGGGGAGCGGGTTCGTGGTTCTCGCTGGTCGAGGAGTGGGGCCGTTTT
>NZ_SOGF01000015.1:0-38779 GCF_004402355.1 Cryobacterium sp. TMS1-20-1 | reverse complement strand
GAACACCCAGGCATCGAGGCCCCAAGCTTGACCGCGCCCAAAACTACGAAAGAGGATCGAGCCCAAATCAAGAATTCTTCAGAGGCCGACCGGTGGATTCAGGCTAAGGCCAAGTTTCGATGATGGCAGTGTGACCGGGGGCCGTGACGAACTTGCGGTCGTCGGTGAGCAGTGGCATAGCCAACGACTCGGCCAACGCGACATAGAACCCGTCGTAGGCGGTGAAATTGTGCCGCAGGCTCAGGACCCGCCGCTGGAACGGCTGCATCGGGTAGCGTACCAAGGGCAAGTCCGCGAAATCGGCGAGCATCTCCTCCGCCCGGTTGAGATCAATTTTGATCATGGGCTTCGAGGTTAGTAGAAGCCCGCGAATGGCGGAGCTCACCTCAGCATCGATCAGCGTCGGGGCATGCACGTACCGCTGCTGATTGAACCGTTCCTGAAGTCCTTTGTCGCCCCGACGGTTCTGCAGCAGCCGCACGACGATCGAGGCATCGACGACCGGCACTATCGGCGGTCATCCTCAATATACGAACGGATGTCGTCAAGACTGCCCCCTACGCTGCTTCGGGTACCGATTCGCGTAAGAACATCGACCATCGCGGGGCGCGACGTGTCGTCGTGAATTAGCTCGCGGAGGTAGCTCGACAATGACATGCCCCGCGACGCAGCGCGCGCGCGCAGAACCTCGGCATCTTGGGCCGGCACGTCCCGAACCTGAATGATCTCGGTACTCATGCCCACAGCGTAGTCCCGCCGCATGCATTCTGCATGCAGAATTTCACGGGTTCCGATCCGATATCGACCTTCGTACCCGAGGAGCACACCGCCGGAACGGTTCTTCTCGGCGTCGTGAATGAGAACGGAACCGTGCTGCTCTCACTCCATTATTCCGAGAACGGCGACGAAGCAGTCAGAGCCGCCATCGACCTTCTCGGCGAGCCATAAGCCACTCATCATCAGGATGGCTCGAATCATTACCCCGAGATGGATGGGACATCGTGGGGTGGGTTCGACATCGTGGTGAACCGCTACCGGAGCGAGCGAACGTCCACCGACGAGGCCAGCCCATACCTGCCCGAATTCAGTGTTCAGGCCACGATCCAGCGCGGATAAGGGCAGCCGTCGGGCGACACGCACGATCCGCGAGCACTATCGGCAGAACACCGAGCAACACGATGCCGCCGACGCGCACGAGACCGTCCACGCTCAGCAGGAACGCTGTAAATATGTTGCAGCGCTCTGCGGCACTAACGGACACGATAGCCAAAAACAACCATGAAGTGGATGCTGCCCCCGCGACCCACGCCGGCACCCAATTCCACGGCGCCGACACGGCGCCAGCGCGAGCAATCTGCATGGCGGCGACGAGAGCCAGGGCGAACCGTACAAAGGAGTCAACATAGCCGAACACCAGCAGCGCACTCGGCGCAGGAGCGTTCGAAAAGCTCGCGGTGGTGGGGTCGAAGATGAGGGGGCCGCGGACCCAGGGGCGGCCGTGTCGCATGTCGATGTTCCAGCCGGACGTTTCGATGCTGGCATGGCCGGCGTTGCAGATGAGAACGGCGTTGTCGATATTTGTCAGACCGCCCTTACTCCAGGGAATAACGTGGTGAGCCTGCGTCAGGTGCGGCGGCACGGTGCAGCCGGGGATGACACAGCCACCATCACGGGCCGCTAGTGCTCGGCGTTGGCTGTTGGTGAAGAATCGGTTGGTGGTGCCGAGGTGCACAACCTGACCCTGGTGGCCGAACAACACGGGCTGATACCCGCCGGCGCGAGCAACATGCTCAAGGATTCTTCATCACCGAGCAGCCCGAACGACAGCCCACCCAACGCCGCCAACAACGCCTCCCGCGCCTGCTCCACCGCCACAATCACAGGGTTCAAACTGGACTCGCACGGGTTGTCCATGAACATGGGCGCCATTGCCTCCTTCCCATGATTCTACCCCGAATCGAACATAAAAGCGAGAGAAACTCAGGTAGATTTCTACACGAATTTCGATGCCACAGCGAATTGGCGGAGCTTCCCCCGCGCTGGAAGGCCCTGAATCACGTTCGATTGAAAGGTTCGTGCCATCGGAGGCGTTGCGGTGACGCGAGCGACAAATAAAAATAACTATCGAAACTCTGTCACCATGTTCTGCAGGGCACATTCGGCCGATTGGAATGGCGTCCCGATCCACAAACAGCGTGCGCAACCATGCCGTGCCGATGTTGCGAACGCGGTCCCCGCTGGTTGACAGACCAGAACCAGGAACAGTGCGCGCCGGCAAAGCTGCCGCACGGTGCGTGGGCCTTTGATCCGGCCCAGGTGCAGAGCGGGGTATGAACGAACCATGAGGCGGTAAGCGTCGCGGGAGTCACCGAACCGGCCTACCTTCTATGCCCGGTCGGCACGGTCTCGGCCTGCGCGGTCGACTTCATCGTCGGCGATGACTGGGTGCGACTGGGCACGTTCATCAAGGGCCAACGGCCGGTTGAAGCAGCCGACCCGGACCAGGTGCTGGAGCTGGCCGAGCACGTCGCATCCGCTCTGGACTGAAGTAGGCGTTCCAACCAACGCGGCGATCGCCCGATCAAGCGCGGGTCAGCCCAGGCGGCGAGCGGTCTGGGCAGCGGACTCGTGCGCGGCGGCCAGTTCGTGGTGCTGCTTGGCGACCTCGTCGGCGGGAGCGCCGAAACGTTCGCTCAGCGTGCGGGTGGCCACGATCGTTTCCACTGTCATTCCCAGTGCGTCCGCCAGAATCAGGCTGAGCGCGGGCAGTGCGTGATCGTCGAATTCCGTGGATGTTCCCGCGTCGTAAACCCCGCCGCGAGTCGAAACGAGCACGGCCGGGCGACCGGCCAGTGGCTGCTGGCTGGCTGGGTCGTCGAACGGAGCGGTCACCGCTGGCAGGTGGATGTAATCGATCCACGCTTTCAAGGTCGACGGCATCGAGTAGTTGTACAGCGGAACGCCGATCAGCAGCACGTCAGCGGCGACCAGTTCCGAGATCAAAACCTGCTGCAGGGCCTCCTGCTCCGCGCTCGGGTTCGCATCCGCGGGGCGTAGCCGGGGCGGAAAGTGCAGTACGGCATCCGTCAGGTGGGGCAGCGGTTCGCGGTGCAGGTCACGGTGAACGACGGTGTGGTCGGCGCCGAGACTGCGCCAGGTATCGGCGAAGGTCGCCGTGATCGCCCGCGACCGCGAAGTCACAAGGTCTGCGGACGAGTCAAGCTGCAACAGTATGGGCATTCCCACAGCCGAGAGGCAGCGAGCGTGCCCACTTGTGTCGCCGTCGTCGTGGCGGCATCCGCTTTCACTCAGCGGATGCCGCAGCGCGGCTATTCCTCCCGCTCGCCGAAGCGCGGCGCAGCCAGGCTGAGCGTCTCGCCGCGGAAGAACGCCGGACGTACCCGCGACTGCACGATCATGATGACAACACCGATCAGCAAAATAGCCATGCCGAGCACGAAGACCAGACCCAGCCCGAAGATCTCGGAGCCGCTGCCGTAGTTCGGGTCCATGCTGTCGACCAGGGTGGTGCAGAACAGCACCGCCAGGATGATGCCGCCGACCAGGGGAAACAAGAAGGTGAAGAAGGCGTTGCGCACGGTGGCGAACCACTGCCGGCGAAAATACCAGACGCAGGCGAACGCGGTCAGACCGTAGTAGAAGCAGATCATCATGCCGAGGGTCGTAATGGTGTCCCAGAGCACATCTTCGCTGACGAAACGCATGATCGTGTAGAACCCGGCGGCAACGACAGCGGAGGCGATGGTGGCGTATCCGGGAGTGAAGAATCGCGGGCTGACCTTCGCGTAGGCCGGCGGCAATGCGCCGTAGTGGCCCATGGCGAGCAGGGTGCGCGCAGGGGAGACGAAGGTGGATTGCAGCGAGGCGGCCGAGCTGGAGAGTACCGCAATCGACATGAGCACGGCGAACGGGCCGAGTGCCGGGCCGGCCAGCGCGAAGAACACATTGCCCTGGATCTCCGGGTTGCCGAGGCCAACGCCCACACCGCCGACACCGGCAAACGAGACGGCCGCAATGGCGACGAACAGGTAAAGCACCATGACGATGATCACGGTGAGCGTGGCAGCCCGGCCGGGAGTCGAACGCGAGCCCTTGGTCTCCTCCGACATGGTCAGCGTGACGTCCCAGCCCCAGAAGATGAAGATCGACAGGCTCAGGCCGGCCGCAAAGGCGGAGAACGTGGTGACAGCGAAGGGGTTGAACCACGACAGCGAGACCGGCGTCGGGTCGAACGCGGTGCCATTGGCGATGTGCACGAAGGCCATGATGCCGAATCCGACCAGCACGATCAGCTGAAAGCCGACCAACCAGTACTGCACCTTCTGGGTGGTCTGCATGTCCCGGTAGCTGATCCAGGTTGCGATCAGAATGAACACCAGGCAGGTTCCGACGTTGATGAGCGGGTTTCCGGCGAGCCCCGCGATCTCGGCGCTGTTCCCGAAGATCTGCGAGAGCATCAGATAGAAGAAATCGACGGCGATTCCGGCGAGGTTGCTCAGCACGACGACGGTTGCGGCGATCAGTCCCCAGCCGGCCATCCAGCCGATCCATGGCCCGAATGCCCGCGTCGCCCAGGTGAACGAGGTGCCGCTGTCCGGCATGGCCTTGTTCAGCTCGCGGTAGCCGAGGGCGACCAGCAGCATCGGAATGAATCCGGCGACGAAGATCGCCGGCAGCTGCAGCCCAACCTCGGCCACGGTTGGTCCGAGTGCACCGGTCAGGGTGTAGGCCGGAGCGATGCAGGAGATGCCGATAATGACGGCGCCGACCAGTCCGACCGAGCCAGCGCTCAGCCCCTTCTTGGAGATTCCCCCCGTCGGTTTTTCAACGGCTTCACTGGCGTTGATTTGTAGCGTCATGTTGTATTTACTTCCCCACCGTCACGGTGAATTCGGGCGTCACGGTGGCATCGGGCAGCACTGTGGCATCGGGCAGCACGGTGAAATCTCGGGGCACCACGATCAGGGGCACCGGCAGTTCGCGCAGCATCTTGGCCGCGATGGAGCCCAGAAAGAGGCGATGGGGCTGAGCCAGCCGGCTGGAGCCGACCAGGCAGACCTCGGTCGGTTCCCAGGGCAGTCCGCGCACGGCGTGCTCGATGCTGCTGCCGGAGGCGACGCTGGCGGTCACCTCCAGCCCGTCCATCAGGTGGTCGGTGGCGTAGTCGAGCACTGCCTGGGCATGGTCGGCGGCCAATACGATCGTCTGTTCGTCGGCGCCGGGACGATCGATCGCGACGAGGGAAACCAACCGCAGCGGGGCATCCACTGTGCGCGCCAAAAGGATGCCGGCCGTCAGTAGTCCGTCGGCTCCCGCCTTGGTGCCGACCGCGCAGGTGACCCGGCGGATCGGCTCGTCGGTGCCCATCACCCGGGTGCCTTCGGGGGCAAGGGCAACGGGGACGTGGGAGGAATGCAGCAGGCCGCCGGCGACGCTGCCGATCGCGAAGCGGCCGAGCAGTCCGTGGGTTGCCGCGCCGACGACGATCAGGTTCGCCTGCAGCCGAGCGGCGGCGGCGAGCAGCCCCTGGGTGAAGGAATCGGCGTGTTCGAGGTGGGTGCGCACCGAAATTCCGGCGGGTACCAGGGTGAGCGCTTCGGCCAGCCAGCCCTCGGCCGTCTCGAGTAGCAGCCGGTCGTAGCCGGGATCGGTGGGGGTGAGCGTCGCCCGGTCCCCCGCATTGAGAACGAGGACCACGTCGAGTTCGGCGCCGGGAGCGCGGGCAAGACGCACGCCGAGGGCGAGGGCATCCGCTCCCCCCGGGGTCGCAGTGTAGCCGACCAGAAACCTCACGCGACCACGCGCTTGGCAAGGATCGCCGCGGCGGTCTCCTGCCCGACCCGGATCGCCCCGTCCACGTGCTGGTAACCCTTGCCGGCCATGTCGCTGCAGGAGAACGAGATCGGGCCGACGGGACTGCGCAGTTCGGCGCCATACCGGGCCAGTCCGCCCATATCGAAGCTCGCCGCGTACGCGCCGCGGGTCCATTCCTCGGAGCCCCAGTCGCTTTCGTAATAGACGACCGGGTGCAGCGCCTGCTCGCCGTAGTAGTGCGAGAGCGACTCGAGAATGCGGGCCTTGCGCTCGAGCGCGGTCAGCGCGAAGACGGCATCCGCTTCTTCATCGGAGACGAAACCGACCAGGGTGCCGCGTGGGTCCTCAAAATTGGTGTTGTCGTAGGCCTCATGCACGAGCTCGTACGGGCTGAACGCGGTGCCCGAGAGATCGTCGGCGCGCCAGAACGGCGTCTCGTAAACGGCGTGCACCTTGATCACGAAGCCCATGGAGAGGTGCTGGTGCAGCTGCTGCTGGCGGCGCGGCAGGGGCGGGTCGAAGCTGATCCGACTGATCAGGGGCGGCGGAACCGCCACGATCGCGTGCCGGGCGGTGACCGTCATACCGTCGGCAACGACGATGACTCCGTCCTCGTCCCAGGTCAGGCTGCGCACCGGCTGCCCGAGATAGACATCGCCGCCGAGCTTCTCGGCCAGCAGCAGCGGAACCTGCTGCAACCCGCCGACCACACGCTCGTCGAGAATGAAATCGGCATCGACGAGGTTGCTGAACGACCCGGCGCTGGCCGCCATGAGCAGCGCCTGCAACGCCGAGAAGGCGTGCGCGGGCTTGGTGAGCATGGCCCCGGCAATGAACATGCCGATGTTGTCCCGGGCCTCCTGATCGTCGGTCTGGGTCTCCAGCCAGCGGCTGAAGGAGACCTCGTCCAATTCTTTGGCGAGCGGATGCTCCCACGGGGAATCAGGGTTGATCTCGGCCACGAGGGCGTCGAGTTTCTCGATCAGGCCAAGGATCTGTGCCTCGGTGCCGGCTGGAACCGGAAATATCTCACCGTCGAACCGGCTGACCACGCCGGAACCGTTGATGTACACGTTGCGGCCAGCCCGGTAGCGCGGGTAGGTCTTGAGGCCCAACTCGGCCAGAGTGGTCTTGAGGGCGTGCTGGTCGGGCGAGACCCACTGACCACCGATCTCGAGCATGGCACCCTCGATCTCATGGGTCCACAGCCGCCCGCCGACCCGATCGCGGGCTTCGAGCACCGCCACACTGAGGCCGGCCTTCTGCAATGCCGTGGCGGCGGTGAGACCGGATGCCCCGGCGCCGATAATAACGACGTCACGATCAATCGTGGTCATGGTTGCTCCTGTGATGAGGTGGGATTAGGACGCGGGAATGAGGGTGTACTTCGTCGAGAGGTACTCGTTGATGCCTTCAAGGCCGCCCTCACGGCCGAGCCCGGACTGCTTGACGCCGCCGAAAGGTGCTGCGGCATTGGAAACGAGGCCGGTGTTCAGACCCATTATTCCGGTATCGATACTCTCGATCATACGGTGCCCACGGTTGATATCGGTGGTAAAAACGTAACCGATCAGACCATATTCGGTGTCATTTGCCATTTCGATGGCCTCTTCATCTGTTTCAAAAGTTTGGATGCCGACGACCGGTCCAAAGATTTCCTCCAGCACGAGGCGGCTGTCGGCGCTCACTCCGGTCAGGACAGTGGGGGCGTAGAACGAGCCGGGCCCCTCTGAGCGGATGCCGCCGGTGAGCAGCGTGGCGCCGCGCGCGATGGCGTCCTGCACGAGGGCAGCCACGTTGTCGACGGCAGCTTCGGTCACGAGCGGCCCGAAGTTCACCGTGGGATCGATGCCGGGTCCGGACACGAGGGCATTGACCCGTTCGGTCAGTCGACGGGCGAACTCATCGGCCACAGACGCGTGCACGATGAACCGGTTGGCGGCCGTGCAGGCCTGGCCGGTGTTGCGGAACTTCGCGAGCATGGCGCCGGTGACGGCCTGCTCGAGGTCGGAGTCGGCGAATACCACGAAGGGGGCATTGCCGCCGAGTTCCATCGAGGTGCGCAGCACGTTCTGGGCGGCTTGGGCGATCAGGGCACGCCCGACGCCGGTCGACCCGGTGAAGCTGAGCTTGCGCAACCGGGGGTCGGCGATGATCGGGGCCGACACCGCCTGCGACCGGGTCGTCGTGATGACGTTCACCACGCCGGCCGGCACGCCGGCATCCGCTAACAACTGCACGAACAGCAGCGTGGTCAGCGGGGTCAGCTCGGCCGGTTTCACGACCACGGTGCAGCCCGCGGCGAGCGCCGGGGCAATCTTGCGCGTGGCCATGGCGAGCGGAAAGTTCCACGGAGTAATCAGGTAGCACGGGCCCACCGGCCGCTGGGTGACGACCATCGTGCCGGTGCCCTCCGGGTTGGCACCGTACCGGCCGCTGATACGCACGGCTTCCTCGCTGAACCAGCGCAGAAACTCTCCGCCGTAGGTCACTTCACCGTTGGCTTCGGCGATCGGCTTGCCCATTTCGAGCGTCATGAGCGTGGCGAAATCTTCCCGACGCTCCTGCAGCAGGTCGAAGGCGCGGCGCAGAATCTCCGCGCGCACCCGCGCCGGGGTCGCTGCCCAGGCATCCGCTGCGGCAACCGCTGCGTCGAGGGCTCGGGCACCATCGGCGACGGATGCGTTTTGAATCTGTTTGAGAACCTGCCCGGTCGCCGGGTCGGTCACCGCAAACGGCTCCCCGGTCCCGTTCACCCACTGGCCGTTGATGTACAGCTGGTCGGGCACGCGGGCCAGCAGCTCTGCGCTGCCCTGCGTTGCCGGCTGGCCGGTGAGGGTCACGGTGCTCATGCGACGGCCAGTGTCTCAGCCAGTGCGTCGGCGATAACCTGCAGGCCCTCGAGCAGCAGATGGTCCGGAATGCTGAGCGGCGGCAGAAAGCGGATGACGTTGCCGTACGTTCCGCAGCCCAGCAGGATGACGCCCTGGGCGTGGGCGGCGGCGATGACCCGACCGGTCAGGGCGGCGTCCGGTTCCCCCGTGGCGGGGTTGACGAGTTCGATGGCGATCATGGCGCCGCGGCCCCGCACCTCGATAATGCGCGAGTCGGCGGCGGCGAGCGCGCCGAGCCGCTCGTTCAGGATGGCTCCGATGGCGACGGCCCGTTCAACCAGGTGGTCGCTCTCGTAGGTGTCGATGGTGGCGAGTGCTGCGGCGCAGGCGAGCGGGTTGCCGCCGTAGGTGCCGCCGAGGCCGCCGGCCTGGGGCGAATCCATGATGTCGGCGCGCCCGGTAACCGCCGACAGTGGCAGGCCGCCGGCGATCCCCTTCGCGGTGCAGATCAGGTCGGGCACGATGCCCTCGTGTTCACAGGCGAACATGTGGCCGGTGCGGGCGAAGCCGGTCTGAATTTCGTCAGCGATGAAGATGACGTCGTTGGCGTGGCACCAGGCCAGCAGAGTGGCCAGGAATCCCTGAGCTGGAACGATGAAGCCACCCTCGCCCTGAATGGGTTCGATGATGATGGCGGCGAGGTTGCTCGCGCCGATCTGCTTCTCAATCTGCGAGATGGCCCGGTTCGCCGCTACGACGCCGTCCAGGCCGCCGTCGCGCAACGGGTACGACATGGGCGCTCGGTACACCTCGGGAGCGAAAGGGCCAAATCCGTTCTTGTACGGCTGGTTCTTGGCGGTCAGCCCCATCGTGAGGTTGGTGCGGCCGTGATAGGCATGGTCGAAGGCGACGACGGCCTGCCTTCCGGTGAAGTGCCGGGCGATCTTGACGGCGTTCTCCACCGCTTCGGCGCCGGAGTTGAACAACACGCTGCGCTTCTCATGGTCACCGGGGGTGAGGCGGTTCAGGGCTTCGGCAACCTCGATGTAGGAGTCGTAGGGCGCCACGGTGAAACAGGTGTGGGTGAACTGGGCCAGCTGCGCGGCGACGGCCGCCACCACGCGCGGCGCGCTGTTACCAACGCCGGTCACGGCGATGCCGGATCCCAGGTCGATGAGCGAGTTGCCATCGACGTCGACGACAACGCCCCCGCCAGCGGCCACCGCGTACACCGGCAGCGTGATCCCGACGCCGGCCGACACGGCCTGGGCCTTGCGTTGGCTCAGCGCGCGTGATTTCGGGCCGGGGATGCTCGTGACGAGCTTGCGTTCCTGCGCCAGCTGGGGGCCACCAAGCGGAGTACTGGTGGGGCGAGGGGTATCCAGGAGGGTCATCAGAGTTTCCGATCCAAATCGACGGGCGGCAGCGCAGCACGATACCGCTGTGCCATGGGAGCACTGTGCCATGGGAGCACTGTGCCACTTGCGGCACGGAGCAATGCTAGGCAACACCAAGCCGCCGCAACATAGCCAGGTTGTATAGTTGAGGCCACCAAGCTCTCCAACCTGTATAAGGCCTCCCATGCTCCCCACACTGCGCCGCCTGCTCGCTGATCCCCAGCTCGGTCTGACTCTGCTCGGCATCGCCGAACCGGTCGCGCTCGATGCACCGGTGGAGTGGGTACACAGCTCCGACCTCGTCGACCCCACACCCTTCCTGTCCGCCGACCAGGTGCTGCTCACCACCGGCACCCAGTTCGGCACCGATCCGAAAGCGGATGCCGACTACCGCCGCTATGTGCAGCGCTTGCGCGACCGGGGCCTCACCGCGCTCGGATTCGGTACCGAGGTCATTCGCAACGGCACCCCGGAGGGGCTGCTCGCCGCCTGCCAATCGCTCGGCCTGCCCCTGTTCGAGGTGCCGTATCGCACACCGTTCATTGCCGTGGCGCGAGCGGCCGGCGACCTCGTCGCCGAGGATCGCTACGCCGGGGCGACCTGGGCGTTGCGGGCACAGCGTGCGATCGCGCTCGCCGCACTCCGCCCCGACGGTTTGAGCGCGACCCTCGCCGAGCTGTCGAACCAGCTCGGCCACTGGGTCGCACTGTTCGACGCGAGCGGCACCCTCGATCGGGTGTTTCCCCGCGAGACGTTCAGCGCAGCCTCCGACACCCGCGCGACCGTGCAGCACGAGGCCCGCCGCCTGCTCGGGCGCGGCCAGCGATCGAGCAGCAGCGTCGAGGCCGGCGGCGAGACGCTGTCCCTGCAGACCCTCGGCGGGCACGACCACCTGCGCGGCGTGCTCGCGTTGGGCGGGCCGCGTGCCCTCGACCAGGCAAGCACCGAGGTCGTTACGAGCGTGATCGCCCTCGCCGGTCTCGCCCTCGAGCAGAACAACGCCCTCGATCGCGCGCAGGGGCTGCTGCGCTCCGGGCTGATGCACACCCTGCTCGGCGGTGACCGGAAACTGGTAGATCAGATTTCCCGGCAGATGTGGGGTGCACTTCCGGTCGGGCCGGTGCTGGTCGCGGTCGTTGACGCGCCGGCCGCGCGCCGCGACGCCATCACGGAGTACCTGGAGCTGCGCGTCGAGGACTCTCCAGGGCAACTGTTCTTCGCCCGCCAGGAGGACACCATCGTGCTCTGTCTCGACCGGGTGGCCGACGGCATCCTCTCGGACCTGTGCACGCTGTTTGAGTTGCACGCCGGCCTCTCGGAGCCAACCGAGTATCGCCAGCTGCCTCGGGGCCTCGACCAGGCCCAGCAGGCGCTCGCCCGGGCGCGGGAGGGCGCCATAGGCGTGACCGGCTTTGACGTCGTCGCGCGGCAGGGCGTGCTCGCGCTGCTGGCCAGAACGGATGCCCGCGAGGTCGGCCTGGCCACGCTCGCCCCGGTCCTCGCCCACGACCAGACCAAAGGTACGGAACTACTCGCCACCCTGCACGCCTGGTTGCTCTGCAATGGGCAGTTCGGGGCCGCTGCCGACCAGCTCGGGGTGCACCGGCACACGGTGCGCGCCCGTATTCTGCAGGCAGAGCAGTTGCTCGCCCGCGACCTGGGATCGTTTCCGGCTCGCGCCGACGTCTGGGCGGCACTGCTGGCCACCGATTCTGCCACCGAGACCGGCCGGACGACGAGAGAAGGGGGCTGGGGGAATTGAGCCCACTGAGCCTCAGGTCAGCGAGTCGAACGAACTCGGTCACTTCGTCGAGATCCTGGGGAGTCGCGGGCGTCAGGTGGAGCAATGCTTCACGATATCGCTCACGTAGATCAACTTGACCGGCACTGCAGGGTTGGCGGCGTGTGCCGTGCCATAGTCTGTGGCTGGGGAGCGCGGGCATCCGTTCTTGAAGACTTTCTTGCGGGCGAGAGAACGGAACGAGTATGGAATACAGCGGCAGTCGCATGATCAACGCAACGAGCACGAGGATTGTGAACATTCTCGCCGATATTCGGCGACTGCCGGAGTGGAATCCCGCGATCTTTTCGGTCACAACGGTTGATTCCCTTGCGTTGGTTGGGAAGACGTACCGGATTCGAGCCAAACTGCCTGGTTCTCCCACGATCACCTACGACCAGATAAGCGACGACAACGTCGTCTGGCGCGTGGACGGCTTCCAGGCGCATGAAACAGGAGCTTGGAAACTCGTGCCGGTTGCCGACCAAAAAACTGAGGTTGCCCACACCATCACTCACAGTGGGGCCATCTTTCGCGTGCTTGCCGGTGCTTTTCAAACTGTGCCAGGTTTGAGGCTCGATCGGCTGCAGCGCCGAGCAGAAGACGGCGAGTAGCGCGCCAGACCGCAGGACTGTCACATCGGAGTGACGCGGCGAGTGGCTAGTCCCACGGGTCGGGGGAATTCATGTACCGGTGCGGCGCGGCCCTCAACTTCCGTCGGCCGCTCGCTGATCATGGTCATGTCCGGGATCTTGCCCGAGTTCTTCGCAGCAGGCCGTCTCGGACGCCGGATGGCGCGGCCGGTGCGCAAATGCTGATGCAGATCAACGCGCAAGCCACCCCTACCGCCCCCATAAAGCGCCTGGCAGATCACTTCCGGGCTGACTCGCATTTCCTGCCGATCCGGAAAAACCGCAGCCAGATGATCACTGATCTGATCCGGACTCCATTTCAGGCACAACTCTTTCTGCACCACAAAGACCAGCTCCGAATGGTCGAATTTGCTGGCCTTGGGACGACGTCCCCGAAGCCCGGCCTGCTTCTGCGCCGCATTCGGGGCATACTTCGTCCGTGCCTGCGGGCCAGTCTTGGACCCGCCTCGAGCCAACTTTCGACTGATCGTGCCAGCGGACCGGCCCACCAGAGCAGCGATCGCCCGCACGCCGGTGCCACCCAAATGCAAGTCCGCGATCCGCAGTCGTTCCTCCAAAGACAAGTACCGCCCCGACGTCTCTGCCTCAGGAAGAGGGATCCGCCCACCCGTTGCTTGACGCCAACGCCGTCCAGTTCGTCGATTCACCCCGACAGCATCGCACGCTGCAGTCAGCGTCGAGCCTTGAGTGATCAACACCCAAAACCGCGCCTGCTTCCCAACCAGCTCATACTTCGACCACACGTACAACACCTCACAAAAATCGAGTGTTGCGACGACCGGTTGAATCCGCCATCCCCTTACGGGCGTTCCTATTGGCGGCTATCCTCGTCGCAACCTGTAGCGAAGTGCTTCAGGTGCGTCATGAAGACGATGCCAAGGCAACGCCGGCGTTCGCAGCCCCAACGACAAGACCGCAGGAATTCACCCGCCCTCCATGTCCTTGCTGGGCCCAATGGTGCAGGCAAGTCCACGTTCGTCCAAGCAGTATTGCAGCCTGTCACGCACTTACCGTTCATCAACGCAGATGAGATCGCAGCGCTCCGCTGGCCCGGCCACGAGATAGGTCGCGCTTAAGACCCCGAGAAGCATGACGCCCGACCGAGACGGCCAGCAGCACAAGCCTCCGGGGTGGTCGTTGCTACGGCTGGAGGGTCCAGGGCTTGCGCCGCACCAAAACGTGACCACGACTCGTGCTGAGGCGGGTCCACAGGCCCGACTCGTAGAGCTGCACCGGTTCGTCGGCGGAGAGAAAGCCGAGGCTGAACGCGGCAAACCCGGCGCCGGTCGGCACGAATTCGAGTCCATCGACCTGACGGCCCCACACTTCGGCGCGCACCCGCTCGACGATCATTTCGCCGGTTCCTTCCGGAATCGCCGCAGCGACCTCGTCGATGCCGGCGCGGGCGGCGGCTTCGAGATGCGCGGCCGTCGTCTGCCCGTGCCGGTCCCAGCCCCCCCTGGGCGGCGAGATTCCGGCCCAGGTCACAGTGTTCACCTCGAGGGGAACGGTCACCGTCACCGGCAGGGTCAGGTCAGTGGTCGTCGATTCGAGCCGTTTGAGGCGCTCGATCAGGGAACGCACCGGCACGACCTTGTCGAGATCGACCGGCGTGGTCAACGCGAAGGTGCGCAGGCCGAGCACGGTCGGGCTGACATCGAGCAGGCCGCGCGGGTAGAAGATCGCGGTATACACCGCGATCACCCCCTCCGATGCGATCAAGCGCACGGAACCATCGAGAACGCGACTGGACCGTGACAGAAACACGATCAGATCGCTGAGGGACTGGGAATCGGTAAGAGTGAATGACTGGCTCATCACCTTCTAAACTACCAAGATGCGCCACGACCGTTGGCCGCGCACGCAAACTTGCCAGAGGAGACAGCATGCACAAGCCGATGGAAGGCCTTCTGGCTGTTCTCGATCTTACCGACACCGGAGCCCGCACCAACGAAGACATCTTCACCGGCCCTTCCCAGTGGATGCCGCTCGGTCGCGTCTTCGGCGGGCAAGTGCTGGCCCAGTCCCTCGTCGCCGCGATGCGAACCGTGCCCGATGAACGCCATGTGCACTCGATGCACGGCTATTTTCTGCGCCCCGGTGATGTCAACCAGCCGATCACCTTTTCGGTCGAACGCATTCACGACGGACGCTCGTTTTCGACCCGCCGCACCCAGTGCTATCAGGACGGTGTGCCGATCCTGTCGATGATTGCCTCGTTCCAGGACGCCGATGAAGGCCTGGAACACCACATCGAGATGCCGGCAGACATTCCCGACCCGGAAAGCCTGCCGACGGCATCCGATTCGCTCGCGCACATCGACCATTCGGTGGCGCGCTACTGGGCCAGCGAGCGCCCCTTCGATATGCGCCACGTTCCCTCTCCGATCTACCTCAAGGTCAATGGCGAGCACACCTCGCGTCAGGCCGTATGGATGAAGACTTTTTCGCCGCTGCCGGACGACCCCGACGTGCATCGCGCCGCGCTCGCCTACGCGAGCGACTACTCGATCATGGAACCGATCTTGCGTCGGCACGGCGTCGCCTGGGCCTCGCCGGGCCTCAAGGTCGCGAGCCTCGACCACGCCATGTGGTGGCACCGCTTCGGCCGGGTCGACGAATGGCTGCTCTACGTGCAGGATTCGCCGAGCGCGCAGGGCGGTCGCGGCCTCGCCACCGGCAGCATTTTCAGCCGCGACGGCGTGCTTCTGGCCACCGTGGCGCAGGAGGGCATGTTGCGCGTGCCCATAATCCTCGAATAGTTCCGCAGCTACCAGCTCGGTTTGGACTCCAGCAGCACGCGTTCGTCGGGCATCCACCGGATGTCCACGCTCGCGATATCGTCTTCGGCGACACTCGTGGTGCCCGCGGCGGTGATCGTGGTGCCGGGGCCCGCAATCCAGCTCGCCACCAGCCTCTCATCGCCGGCGGTGTCGGTCACGAACAGGGCGTAGGGCTGCGGGCCGAAGTCGTTGCCGCTCTTCGCGTAACTGCAGCTCGCGTCGATGCGGGTGCCCCAGTTTTCGCCGGTGAGGCGAAAGCTCGCGGTGAGCGGGCTCGGAACGACGGCGGTCATGGCCACGGCCGGGTCCCTGGCACTGGTGACTCGCTGGTCCAGCCAGCCGGGCAACATCAGGGCAGCGGATGCCGCGATCGCGGCGGCCGCAAGCACGGCCCCCACCGTGCGCCGGCGGGCCCGCCGGGAGCGGACCCGTGCCTCGGCCAACAGCCGGGGCAGCAGTTCGGCGGACGGCGATGTGCCGGAATCCACTGCCGCACCGGTCGCGTGACCGAGCTGCGCAGCTTGATCCAGTGGCACCAGAGCGAGCAGCCCGGACAGCCCGGCGAGGTGGGCGACGGCTTGACTGCAGGCGGCGCAGTCGTTCAGGTGTCGTTCGTAGTCACGCCGGTCGCCCGGGGTAAGCGCGCCCAGTACGTAGGCGCCGTCCCAGTCTGCGTACCGGTCAGCAGGAGTGTTCATCGCTCCGTAACTCCTCGCTCTTGCAGTGCGAGACGCAGGGCTCGCAGGCCATAGTGCAGCCTGGATTTCACGGTTCCTTCGGGAATATCCAGGTGTCGTGCAGTCTCCGCGACGGACTGGCCTTGATAGTAGGCGCAGACGATGACGGCCCGATGGTCGAGCGAGAGGTCGGTGAGGGCATCCGCTACCAGCCAGGCATCGAGCAGGGCGTCGGTCTGATCGTCGGTGGGCTGTTCGGGCAGCTGGTCGGTCGGCATCTCATGTCGGGCGCGGGCCGAGCGTCGGTCGTCGATCACCAGGTTTCGGGCCACCGTGAACAGCCACGCCCTGGCCGACACCTCGGTCTGATCGAGCAGGCGTGGCCGGCGCCAGGCGCGCAGCAGCGTCTCCTGCACGACGTCGTCGGCGAGGGCGGTGTCGTGGGTCAGCCGCACAACATAGCGCCACAGAATAGGCCCGTGCTCGTCGTGGAGGGCACGCAATAGTTCGGCACGCTCATCGGCCATGGCCTACCTCCCCTGCTAACACGGAACCGGGGCCATTGCGGTTCAATTGACGTCCTGAAACACTGAACCGAACCACCGGCAGCTTCGTTGATAGCTGAAGCAGCGCCAACCTACCCGTTAATACGTTCCTCAAGGAGAATCATGGCCCCGGCAATCAACCTGTCACGTCGAAGCATGATCCTGGTGGGGGGAAGCGCCGCCGCAGCGGTCGCCCTGGCTGCCTGTAGCAGCACCCCGGATACCGGTACCGCCTCCACGGACGCGTCCCCGACCAAGACCGAGAGCGCGACCGATCCGACCGGTTCAGCCACGGATCCCGGCGCGGAAACGGCACCGGCCGGGACCGAGGTCGCCAAACTGGCCGATATCCCGGTTGGCGGTGGCATCGCGGCCACCCTCGATGGTCAACCAATCCTGCTCGCCCAGCCGACGGAAGGCACGGTCGTCGCCTTCAGCGCGATCTGCACGCATCAAGGCTGCAAGGTGGAGCCCGCCGCCACCGAATTCGACTGCCCGTGCCACCAGTCGCGCTACGACCTCGCCACGGGTGAAGTGCTCGGCGGCCCGGCACCACGCGCACTGGACCGGGTCACCGTCACTGTCGCTGGCGACACGGTTCTGGCCGGCTAACGATCCGGCAGGCGCGGCGATCGATGGCCCGCGCTGGCTCAGCGGCGGGCAAACTCGATCGGGTCGTCGAGGTAGGGAGTCCAGGCGGCGCGTTCGGTGTCGTCGATGCGGCGCGGGCGTTCGCTCGCCGCATCCACGAGCACGATGGTCGTGTTCGCCCGCGCGTACAGCACCTCCGGCGTGACCCCCTCGGGGCTGTACACCTCGTAGCACACGTCAAGGCTCGCACCACCGAGCTTGCCGAGCCAGAGCCGCACGTCGAGCGGCTGACGCAGGTACGGCACCGGCGCCAGATACTCGATCTCCTGCCGGGCGATCAGCGTCAGGGTCGCCGCTCCCGGACGCCCGTCGAGCACGGCCGTGCTCGCGCCGATCGCCCCGTCGTCTTCGGTCACCCAGAAGGCCAGGATGCGCGCCTCTTCCAGCAGGCGCAGCATCTCGGCGTTGTTGACGTGACCGTAGGCGTCGAGGTCGGACCAGCGTAGGCGGATCGGTACGTGCAGCTTCACTTGTTTGACTTTCTAGTCGCGAGTGAGCTTGCGGTAGGCGGAACGGTGCGGCTTGGCCGCGTCGGGGCCGAGACGCTCGATCTTATTCTCTTCGTAAGACTCGAAGTTGCCCTCGAACCAGTACCAGTTGGCCGGGTTGTCGTCGGTTCCCTCATACGAGAGGATGTGCGTGGCCACCCGGTCAAGGAACCACCGGTCGTGGGTGATCACCACGGCGCAGCCGGGGAACTCGAGCAGCGCGTTCTCGAGCGAACCAAGCGTTTCGACGTCGAGGTCGTTAGTGGGCTCGTCGAGGAGCAGCAGGTTTCCGCCCTGCTTCAGGGTGAGAGCCAGGTTCAGGCGGTTGCGCTCGCCACCGGAGAGCACGCCGGCCTTCTTCTGCTGGTCTGGGCCCTTGAAACCAAAGGTCGAGACGTAGGCGCGCGAGGGAATTTCGGTCTTGCCGACCTGAATGTAGTCCTGGCCGTCGGAGACGACCTCCCACAGGGTCTTGTTCGGATCGATGCCGCCACGGTCCTGGTCGACATAGGAAATGTTGACCGTGTCGCCGATTTTCAGCTCGCCGCCGTCGAGCGGTTCCTTGCCGACGATGGTCTTGAACAGGGTGGTCTTTCCCACACCGTTCGGGCCGATAATGCCGACGATGCCGTTGCGCGGCAGGGTGAAGCTGAGATTGTCGATGAGCATGCGCCCGTCGAAGCCCTTTTCGAGCTTGGTCGCGTCGATGACCTGGGCGCCGAGGCGCGGGCCGACCGGAATCACAATTTCTTCGAAGTCCAGCTTGCGGGTGCTCTCAGCGGCGGTGACCATCTCTTCGTAGCGGGCCAGACGGGCCTTCGACTTCACCTGACGGCCCTTGGCGTTGGAGCGCACCCACTCGAGCTCGTCGGCGAGACGGCGCGACAACTTCGCATCCTTCTTGCCCTGCACGAGCAGTCGTTCCTGCTTCTTTTCGAGGTAGGTGGAGTAATTGCCCTCGTAGGGGTAAAGGTGTCCGCGGTCGATTTCGGCGATCCACTCGGCAACATGGTCGAGGAAGTACCGGTCGTGGGTGACGGCGATCACGGCGCCGGGATACTTGGCGAGGTGCTGCTCAAGCCAGAGGACACTCTCGGCGTCGAGGTGGTTAGTGGGCTCATCGAGCAGCAACAGGTCGGGCTTCTGCAGCAGCAGCTTGGTCAGCGCTACGCGGCGCTTCTCACCACCGGAGAGGTTGGCGACCTCGGAGTCGCCCGGCGGGGTGCGCAGTGCATCCATGGCCTGCTCGAGCTGGGAATCGAGGTCCCAGGCATCCGCTGCATCGATCGCTTCCTGCAGAATGCCCATTTCGGCGAGCAGGGTGTCGAAGTCGGCGTCGGGTTCGCCAAGAGCGAGGCTGATTTCATTGAACCGGTCGACCTTGGCCTTGATCGGCCCGACGCCCTCCTGCACGTTTTCGAGCACGGTCTTGCTCTCATCGAGCTGCGGTTCCTGCATCAGGATGCCGACGGTGTAGCCCGGGGAGAGTCGCGCCTCGCCGTTGCTGGGGGTATCCAGACCCGCCATGATCTTGAGAATGGTGGACTTTCCGGCGCCGTTCGGGCCGACCACACCAATCTTGGCACCGGGGAAAAAGGACATGGTGACGTCGTCAAGAATCAGCTTTTCACCGATCGCCTTGCGAGCGCGGACCATTGAGTAAATAAATTCGGCCATAATACTTACCAGTCTATTTGTCGACTGGACCCAACCAGACACAAACCGGTCGAGAGGATCGGCGCGACCACGCTGTGGAAGCCGTCGCTGGCCGGGCCGATTTGACCGATCAGGCATTCGCCGGCGAAGCGCACGGAGAATTGTACGGAGTCGGCGACGAGATCGGCCTGGGTGCGGTCGAAGCTCACTTCCATCGCGCTGCGGTCGAACCCGCCGGCGACGAGGGCGTCGATGTAGGCACGGCCGTCAGCAGCGGGGTTGGCCTTGGTTACTGCCGCGGCCAGAAAGTTGAAGTAGACCAGATTCTCCGCGGCGGTTCCAGTCGGTACCAGTGCCGGGTCGGGCGCTGGAGTGGCCGAGGAGTCCGGTGTCGCCGACGTAGTGGGCACAGCGGTGGTCGCGGCGGGCTCTGCGGGGACACCGGTACACGCGGCGAGGCTGACGCCGAGGAGCAGCACAGCGCCCACCGCGACCACGGCGGACAGGGAGAACCGCGAGCGGCACGCGCGCCGACCGGCCGTAGTCACGACGAACTGATCCTGCGGTTGTGGTTCTGCCACGCTCACGTATTGCCTCCCCCGGTCCACGCGCGTGGACGATGTTACGAGTCTAAACGCGCGTAGGCATCCACATCCGCGTCGGTGTCGATCGGTACAAAGCCGTCTCCGGCAGGGTTGATCTGCCCGCGCTCCGCCTCGAACGCACTGGCCGATTCCTCCGATTCAGGGGATTCCACCGGGTCCGGCTCAGCCTGATCGGTGCTGGTACGCGAGGGTGCCGCAGAGCGCACCGGCGTCGTGGTGTACCAGGTGAGGTCGTGGCCGACAGAGTCAGCAATGATCTCCACGGAAGTTCCGGATTTCTCGGCGTTGGTCCATTTGCGAACGACCAGCCGTCCGGTGACGACAATGTGCTCGCCTTTGTTGAGCGACTTGCCCGCATTCGTGGCCAGCTGGCGAAAGGTCTTGACGGAATACCAGCAGCTTTCGTCGACGATCCATTCGTCTTTGGCCTGGTCGTGGTGGCTCTGGCGGGAGGCCAGCCGAAAGGAGGTGATCGGGGTCCCGTTTTTGCCGAAAGTCACACTGGGATCGGTGCCGATGACTCCGGATATCGTGATGTGGTCGCTCATGGTCTCTCCCGGCACGGTTGTCGCGAAGACCCTCGTTGGGCGCTCGACAGAGAGTGAGCGCACACGGCCCGGGAACGACAACTCGTGCCAGTCTTCGTCGCTCCCGGGTCGCACACTGCGAGTGTGCCGCCCCCATGGGCTGCGACGGATCGATTCGAGCGAATCAGTGGAGAATCCCGCCGACGAGCCGTTAAGGAGAAGAAACTAGCCGATGAGGTACTCGGAGTACGACTTGCGAATCTTGTTGACCTTCGGCACGGCAACGGCCATGCAGTAGCCCTGCCCGGGGTTCTTGTTGAAGAAGTCCTGGTGGTAATCCTCGGCATCGTGGTAGTCGCCGAGCGGTTCGATTGTGGTGGTGATGCCGGAGCCCCACCATTCGCTCGCGCGATCGCGGGCCGTCTCAAACAGCCGCTTCTGCTCATCATCGGTGTAGAACATGGCCGACCGGTATTGGGTCCCGATATCGTTGCCCTGCCGGTTGAGCTGGGTCGGGTCGTGGAGTGTGAAGAACACGTCAAGGATGACGCTGGCCGGAATGACCTCCGGGTCGAAGGTGACCGCGACGGCCTCGGCGTGGCCGGTACGCCCGGTACAGACCGCTTCATAGTTCGGGTCGGCGGTGGTGCCGCCGGTATACCCCGACACGACCTCGCTCACACCGCGTAAGACCCGATAGACAGCATCGAGACACCAGAAACATCCACCTGCGATCACAAAAGTTTGCACTCCTCCACCCTAACTCGTCCGGCGTCGCCGTTGCCGAATGCTGCGTCAGCATCGCCGACTGTTCGCCGAAAGCGGATGTCGGTGGTCGCCCATACGGTGGAGGAAACAACCGCGGCCGGCCGAAGCAGAAGGAGCAATCATGACCACTCTCATCGCACCGATCCCCCGCATTCGTGGCCGTGACTTCATCCCCGTGCGCGAGGGACTGTGGCGCGTCGTCGACCCCCTTGGCGCTGTCATCGGCTATCTCGAATGCCACGCCGGCATCGACGGCGACCGGTACAGCGCCCGCAGAATAGTCTTCGCCACGCGCACGCGCGATCTCGGTGTGTTCTGCCGCATCGAAGACGCCATCGATTGTTTCCGCTAGTGCCCTAATAGGTGCCGCGCTGCACCCATTGGTTCCAATTGCGTGGGGGCACGCCGAGGCTGGTCCCGCATAACAGAAACTGCGCGGATAAAATCCTCGACATGGAATGGTGGAATAGCTTCGTAACCTGGCTCACAGACGTCAGCACAGAACCAGTGGTTTTCAGTGCAATCGTCTTCATTGGTGCGATTGTCATCGCCAGCGTGCTGGCGGCGTTGATCTCCCGGGGGGCCGTCAAGCGGCTCCTCACTCAGCGGGATCGGGAGATCAAGGTGGCCGCGATCGCCTCTCTCGTCGATGCCGCCACCGAGGCATCCGTTTGGAATTCACTGACCCCGCAGGAACAGGTCATGAGCGACCGGGCCGTCGGACAGGCCGACATTCAGGTTCGACTGCTGCCGATCCGCGGTTCGGGCATCGCCGCGAACTGGGCCGCCCACGAGTTGTATGAGCTCAAGCGCACCTCGGCCACATTCGGGTACCAGCTGGAACCGGCCCTGGTCGAGTTTCGCGATCGCCTGGTGGAGTGGCAGAACAAGCCCGGGCGTGCCCGCAAAATCTTCCAGGGCGATCTCGATCGTTGGAAGGCCCAGAATTCCGGCGCCGAGAAGAACCTGCTGGCCGAGCAGGAAGCCTGGGTTGCCCAGCAGCACCACGACCAGCACAGTGCGGCAGAGTCCGCCCCCGCACCAGTGCGAGCGGCACCGCTCACTCCTGCGGCGGTCAACCGTGCGCCGGCAGCCACTTCGACGGCGGCTGCGGCCGACGCATCAACGGAGACCCAGCGTCTGCTCGACGACGTGAACAAGCTCGAGGTGCGCAGCACAGACCCGCTCACTCGTTCGTCCTCCGCACCGACCACCTAGGTCAATCAGCACCACCTGAACGAGCCGGTCGGCGCTCTCGCAGCACTGGCCGGCTCGTTTTTTCGTCGCGCTGGGGCGCTTACTGCCACCACTCGTCAAACAGCGAAGCTGGCACTCGCCGCTTATGCTCCGTGCTCAGGAAGCGTGATTCGATTGCCTCGGCCACTTCGTCCTCGACCGGAAGCCCCTCGAGAAAATCGTCGATGTGCTCGTACTGCAGCCCCAGATTGGCTTCGTCGGTCTGGCCGGGCGTGTGATCGAGCAGATCAGCGGTCGGGTCCTTCAGATAGAGCTGTTCGGGGGCGCCGAGCTCCACTAACAGGGCGCGGCCCTGGCGCTTGGTCAGGCCGGTCAGCGGAAGAATGTCGGTGCCGCCGTCGCCGTACTTGGTGAAGAATCCGGTGACCGCCTCGGCAGCATGGTCGGTCCCGACCACGAGCAGGCCGAGCTGGCCGGCGAGCGCATACTGCGCGATCATGCGGGAGCGCGCTTTGACATTCCCCTTGGTGAAGTCGGTCATCGCCACGTCGAGGCTTGCGAGAAACTCGGTTTCGAAACCCTCGACGGCGAGTTCGATATTGAAGACGGCCTGCGATTTTGGGCGGATGAATTCCAACGCGAGTTGCGCATCCGCTTCATCGCGCTGCACCGCGTAGGGCAGGCGCACAGCGACAAAGGTGGCCGGATGCCCCTCGGCGACGAGTTCATCGATGGCGAGCGCACACAACCGCCCGGCCAGGGTGGAGTCCTGGCCGCCGCTGATGCCGAGCGCCAGGCCCGCAGCGCCGGTGCGCTTGAGGTAGTCCTTGAGAAATTTCACCCGGCGGCCAATCTCGGCGGCCGGGTCGATGATGGGTGAGACGTTGAGTTCCGCGATGATTCGCGCCTGGAGTTCTCGCATACTTAAATCTAGCAATCCTCGAGAATTTGCGCTGCCGCCTCCCTCGAGATCAGCACCGGGGTACCGGCGAATCGTGGCGAAATTTTCCCGCACGGTAGGACAAAGACCGCTCGGGGGACGCAAGAATGATAGTTAAGAATAAGTACAGCATGCACGAGGAGTTCAGCGAAGCGCGATCCGGCAGAACGGTTCACGGAATCAGCCGGTCTGCACTGGCAATCGCTGTGTCCGGTATTCTCTTGGCCGGACTCGGCGGGTGCGCCGCCGTCACGAACGACGAAGTTGATACCACGCCTGCTGAGCAGACCGCGCAGCCGACTGCCGCGCAGCCGACTGCCGCCCCGCCCGCAGGCTGCAGTTCCGAACTCGCCCTGGACTACGGCGACGTGGTCGGCCTCGAAGATGTGACCGTCGAGTTCGGCACCTACTGCCACACCACGATCAGCCCCACCTCTGAGGCAGCCGTCTACGACTTCACCAAGACCGACTTCGAGACCCTTGCCGAATTCGGCTTCACCGAGGACGACGCCGTGGAGGCCCTGCCGGTCGCCCTGCGTATTCTCACCAAAGAGGTTCTGGACAGCAGCCGGCTGGACAACTACGGCATCGCCCCGGCCGAGTGGTTTGCGGCGAATTCCGATTACATCACCACCGATTGGCAACCCAAGTTTCAGAATGCGATCGATGACGACGGTGCCGTGCTCGGCACGGCAGCCTTCGTCGTCACTGACATTCTGCTGGCCCGGCTTGCTCGCGACGGAGGCGCCCGCGCGTCGAGCACCGTCGTACGTCTGGATCGGGTGTACGCCGAAGAGCCAGACGGAGGCGAGCCGAATCTAATCTTCAGATTCAGCTCAACGAGCACGTTCGTTGCGACGGATGCTCAGATTGTCGCGCTGGTGCTCGCGGCCGACCCCGTCCAGAGCGCAGATGCTCTGCGCGCATCCAACCCCGAGTTCTTCGACGGAGCGGAAAATTCGTTCCTCATCATGACCGGGAACACCGTTCTGGGATTCGGCCTGGACAGTGACGATCAGGTCATCGGTACGAACTCAAATATCCAGCTGTACACCGACCAGGGCCTCGACGTCATCGCCTAACCCGTTCGATGCAGAGCACCAAGGCCCCGACGATGACCGGGCGGGTATCTCTGAGCGCCTCCATGGAGGTCTTGTGGAGAGCGCGCGGCAGAACCATCTGCTTCGTCCTCGCGAGAGCGGGTGAACGGTTACTTCGGCGCTCGTGAAGCAGCCGTTCACTCGCTCGCGCCGGTGGGAAGAAACTTCTGAACTTGAGTCAGAATAATCTTGAGATTTGCTCGTATTTAGGGACGATTCGGGTTATAATTGTGAGTGAAGGAGGCACCGACGCCATGACCCTCACCGCCCCGCCCGCCGCAGCCGGCTCGATGCCGCAGGGTTCTCGCGTTGAAGCTGTGGCTCAGGCCGGTGCCATTCTGGCGGCAGCGTTTGACGATGTGCGGTTCGGTCACCTCGACGATGCTGAAGCTGTTGCGGTTCTCGCGGCGTTGGAGGGGCTCGGCCGCAAGGTCGATGGGGTCAGGCTACGCGCCACCACCGACATCGGCGTGCGCGCCGAGATCGACCTTGGCAGTGGCTCGCTGGCGTACCGAAACGGATGCCGCAACCGGGTCGAGTTCATCACCCAACTCGTCTGCATCTCGGGCCGCGAAGCCAAACGGCGCCTGAAGCTCGGTGAGACCGCGGTGGAACGTACCCCGCTGGGCCTGCCCGTTCCGGCCCGGTACCCGGTCATCGCCGACGGCCTGACCAGCGGGGAACTCGGCATGGAATCGGCGGAGATCATCGCCAGCACCCTCACCGCTCTGCAGGGAAAGGTCCTGCCGGGCGACCTCGACCGGGTTGAGCGCGCCCTCGTCGCCACCGCCACCGGGGCCATCACCCCGGAAACCGTGGGGCTCCCCGGCGTGGGCATCCGCTTCACGCCCGACGTGCTCCGCGCGCAAGCGTTGGAATGGCAGGCCCGCCTCGACCCCGACGGCACCGCCCCCAGCGACGACGTGACCGAGGCCAACAGCACGCTGACGTTCGGGCTGCTCCGTAATGGGTTGTACCCGCTGCGCGCCGAGGTCACCCCGGAGCTGCGCGGCATCATGGACACCCTCTTCGACACCTATCTGTCCGCCCGGTCGCGCACCCCGATGTTCGTGCCCACTGAATCCCTTGACGGCAGCGCCGAGCTGGACGGCCTCGATGGCAGCAACACGGAGACTGAGCGGTTCAGCGCCGACCCGTTCAGTTCTGACCAGTACAACGGCGACACCCGCTTCGATGGGGACCGCCGCACCGCGGGCGAGAAACGTGCCGACATCCTCCGCGACGTCTTCCAGGCGGCCGCGCGCGACCCCAAGACCCCGACCATGGGCGGCGCCGCCCCCATCGTTATGATCCACGTCAACGCCACCGACCTCAACGCAGGCCGCGGCGTCGGCTGGATCGACGGCGTCGAAGCCCCCGTCAGCATGCGCCGGGTGAAAGAGACCATCTGCTCCGGCGGCGCCCAAAAAATCATCTTCGGCGACAACGGCGACGTCCGCTACCTCGGCGACAAAGCCCGCTGCTTCACCCCCAAACAACGCGCCGCCATCGCCGCCCGCGACGGAGGCTGCATCATCCCCGGCTGCACCATCCCCGCCCGCTGGACCGAAGTCCACCACGTACTCCCCTGGCAACAAAACGGCCGCACCGACATCGACAACGGTGTCCTTCTCTGCTGGTTCCACCACCACACCATCGACACCAGCGGATGGAAAATCCGCATGATCAACAGCCGACCCCAAGTACGCGGACCCCTACTCTGGGACCCCACCCAAACCTGGCGCCCCGCCCACAGCCACCGCGCCAACATCCCCAGCCCCGAACCACCCTGGTGCACCTAAGACCATCAAGCGCGGCCGGAATTGTGTTCATCTTTGAGTTCGACCGGGCTCACCTCGAGCAAAACGGCGAGTCGCGGCCTTCTGCATTACTGGTGCCCCCGGTAGGAATCGAACCTACGACAATCGGATTAGAAGGCCGGTGCTCTATCCACTGAGCTACGGGGGCGGTACTGTACAAGGTTACAGGTCGCGAGCGCGGTCGGTCGCCGAAGCGCTCAGGTCGACGAAGCCTGCCAGGTCAGGTGGCGCGGCGCCGGACCAGGTCGGGCATCGACGGTGTCGCGCTGATCAGCTTTCGGGTGTAGGGGTGCAGGGGCCGCTCGTAGACATCGCCGGTGGGGCCGCACTCGACGATACGTCCGTCGGAGATGACGGCCACGGTATCGCACAGGTGGCGGACGACGCCGAGATCGTGCGAGACGAACACGAGCGTGAGCCGGTACTGGTCGACGAGTTCGGCGAGCAGGTTCAACACCTGGGCCCGGACCGATACGTCCAGGGCGTTGACCGCTTCGTCGGCGACCAGAACCCGCGGCCTCGTGATGAGCGCTCGTGCGATGGAAATTCGTTGTCGCTGGCCTCCGGAGAATTGGTGCGGATGCCGGTCCATCACGTCGGCGTCGAGTCCGACCGCGGCCAGCTGGGCTTGAACCCGGGCTCGAGCCTCGGCCCGACCGACGTGCTGCAGGGGTTCGGCGACGATGTCGCGCACCTTCATGCGCGGATCCAGCGACCCCATCGGGTCCTGGAACACCATCTGCACCTGCCTGCGAAACTCGCGTAGTTGCCGTTCAGAGGTTCCCCCGAGCGGTTGACCGAGCACGTCGACCGTGCCGGAACTGGGCTGGTCGAGGGCGCACAGGATGCGCATCAGGGTGGACTTGCCGGACCCTGATTCGCCGACGATGCCCAGCCGTTGCCCCTCGGCCACGTCAAAGGACAGGTCGCGTAGGCCGTGCACGATCTGTTTCGGGGCGAGCAGACGGCCGCCGTTCCGCCGATACTGCCGGCTCAGGTTGCGCACCGAAATGGCGGGTTCGCCAGCCACCTCGTTGAAGATTATTGGAGGGCCTCCGGGTTCGAGGCGCTGGTGGGCGGCGCGGTGCGGCGGCGGGATCGCCGGCGGCGCGGCATCCGCTTCGGTTCGGCTGGGTGCGGTTCGGCTGGGTGCGATTCGGCTGGGTGCGATTCGGCTGGGTGCGATTCGTGTCCGGGGCGCGGACGTGGGCGTGGGCGTGGGCGCGGGCGTGCGCGTGCGCAGTCGGCCTCGGTCGTCGACCGCGGAGAGATCGGCGGCCGCAATGAGATTCTTCGTATACGGATGCTGCGGCGCGGCCAACACCTGCCCCACCGGCCCCTCCTCGACGATCGTCCCCCGGTGCATCACGAGCACCCGCTGGCAGACCTGCGCGACCACGGCTATATCGTGGGTGATCAGGAGTAGGGAGGACCCCCGGTCGGCCACCAGGCCCCCGATGAGTCCAAGCACCTCGGCCTGCACGGTGACGTCGAGGGCCGTGGTTGGTTCATCGCAGAGCAGTAGCTGCGGGTCGTTCGCCATGGCCATGGCGAGCAAAACCCGCTGGCGCTGACCACCGGAGAGCTGATGCGGAAAGGCGAGAGCCGCCTGGGCCGGGTCGGGCAGCTTGACCTGGGCCAGCAGCAGGGCGGCACGGTCCTGGGCCTGTCGCCGACTGGGTTGGGTGCGGTGCACCGTCATGATTTCAGCGATTTGAGCTCCGACCCGCATGAGCGGATTCAGGGCGGTCATCGGCTCCTGAAAGACCATGGCCATGGTGTTGCCGCGCACCTGGTTCAGGCGGCGCTCGCCAGCCGTGAGCAGGTTGGCATCGACGCCGCCCAGGCGCACCGAACCGGTGGCCGTGAGGGTATCGGGCAGCAGTCCCATAACGGATGTCGCGGCGAGCGACTTTCCCGACCCGGATTCCCCGATCAGGCCGACCCGTTCGCCGGCGGCGATATCAAAGCTGATGCCATGCAACAGCTCAGTGAAGGGCGAACTGACCCGCAGGTCGGTCACGCTGAGGGCGGGCGCGGTCACCGTTTCACCTGCATGCGCGGGTCGAAGCGATCGCGCAGACCGTCACCGAGCAGGTTGAAGCCCAGCACCGCGATGGCGATAGCGATCCCCGGCCAGACGATGAGCAACGGTTCGATGAACAGGTAGCCCTGGGCATCCTGCAGCATGCGGCCCCACGAGGGCGTGGGTGGGGGCGTGCCGAGCCCGAGGTAGGACAACGCGGCCTCGGCGAGCACCGCGATGCCGAACGAGACCGAGGCCTGCACGATGAGCATGCCGCTGATATTGGGCAGAACGTGCCGCACCCCGATGAACAGGCCGTTCTTGCCCGCGGCGCGCGCGGCCAGCACGTATTCGCGGCTCATGATCTGCCGGGTTCCGCTGCGGGAGATGAGGGCGAACGCGGGTGCCGTGCCGATGCCGAGCGCGACCATCGCGGTGACCGTTCCGGCGCCGTAAATGGCACCGAAAATGATCGCAAGCAACAGGGCCGGGAAAGCCAGGGAAATGTCGTTGCCGCGCATCAGGAATTGGTCCAGCCGGCCCGGATTCATGCCGGCCACGATGCCGAACGGCACGCCGAGCACGGCCGCGATTGAAACGGCGACGGTGCCCACGAGCAGGGAGATCTGAGCGCCGCGCAGGAGGGAACTGAAGACATCACGCCCGAAGTTGTCGGTGCCGAGAAGGTGTTCCGCGCCGGGCGGCAGCAGGATCGAGTCCGAGAAGACCCCTTCCGGGTCGAACGGCGTCCACCACAGAGACACGACGGCGGCCAGCACGACGAGACCGATCAGCACGAGGCCGACCCGGAGCGTTGCGTCACCACCACGAACCGCACGACGAGAGGATTTCGCGGGCCTGCTGGCGGTCATGACGCGCTCCGCAGTCGCGGATCGATCACAGTGAAGGCCAGGTCGACGAGAAAGTTCAGCACCAGCACGAACACGACGAGCACCAGCACGATGCCCTGCACTGCGGGCAGGTCGCGCAGGGCGACCTTGTCGAGCAGCAGGCTGCCCAGGCCGGGAATGCTGAACACCCGCTCGATCACCACGGCACCAATCAGCAGGGTGGCGATCTGCAGGCCAAGCACGGTCATCACCGGAACGGCCGCGTTGCGAAGCCCGTGCCGAAAGAGGGCGCGCGCTGTTCCGAGGCCCTTGGCCCTTGCCGTGCGCATAAAGTCGTCGCGCATGACGTCGAGAACCGCCGATCGCACATAACGGCTGAGCACGGCGCCCTGCACACTGCCGAGGGCGATCGCCGGCAAAATCAGGTGCTCGATGAAGCCACTGAAATCGTCCGCCGGATCAACCCAGCCGCCCGCCGGAAGCCAGCGCAGCGTCACGGCGAAGACGGTGACCAGCAGAAGCCCGGCCAGAAACCCGGGCACGGCAACACCGATCTGGCTGATGCCCGAAAAAATCGCGCCGTCCGGCCTCCGCTGCCGGACCGCGGTCAAAATTCCAAACGGAATCGCGAACAACAGCGCCAGAACGACACTGGTGTGCACAAGGATCACCGTGATGCCGAGGGCATCCGCTATGTCGGGGCCGATCGGCTGACGCGACACGGTGGAGGTACCGAAATCGCCGACGAGCACGTGCCCGATCCAGTCCAGGTAACGCACAACCGCTGGGCGGTCGAGCCCGATCGCTGTGGCCTGCGCCGCAACATCCGCTTCGGTGGCTTGCACGCCCAGGGCGATGCGCACCGCGTTGCCGGGCAGAATAGCCAGCAGCAGAAAGGTCACGATCGACGCCACGATGCCCGTCGTCGCGAAGACACCGATGCGACGCAGAATCACCAGAAACATTGCAGACTTTCTCGAAAGCGCGTGAAACGAATGCGCCATCCGCTCGACATCAACCGTAGGGGTGAACGGCTTCGTCCGTTACCGGGCGATGGTCGACAGGTCCAGCGCGAGGCTCGGCGTATTCTTCGGCACACCTCTCAGATCGGCGTCGGCCAGCGAAATCGCCGGCTGCAGATACAGCCAATTAGCGGATGCGTCCTCCGCCATCGTGCGCGTCGCCTCCTTCATGAGTTCCACATAAACGGCCGGGTCGGCGGCATCCGCTTCAGCGAATTTTGCCATCACCGCGGGCGAATCATAGCCGGCGTAATAGCTGGGGGCGGCGAAGACGCTGACGTCCCGTGGCTCGCTGTGCATGATGAGCGACAGGTCGTAATCGTGGTCGGCGAACACCTCGTCGAGCCACACCGCCGGAAATTCGAGTGGGGTCACCTCGGCGGTGATGCCGACTTCGGCGAGCTGGGCCTTGACTACCTGCGCGCCAGCCACGGCGTAGGGCAGGTTCGGAATCTTGAACGCGACGGTCAGGTCGCTCATGCCTGCCTCGGTGAGAAGCTCGATGGCCCGGGCGGGATCGTAGGGGTAGAGGTCAGCGAGGCTGGCGTCGTACCAGGGGTCGGTCGGCGGTACCATCGAGCCGATCAGCAGACCGTAGCCGCTACTCACCGTGTCCATGACCGCCTGCCGGTCGATGGCGTACATGACGGCCTGCCGCACCCGAACATCGCTAAACGCATCGCTGGAATTGTTCATCGACAGGGTGACTTCACCGGTGCTGGCGCCCTCGAGCACCTGGTAGTCAGAGTTTGATTTGAGCTGATCAACCAGTTGAAACTGCGAGATGCCCGAAATGAGGTTGATGTCACCGCTAAGCAAGGCGTTGGTCTGCGCGGTCGCATCGGTGAAGTAGCGCAGTGTGACATCGGTCAGGTACGGCGCCGCTCCCCAGTAGTCAGCGTTGGCGGCCAGGACCAGGCTGTCGCCGGTTTTGAAGGAGCTGACCGTGTAGGGCCCGGTTCCGACGGGGGCTGTAGCCAGGTCGGTAATGCCGGCTTCGGTGAACATGGTGCCGACCGGGCCGGTCATATTGAAAAGCCAGCCGTTGCTCGGTGTCGACAGAGTGATTCGAGCCTCGGTGTCAGTGACGGCCTCGATGCCGGCAATCGGATCGAGGTAGGCCGGCCCGTTCGCGGTCCAGTTGTCTTTCACGCGTTCAAGGCTGAACTTGACGCTGTCGGCGGTGAACGGGGAGCCGTCCGAGAAGGTCACGCCCTCGTTCAGGACAAAATCGTAAACCAGGCCGTCATCACTGACCGTCCAGGACTCGGCGAGCAGGGGAATGATCGTGCCCTCGTTGTCGAGTTTCACGAGGCCCTCGTAGACGTTATAGAGAAGCGCCTGCGGAATGGCCGCACCGGCGGTCGTGGTGTAGTCGAGGTTGCCCGGCGTAGCGAGCAGACCAACGGTCAACTTCGTGTCCGGCCCACCGTCCGTGGACGCGGTTCCGGCGGAACACCCGACCAGGGCCAGCGACGCGATCAGCGTACCCGTGATGCTGGCGAGAATCGTGCGCCGGGTGGGGGCTCTCATCACTCAGAGGGCTTTGGCCGCGGCAACGAGAACCTGGGCCAGAGTCGGTACGCCGGCCGCACGAAAGACCTCGGCACCTTCGCTGTTGGTAATGACGACGGTCGGGGTATTGCGAATGAGCAGGGCTTCGGCTTGCTCTGGTGCACCGGCAACATCAATCTCACGCACGGTCGAACCGGGAACGAGCCGCTTCGCCTCGGCCAGCACGGCACGCGTCTGCATGCACGGCTCGCAGAATGACGACGAATACAGGGTGAATTCCATCAGGGGCCTCGCAGATCACGCGCAAACGAACAGTGTTTTCAAGTTTACAGGCCCTGTCGGGGGCCACCGGTAGACTCAAGGCATGACGAACAGCACGACGGATACAGCACCGACGCCCGCCCCGACCGCCTCCCCGACCTCGAAGAGCCCCGACCGCCTGGTCTGGATCGACTGCGAGATGACCGGGCTGGACCTGGACCGCGACGAGCTCGTCGAGATCGCCGTCGTCATCACCGACTACGACCTCAATGTGCTCGACCCCGGTCTTGACCTCATCATCAAGCCCAACGACTCTGCCCTCGAAAACATGGGCGATTTCGTGCGCAACATGCACACATCCTCGGGGCTGATCACCGAGATTCCGAACGGGATCAGCGCGGCCGAGGCCGAGTACCAGGTACTCGAGTATGTCTTGAAGTTCATTCCGGCCGAACAAAAGGCACCTCTGGCCGGCAACTCCATCGGCACCGACCGTGCCTTCCTCACCCGCTACATGCCGCGCCTCGACAACCAGCTGCACTATCGCAATGTCGACGTGTCGTCGATCAAAGAGTTGGCCCGACGCTGGTACCCACGCGTTTACTTCAACGCCCCAGCCAAGGACGGCGGCCACCGTGCCCTGGCCGACATTCTCGAGTCGATTCGCGAACTCGCGTACTACCGCCAGACGGTGTTTGTGGCCGACCCAGGGCCCTCGAGTGACGAAGCCAAGTCGCAGGCCGCGGAGGTTGTGCACTTATTCACCTCCGAGGTGTAATAGGATTGCTGAGTTGCCCCGCGTTGTAGACGTGGGGACGCATGGTGGGTATAGCTCAGTTGGCAGAGCGCCTGGTTGTGGTCCAGGAGGTCGCGGGTTCAATCCCCGTTACTCACCCCAATGATTCACCGTTCACGATTTGGTCAGTGATGCTAGAGCTGGACGCGTCCGAATTCGAAGCCCTCGTTGTCGGCGAGCTAGATCTGCTGCCCGATGACATGGTTGATGGTCTCGACAATATTATTTTCGTGGTCGAGGACCGGCCCGAGAACGGCACCCTGGACACCCTCGGCCTCTACGACGGCGTGGCGCTGACCGAACGCGGCCAGTACGGCTTCGGGGAGATGCCCGATCGCATCGTGCTGTATCGGGAGCCGCTACTCGCTATCTGTACGACACTCGACGACCTGCACGACGAAGTTCACATCACACTCGTGCACGAAATCGCCCATTTTTATGGCATTGATGACGACAGGCTGCATGAGCTCGGCTGGAGCTGACCGCAAGCGGTCTAGCCTTGCAGAATGAGCTCCTTCCGTCCTGGCCGTCTGATCGGAATTCTGGTCGGAACCGTCGTGATTCTCAGCCTTGGTGTCTACGGTCCCGCGATGCTTCTCGGTCCGCTACCCGCCGTGGCCGCGACCACCGTCACGCCCGCCGCCGGTGCCTTCGCCCCCACTCCCCCGGTACTCTCCGCCAATGGCGCGAGCGCCATCGCCGTGCTCGCCGCGACGACGAGTGATGCCTCAGGCACCACGTCGACCGGTACCGTTTCGCAAGCTGCGGAGCCGATCGCCGTCGCCGGAACGGCGGAAGCACTGCCGATGGCATCCATCGCCAAGGTTGTCACCGCCCTCGTCGTTCTCGATGCCAAGCCGATCGCGGACGGGGAATCCGGCCCCGTGGTGACTTTGACTGCCGCCGACTTTCAGAGTTATCTGGACTACGACCAGGTCGGTGCCCGCTCGGTCACGGTCTTCGCCGACGAGCAGTGGACCGAGCTGGAATTATTGCAGGCACTGCTGCTGGGCTCGAGCAACAACCACGCCGACAGTGTGGCGCGCTGGGCTTTCGGCTCCCTCGACGCCTACGTTGAAGCCGCCAACGCCTGGCTCGCCGACAACGGGCTGACCGGCTCCGCCGTTGTCGACGCTACCGGCCTCGGCGATGGCAGCGCTGGGACCGCTACCGATCTGGCTCGCCTCGCGGGTCTCGCCGCGACCGACCCGATCGTCTCTTCGATCCTGGAACGCCCAGCATCCGCTTTGGCGGACCGTCGCGGTGTCGAGAACACCACTTCATTTCTGCCCGAGGAGGGCATCACCGGTATTTCGCGCAGCTACACGGATGCCGCCGGCGTCTGTTTTCTGTTCACCGCCGAGGTCAGCGACGGCGCGTCGAGCTTCACGTTCTCGGGCGCTTTCATCGGCGAACCGACCTACGATGCGCTCACCGCGGACCTCACCGCCCTGATGGAGAGCGCCCGCGCTGGAGTCGGTCCGCTGCCGGTACTGGCCGCCGGCGACGAGTACGCGACGTTCGAATCGGCCTGGGGTGACGAGGCTTCCGCCGTGGTCGGCGTCTCCCGCACCCGTTATGCCTGGCAGGCCGCCACGCCGGAGGCTGCCACGGTCACACTCAAGGATTTCGCCACCGCGCGCACCGGCGCGAACGTCGGAGAGGTGCAGCTCACCGTGGCCGGGGAGGAACTCTCGGCCGCGCTGAAACTCGACCAGGCGATCAACAATCCGGGGCTGGGGTGGCGGTTGCTGCACCCGATCGTGATGATCACGGCGCTGCTCGATCAGTAGTTAGATCGGCTCCACCTCGGTGTCGATCGGATCACTCTCGCCCTTGTCGAAGGAGTAGCGCACGCGGCGTTGCCCGTTGACGTCTCGTTCGTCGACCTCGTCGTACCAGAACACCGACTCCAGTCCGGCGACGGCGGCCACCATGCTGATGCGGGGCGCGTGTTTGCCGCGCACAAGGGCCCGGGAATCGATCTGACCCTCGAGCGGGCCGTCGATGAACTCGGCGATATACAGGGTGGGGGCGCCGGCATCGTCACGGTCGAAGGTATTCATGGCAGTTAATCTAGTCCTGTGCGCCCCGGGTTACCCGGTGGGCTCGCTGGCGCGTGTCGCCCGCTCTCGTCGCCTACCCGCCCGCACGCAGGCGCACGGTGGCACGACGTTCGGGTGCCTCCTGCGTGAGGTAGGCCGTCCATTCGTCCTGCCACTGGTCCCAGTGCATTCGAAACGCCTCTCCATCGCGGTCGAGCGCTCGTTGTTTGCGCAGGTCGTCGTCGGCGGCCAGCCACACGCGCACGTCGCTGAGCGGCTCATGCGCGGCCGCGAGCGTTCCGCAACCCTCAACGATCAGTGGTCGTTCTTTAGTCAGCGGATGCCACTCGGCTCGCTGATTCGCGCTCCAGTCGTAGCGCTGCCAGGCCGCCGGCCGCCCGGTGCGTCGGGGTTCGAGAAGGTACCGGCGCAGGTGGTCGATGGCCGCGTCGAGGCCATCCCAGCCGGGGTAGATATCGTCCATCCGCACAAGCTGCGGGGTTTGACTGCCCGGCCACTCTGCCACGAGGGCGTCGGCGAGGGTGCTCTTGCCCGCGCCACTCGGCCCATCGATGAGCACCACCGGGTTCGGCCCGGCCGCGGTGACGGCCTGGAACACCGGCGCCAGCAGGGTCGTGGCGCGCAGAGAATCAAGCGAAGACAAAGTTCCAGTTTCCCGTGGATACCGAGATCACGACGGCCAAAACGGCGATCATCAGCCCGATCCCGATGAGTGACCATTCCCGCAGGCCGAACGTTGAACTCCGAGCCCAGGTGCGTTGGATGGGAGCGCCGAAGCCACGCGCTTCCATGGCGGTGGCGAGTTTACTGCCCCGCCGAATGGACAACACCAGGAGCGCGAAGGTCTGGTTGCCCAGGCGGCGCAGCACCGCGCCATCCGCTACCCCGCGTGCCCGGCGGGCAAGTCCCAGGGCACGCCAGTCCTCGATGAACAGCCCGACCATCCGCAGCGCCGCAAGTCCGCCGAGCACGAACCGGGCGGGCAAGTGCACGACCTGTCCCAGCCCGTCGGCGAGATCGGTGGGATCGACGGTGATGAACAGGACGACGGCAGGCAGCCCGATCGCGAGCACCCGCAGGGTCGTGGCGAGGGCCAGATCAATTGAGCCATCGGTTACCTGGATGAGTCCGAATGACCAATATTCCTGACCGGAGGCCTGACCATACAGCAGCGTCGTGATTCCAGTGGACGGTGCAGCCAGCCAGACCAGCGCGGTTCGCCACAAGAAGACTCGAAGAGTAAGCCCAGCCCACAGAAAGAGCAGCATTTCGCAGGCCAGGGCGACGGCGGCGGATACCCAATCGATGGTCAGCACCAGGACTGCGGCGAGCAGGAGCGCGGCAGCGAGTTTCGCGACCGGATTGATCCGGTCGATCGCTCGCACTCCCCGCGTGGGTGTCAAGACACTCATGGCAGAACCGCGCTGAGATCGTACTTGGAGCCGCGGCCCTCGACTCGAAATTCCCGATCAGCGACGGCGGCAACGAAGTCTGTGTCGTGGGAGACCGCGACGATGGCGGTGCCCGCGTCCAGGAGGTCACGCAGCAGCGAAACGATCTCCTGCCAGGTGCGAAAATCCTGACCGAACGTGGGTTCGTCCAGCACCAGAAGTCGGGGTTGGGTGGCCAGCACTGTGGCGACCGACAGACGTCGTTTCTCGCCACCGGACAGGGTGAATGGGTTGGCCTCGGCCAGGTGGTCCAGGCGAAGGCGATCCAGCAGACCGTCGACGCGCCGGTGCAGCAGCGCGTCCGACAGACCGAGGGCTCGCGGTCCGACGGCCAGTTCGGCGCGCACGGTGCCAGCGACGAACTGGTGTTCCGGGTCTTGAAAGACGGTGCCCACTCGACTCAGAAGCTGGCGCGATTTCCAGCGGATCGGGTCGCTGCCTGCGCCAGCGGCGAGAGCGCTGCTGGCGACGACCCGCCCGGCGGCGGGGCGCAGGAGCCCCGCCAGGGTGAGCGCGAGGGTGGACTTGCCGGCTCCGTTGGGTCCGGTGATGAGCAGAGCACAGGCCTCCGGCACCTCAAGGTCGATATTTTCGGCAACCACACAATCCCGAGTGCGCGCAATCGCGAGAGAACTGGTCGACAAGAGCGTTGGCTGACCGGTCTCTCGCGGAGGCCTTACGGGAAGCGTGTGTGGCACACCGGGTACCCAGACGCCGGAGGCGGTCAGTGCAACTCCCTGCGCGAGGAGAACGTCGCTCGGGGATCCGTCGGCCAGGACTCCCCCGTCGGCACCCAGAACGATCACCCGGTCGACGAGGTCCTTCCAGATCTCAACCCGATGTTCAATAACGATGAACGTCGAGTCAGTGTGTGCCAGAACGCGGGCGACGGACTCGCGCACCTCCCGCACGCCGACCGGATCGAGATTTGCCGTCGGCTCATCGAGGAGCAGCAGACCCGGCTGCATGGCCAACACTCCAGCGAGAGCAAGACGCTGTTTTTGGCCGCCTGACAAGGCGGACGTCGGGTGGCCAACGGGGACGTCGAGGCCGACCATCTCGAGGGCATCCTGTACGCGCCGCCAAATTTCCTCACGCGGCACGCCGATATTTTCGCAACCGAAAGCGACGTCGTCGCCGACGCGAGCGAGAATTACCTGCGAGTCGGGGTCCTGGAGGACCAGGCCGACCTGACCCCTGGCGTTGCCAGGCTCGGTGCCGTTCACGCGCAGACTACCGCGTTGCTCGCCCTCTTCGTCGCCGCCGAGCACGCCAGCCAGCGCATGCAGCAGCGTCGATTTTCCCGAACCGGATGCACCGAGCAGGAGAATCCGCTCGCCAGGCTCGATGCGGAGGGACAGCTCGCTCACCGCCCAGCGCCGCCGACCGGAATGGCGCCAACCCCAGTCGCGGGCGTCGACGGATGCGCCTCCCCGCGTCGCGCCCACCAGCATCCGCTCGCCTAGATCGCGGTTCGACCGGCGATGCGACCCGCCGCGAAGCGGTTGAGCGCGCCCGTGCGAGCCAGGCCGCGCGCAGCGAACCAGGACAGGAGCCCGGCGATAACGACGCCCGAAATAATCGCGCTCACGATATAAATCGTCGCGAATGCGCTCGCTGAACCGGGATACCACAGCACCAGGTCGTTGATGGCCATGGCAAGTCCGGCCCCAGCGCCCGCCAACAACACGACGTAGAGACGATAGTTCGTGTAGAGGAACAGAGCGAAGACAAGCTCGGCGCCAAGACCCTGCACCAGGCCAGACACCAGAGTCAGTGGTCCCCATTGGTTGCCGATCAGCGTGGAAACGACGGCGGCAAGGAGCTCCGTGTACAGCGCGGCCCCGGGTTTGCGAATGATGAGACCGCCGAGCACGCCAGCGAACAGCCAGCCTCCGCCCAGGAGAGCCGATAGGCCCGGCAGCAGCGGCGAAAGTAGACCGCTCAGGGGGTTGCTCGCCTGATTCCAGACGAGGAAGATGACACCGCCCGCGACGCCGATGACGCTGGCAACGACGATGTCGACGACGCGCCAGCGAAAGTTGCGCTTCGTGGCTCCCGCCGGAGCGGATTGCTTGAGTGAACTCGTTGTAGCGTGCACTGTTTCGTGCCCTTTCCGTAGGTGAATACAGGGCACGGGATTGAGAAGCCTCCCTGCGCTGGCATGATCCAGATCAGGTTCGACGGTCGAAGCTTGGTCAGCTTCCTCTCAGCCCGGTTTACCGGACTCCCGTGATCGTGGTCAAGTATAGTGCCCCGCTTAGACTGACGACATGGGGATCACGACATGAGCATCGGCATTCTGCTCGTTTTGGCGGCCCTGTACCTGCTGCTCATGCGCCGGTTCGTTCTACGGCGGCGGCGAATTGCGCAGGGTCTGCCGGTGAGCGGCCCCTGGCACTTTCCGGCCTGGCTGCGCCCAAGAGTGCCGCGCTGGGCGCGGCGACGCTTCGCGCGTCGCCCGCGTCGCCCGCGTCGCCCGCGTCGCCCGCGCGCCGCGCGGCGGTTGCGCCACACTCGCCCGGGCCCACCTTA